>JAFZED010000037.1 GCA_017560825.1 Bacteroidales bacterium | reverse complement strand
CTTCGCGTATATGTTCGTGGACGTGATGTCACCTCTTCAGTCTCTCATCGAGTCTTCAAGAGGATGGGACAGTTCGGTCTTCGGAACATACGCCGCATCTGAGTATATGCTCAACGTGTTCGGATTTCTTATCCTTGCAGGTATCATCCTTGACAAGATGGGAGTACGCTTCACCGGTATCCTTTCGACATCACTCATGGTCGTAGGAGCAGCAATCAAATATGTAGCCATCACAGAGTGGTTCCAGGCGACAGAGTTCTGCCAGTGGCTCAACTCATGGTGGACAGCAATGCCAGGCAGAGCAAAACTCGCATCACTTGGATTCATGATCTTCGGTTGCGGATGCGAAATGGCAGGTATCACCGTTTCAAAGGCTATTGCAAAGTGGTTTGAGGGTAAGGAAATGGCTCTGGCAATGGGTCTGGAGATGGCAATCGCACGTCTTGGAGTATTCGCAGTTCTTTCAGCATCCCCACGTCTTGCTGACAAGTTCGGTAATGTAGAGGCTCCTATCCTCTTCTGCGTGGTTCTCCTTCTGATCGGTCTCATCAACTTCATCGTATTCTCAGTAATGGATGCGAAGCTTGACAGACAGAAAGGCATCGTTGCAGGTGGCGAATCAAGTGAAGATTTCAAGGTAAGCGACCTCGGAAAGATCTTCGGAAGCAAGATGTTCTGGTTTGTAGCTCTTCTCTGCGTACTTTATTACTCGGCAATCTTCCCATTCCAGAGATATGCGACCAACTTCCTTGAGGTTACCCTCCAGATCCCTGCATCTGAGGCTGCTGACCTCTTCAGATGGTTCCCTATTCTCGCAATGGTGCTTACTCCGTTCCTTGGAGCCTTCCTTGACAACAAGGGTAAGGGTGCTACAATGCTTATGATCGGTGCAATCATTATGATCGCGTGCCACCTCAGCTTCGCGTTCCTCCTTCCGCTCTATCCTGTGAAGTGGTTCGCACTCCTTCTCATCGTGGTTCTCGGAGTTTCGTTCTCACTGGTTCCTGCGGCTCTCTGGCCATCAGTTCCTAAGATTATCGATCCTGTGATCCTCGGAAGTGCATACTCACTCATCTTCTGGATCCAGAACGTAGGTCTCTGCTTCGTTCCGCTCATCATCGGAAACGCCCTCAAGGCTACAGGTGGTTACCTTGTTCCTATGATAATCTTCGCATCGTTCGGTGTCGTTGCCTTCGTGATGTCATTCCTCCTCAAGGTCGAGGACCGCAAGAAAGGCTATGGACTTGAACTTCCAAACATCAAGAAATAATGTCAACCCTTAAAAATACTCTTAAGGACAACAGATGGGCATGCTGGCTTGCGCTGGCGTGCCTTGTTGTTCCTATGTTCGCCTCGTACTTCTTTGATGATATGTTCTCTTCGCTTTCCGAGCTGTTCAAGAATCCTGAGTTTCTTGAGCTTGGCTGGGATATGCAGGATTACGGCTTCTATGCGAGCGGATATTCCTTCCTCTGCATCTGGGGAGGTCTGATCGTCTGCGGTGCGCTGCTCGACAGGTTCGGTGTCCGTCTTGTGGGCTCCATCTTCGTTGCGATGATGGTGCTGGGTGCCGGCCTTGTGACTTTCGCAATTTCCGCCGGTTTCAAGCCTGAGACCTCGCTCACTGTAGCATACGTGGGTTGTATGCTCTTTGGCCTCGGAAGCGAAATCGCCGGCGTTTCGGTAACTCGTTCCATCGCCAAATGGTTCAAGGGCAGGAATATGGCCCTGGCAATGGGCCTGCAGCTGGCTATCGCCCGCTTCGGTACGGCCACAGCCATCCTTGTGGCGCCTATGATCGTGAAGCAGAAGGCCCTTGGGGAGATATATACATTGGCGGAAACCAACAGGCCGGCCCTGATCGGCCTTGCCGTCCTTGCGGTCGGTGCCATCCTCTGGGCTATATTCGTGGCTATGGACGCTAAGTTTGACCGTCAGACAGGAGAGACTGACAAGGTGGAGACTGCGGAAGAGGACAAGTTCCGTTTCTCCGACATATGGAAGGTGCTCAGCAATCCACGCTTCCTGATGATCGCGATCCTTTGTGTGACCTTCTACTGCTGCGTGATACGATTCAAGAAGTTCGGCGTGTCCATTCTCCTGCCTCTCTTTGGCGTGAATCTGGACATTGCCACTGTCCTTCTGGCTATGATTCCGTTCTTCACCATCCTTTTCACTCCGCTTTTCGGAGCGCTTGTTGACAGGGTGGGAAAGGCGACAACCTGGATGATAGTGGGTTCGGCACTTGTGCTTGTGTCGCACCTTATCATAACCTTCGCCCCTCAGGGCGTACCGGCATATGCCTATATGTCCATAGCCCTTCTCGGAATCGGCTATTCGCTCGTTCCTTCGGCGATGTGGCCGTCTGTGCCGAAGATCATCCCTGAAAAGAACCTCGGTACCGCGTACTCGCTCATTTATTGGGTGCAGAACCTTGGAATGTGGGCTGTGCCTATCTATGTGGGCAGGATCTTCACAAGGGAGATCACCCAGGCGGGAAACCACGCACAGGAAGTGTCAGCCGCCCTCCACGCTGAGTATGTGTTCATCCTCCTCGGCGTAGTGGCTATTGCAGTTGCGCTTGTGCTTTTCTTCTCGTCGAAGAAGCATCCTTCGCTCGGTCTGGATGAGCCTGCGAGGAAATAGATAAAGTACTTTTAAAAGAATAAAGTTATATGAAAAGGATCAGCATTGTAGTATTGTGTGCGGTTTGCGCGCTTTCTGCATATGCCCAGCCTGCCGGAGGGTTCGGAGGCTGGCAGATGCCGAAGATTGATGTTCATTGTTCTGAGCAGTTTGCAGATCTTGATTATGTCGGTGACGGTCAGGTCTATCATACACTGGACATCTACATCCCGAAGGTTGAGAGGGAAGTGTATCCTGTCGCTATCCACATCTATGGAAGCGCCTGGTACTCGAATAATTCAAAGGGTATGGCAGACCTGGGCACCATTGTGAATGCCTTTCTTGATGCAGGTTATGCAGTTGTGACCCCTAACCACCGTTCTTCGATAGATGCAAAGTTCCCTGCGCAGATTCACGACATCAAGGCTGTTGTGCGCTATGTGCGTGGAAATGCGCAGAAGTATGGTTTCGATCCTGATTTCGTGGTGACTTCCGGATTTTCATCAGGCGCTCATCTGGCATCCCTCGCCGCTACAAGCAACGGCGTGGCGGAGCTGGAAGGTGCTCTTGGAGAATACACTAAGTTCAGTAGTCTTGTTGACGCAGCTTGCTGCTGGTCAGGTCCTACAGACCTTCATTATATGTGCTGCGGCAATGAGGATACCTGGAACCACACTCCGGAAGAGACTGTAATGGGTTTTTCGTTCAAAGGCAATGAAGAGGCTTTCAAGGCTCTGAATGCGACGACATACATTGACCCATCTGATCCTCCGGTTATTGTGTTCCACGGAACTGCGGACAATGTGGTTCCTTATTGCCAGGGAACTCATTTCCATCAGCTTCTTTCTGAGGCGGGAGTCGTTACTGAATTTCACTCGGTGGAAGGAGGCGGTCACGGAATGGGAATGTATGCCCCTGAAACTCTTGAGGCTATGGTGACCTTCGTTGAGAAGCAGCGTATTACAAAGACTCTTAAGGAGGACTTTGTGCCGTCAGCATCCAACCAGCCAGGAAGAGAGTATCCTATGGTGAACTCACAGCGTATGGTAAGGGCGCAGCTCGTTGCACCGGATGCAACTTCTGTAAAGCTCGACATAGGTGCGGTGAAGTACCCTATGAGAAGGGATGAGAACGGTGTGTGGACCGGTGAGTCAGCTCCTCAGGATGAAGGTTTCCACTATTATCAGTTTGAGGTGGATGGAGCTTCGGTTCCAGATCCGGGTTCGCTCTACTATTATGGTGCAAGCCGTTGGGGAAGCGGCATAGAAGTGCCTGCTCACGATCAGGACTTCTACGCTCTGAAGAATGTGCCTCACGGCGATGTGAGAGAGGTTTACTATTATTCTCAGACAGAAGACAGGATATGCCACTGCTTCATCTACACTCCACCGGGATACGACCAGAACAAGAAGAGGCGTTATCCTGTGCTTTACCTCCAGCACGGCTACGGTGAGAGCGAGCACGGATGGTCAGAGCAGGGTAGGGCAGGCCTGATTATGGATAACCTCATTGCAGAGGGCAAGGCAGAAGAGTTCATCATCGTTATGGATAACGGCTCGTGGACACCTAAGCCAGGAGTGATGGGCTTCCCTTCAGACTGGGCTGACGCATTTATGACCAGACTTATCAATGATATAATCCCGATGGTGGACGCAAGATACCGTACTAAAGCCGACAGGAAGCACCGCGCTATGGCAGGACTCTCAATGGGAGGAATGCAGACAAAGATCATCACAATGAAGAATCCTGATGTCTTCTCAGCCCTTGGAATGTTCAGTGGTGGTGTCATCAGCGTTGAGGAAGCAGATCAGACAGAGGGCTTCAGAGACGCGTATGACCTGGTTTTCATCAGCTACGGAAGCCACGAGCTCAAGGATCCTCGTTGGGGACACAACCAGGAGGTGACAACTGCAGCCCTCAAGGCATCTGGAATGAATGCCCACTTCTACATCTCTCCAGAGACAGCCCACGAATGGCAGTCTTGGCGCCGCAGCCTCCACCAGTTCGCTCAGCTGCTTTTCAAATAACGATATAAAAATAAAAACCGGCTCTGTGTGAGTCGGTTTTTATTGTCTTATCTCATAATTGTCGCTTCGCGGTCAGGACCTACTGAGATGATCTTGATCGGAACTCCGAGGTAGCTCTCCATAAAGGCGATGTAGTCGCGGAACTCTGTTGGAAGCTCTTCCTCTGTGCGGCAGTGAGTGAGGTCTGTGTTCCATCCCTTGAACTCTGTGTACACTGGCTCGATGTTAGCGAATGTGTCGAATGGCCACTGGTCTGAAGGCTGTCCGTCCACGATGTACGATGTGCAGACCTTGATGGTCTCGAATGTGTCGAGGCAGTCTGACTTCATCATAATCAGGTCGGTGACGCCGCTGATCATCACAGCATACTTGAGGGCTACAAGGTCGAGCCATCCGCAGCGGCGAGGGCGGCCTGTAACGGCTCCGAACTCGTGTCCGATAGCGCGGATCTTCTCACCTGTCTCGTCAAAGAGCTCTGTAGGGAAAGGACCGCTGCCCACGCGTGTGCAGTACGCCTTGAAGATTCCGTACACGTGACCGATCTTCTGAGGGCTTACGCCAAGTCCTACACAAGCACCTGAGCAAGATGTTGTAGACGATGTCACGAAAGGATATGAACCATAGTCAATGTCAAGCATAGAACCCTGGGCACCTTCTGCGAGGATCTCCTTGGTCTCGAGAAGCTTGTTCACGTGGTACTCGCAGTCTACGAGCTCAAAAGTCTTGAGGAACTCCACAGCCTCCATAAATTCCGCATCCTCAGCGTGAGGGTCGCACTCGTAACCCATCTGGTTAAGAAGAGTGATGTGACGGTTCTGGAGTTTTGCATATCTGTCAGCGAAGTCTGCAGCGAGGATGTCACCTACGCGGAGACCGTGACGGCTGATCTTGTCTGTGTAAGTAGGACCGATGCCTTTGAGGGTCGATCCGATCTTGCCCTTACCCATAGCTGCCTCATTGGCTGCATCGAGAAGTCTGTGAGTAGGAAGGATGAGGTGAGCCTTCTTTGCGATCACGATACGCTTGTTTACAGGGATTCCTGTCTTCTGGGCGATGTTGTCGCACTCTCCCTTGAATGTGATAGGGTCGAGGACTACTCCGTTACCTACGATGTTCATTGCATCCTCTCTGAAGATTCCTGATGGAACAGATCTGAGAACGAAGCTCTTGCCATCGAAATGAAGCGAGTGACCGGCGTTAGGACCACCCTGGAAACGAGCGACTACAGGATACTTCTCTGCAAGTACGTCGACGATTTTTCCTTTTCCTTCGTCTCCCCACTGGAGACCGAGTACTACGTCAAGTTTCATTTTTATTGAATGTATTGATGTTGGTTAATATCTTTAGAACGGAAGGTCATCATCTGGAAGGTCTGCCTCCGGTGCAGGCTGGGCTGCAGGTCTTGCTGCAGGCTGTGGAGCGTATGCAGGTGCCTGAGGCTGTGCCTGATAGCTTGGCTGCTGAGGCTGCTGAGGCTGATAGCCAGATGGCTGTGCAGCTGCAGGGTTGTCAGACTTCTTTCCCAGGAGCTGGAGTGTGTCAGCGATGATCTCAGTAGTGTACCTCTTGTTGCCTGTCTGGTCATCCCACGATCTTGTGCGGATGCGGCCCTCGATGTACAGCTGAGTGCCCTTCTTTACAAATTTTTCCACGACATCTGCAGTGTTTCTCCACGCCACGATGTTGTGCCATTCTGTGTTTTCACGTGTTTCACCGTTGCGGTCCCTGTACCTCTCGGTTGTGGCCAATGTGAAGGTCGCCACTTTTGCATTTCCCGAATTTCCATCAAGGTAACGTACTTCAGGGTCTCTACCAACGTTACCGATCAGCATTGCTTTGTTTAATGACATAACTCAAGTTTCGCAAGTGATAAGTTGTTTATATACTGAAGGTCGGTGATACTTGCGAAACTTTTATCCACCGCACCTTCTATATTTGTTTTCGGAACGTCCCAAAAACTTTGCAAGTTAATCAATATTTCTCATATAACATCGGACATTCGCTCTAAATTCGGTTTTTCTCCAGTGAAAAGTCCGTATCCGGTCACGGCCTGGTACAAAAGCCACAGCTTTCCGTTTCCGCGCAGTACGGGATCCTTGTAGTTGGCCTCCAGCAAGGCCTTCTTTCCTTCGATCTCGCTCCTGTCAAGCTCCGAGATCTGCGGAAGTGCCACAGGGAGTGTATATATGACGATGTCGCTGCGTCTGAACTCTTCGGCAAAAGCCTTGACAGGTTTGATGATATATTTATATATCCCCTGATTTTCAGCCCATTGTGCGGCTTTGCTCATTGTCCTGTTGATGATCGTGGTCTGCATTCCAAGCGATGCAGCCGCAGCGGCCGCTGCCTTTCCGGCTCCGCCCGCCCCGACGACGAGCACGCTCTGCGAGGCGTCGTTCCCGCTGACTTCCTGGATCCACATCCTTACTCCGAGATAGTCGGAGTTGTGGGCCTTGATGCCCTGTGGGGTCTTGATAAGGATGTTTGCTGCCCCGATAGCCCTGCATTCCTCCGACAGGATGTCTGCCTTGGCGAAGGCCTGCTCCTTGAACGGGGCAGTGACGTTGATGCCGTCATATTCATTAATAAAACGGGAATATGCCGCTTCGAAGCTCTCTTCCTCAATGAGGTCATAGGTGTATCTGCCGTCATATCCCGCCTTGAACAAGGCAGGGGAGAGCGAATGAGCTATAGGATGCCCTATGAGACCGAACTTTTTCATAAGGCTATCTGCTGTTTCTCTGGCGGACGGCTTCGTAGAGCAGGATTGCTGCAGAGACTGACACATTGAGCGAGTCCAGTCTGCCAAGCATAGGGATCTTTATATGGGCGTCGGCTGCCTTCCTCCATACGTCAGTCAGGCCTGTGGCCTCTGTGCCCATAATCACTGCTGTACCTCCTGTCATATCAGTGTCATAATACCACTCGGAGTCCTGAAGCTGAGCAGTGTATATCTTTATGTTGTTGTCTTTCAGCCACTTGATTGTGTCTTCCGATGAAGCGGCGGCGACCGGTACGGTGAAGATTGCGCCGATGCTCGAGCGGATGAGGTTGGGGTTGTACAGGTCTGTCTGCGGGTCGCATATGATCACTGCATCAGCTCCGGAAGCGTCTGCACTGCGCAGTACCGCTCCGAGGTTGCCGGGCTTCTCGACGGATTCCAGAACCACGACAAGAGGATTCTCCTTCATCTTCAGGGTGGCGAGGTTCCTTTCCATATATTCAATCTCGGCGATGATGCCCTCTGTACCGCCCCTGTAGGCGATCTTGTCGTACAGAACTGCAGGGACCTCCACCACAGACGGCTCGCACCCTACGGGTGAGCCGGTCTTTTCATATATATATTCCCAATCCTGAGGATTTATTATTTCCGGACATACGAACAAGGTTCTGACGCGGAAACCTGCGTTGATACAGTGCTCGAGTTCGCGTCTGCCTTCGACTATGAAGAGCCCCTCCTTTCGTCTTGTCTTCGACTTTTCCTGAAGGGCAAGCAGCATTTTGATCTTAGGGTTCTGTGCGGATGTTATGGTCTCTTTTCTCATATTACTCGTACCATTTCTTGTATTCAAGGTAGTGTTCGGCGTTGGCGTGCGCCTTTTCAAGAATCTCAGGGGATCCGTCCTTTATCTTCTTTGCAGGGATGCCTGCCCAGATTCCGCTTTCCAGCTTCTGGTTTGCTGTCACGACCGCTCCCGCTGCAATGATTGTCCCGTCCGGAACCACTGTGTTGTCCATCACTATAGCTCCCATACCTATGATCACGTCATTGCCTATGACGGCACCGTGCACATTTGCCCCGTGACCTATGGACACGTCGTTGCCGATTATGCACTCAGATACGTGGTTGGTGGCGTGGAGTACGGCGTTGTCCTGGATGTTCACGCGGTCGCCGATACGGATGGCGCCAACGTCGCCTCTGAGCACCGCTCCATACCATATGCTGCAGTCCCTTCCTGTCTGGACGGTTCCGATAAGAACCGCAGTTTCAGCGAGATAAGTTCCTTCTCCGATAACGGGAGTACATCCCTTCAATTCCTTGATAATAGCCATCGCTCAAGTTTCGCAAGTGATAGATTATTGATATATTGAAGTTTGGTGAGACTTGCGAAACTTTTACCCACCGCACCTCCTATATTTACGTTACCCTCCTCCTAAATCCTCCTCCTCAGGAGGAGGACTTACAATCGACCTGACGGTCTCAAAAATAAGGTACTTTCGCATTTGCGAAAGTTAAGTATCAATAATATGCAAAGATAGCATTTTTCAGATTTGCGAAACTCGGCGGAATGGATTATCTTCGCAGCAAAGTTGAAAAATCTAGCTTTATGAGCATCAAGAAATATTTGAATCTGTTGTGTGTTGTCTTTCTGGCTGCAGCTGCAGTGCTTTCCTGTGAGGACGAGTATGCTGCTAAGATTACCTCTTTCAGAGTGTCCAGGAAAGTTGTTCAGATCTCCTCGAAAGGAGACACCGCCCTGGTTTCATACAGGCTTGTGAACCCGTATGACGGTGAAGAGGTAAAGTATCGCATCAACCATCCGGAGCGTTATGAGATCCAGATCGACACAATGCGCGATGAGTTCGATTCGGTAATCGTGGTCATCGACACAATCTTTGCAAATACAAACAAGGATTGGCTTAAGATAGAGGTCCTTGAAGAGGAAGCAGCGGTGGCTTTCATTGCTTCAAAGAACCAGACAGACACTATGGGACGCGAGGCAACCGTAACCCTGTCTTACGCAACCCTTCCTTCCATTGACATCAGAGTTTCCCAGACCTTTTGGGTTGCGCCGGTGTACATCTCAGACAAGATCGTCTACAATGACAAGGTGGTTCTCACAGTAGCGACAAACGACAAGAACTATACCTGGTCCTGCGGTCTGATTCCAAAGAGCGCATTTGGTGACGGATGGAGCGATGAGGACATATACCAGCACGACCTCGCACGCTATCAGGAAGCAGCTGATGCGGAAGGAAAGACCATAGAAGAGTATCTTGACGGAATCTACAACATCAAGAAGAGTCCCCAGAGGGGAAAGAATAAGGAATATACCATCGAAGGCCTTGAGCCTTCGACCGAGTACGTGGTCTACCTCTACGGCCTGAATGCCTTGGGCAGCCGCACATCGGCAGTCTACCTTGACGGCTTCACAACCCTCGCTCCAGGCGAAGAGCCGGAACTGGAAGATCCTGATTCGGGAGTAGGAATATAATATGAATCTATAAAAAAAGCGCTCACTTTAAGTGGGCGCCTTTTTTATAGTGTTTTAGTTGCTCTTTGGTCTCATCTGAGGGAAGAAGAGTACATCCTGGATGGTAGGGGAGTTGGTCATAAACATTGTAAGACGGTCGATTCCCATACCGAGTCCTGATGTAGGAGGCATACCGTACTCGAGTGCGCGTACGAAGTCCATATCGATGAACATAGCCTCGTCGTCTCCCTTGTCCTTGAGCTTGAGCTGATCCTGGAAACGCTCGTACTGGTCGATAGGGTCGTTAAGCTCGCTGTAGGCATTTGCAAGCTCCTTACCGCATACGAAGAGCTCGAAACGCTCAGTAAGCTCTGGGTTTGTGCGGTGACGCTTAGTAAGAGGCGACATCTCCACAGGGTAGTCAGTGATGAATGTAGGCTGTACAAGGTGCTTCTCGCAGTACTCGCCGAAGATTGCGTCGATGAGCTTGCCCTTGCCGAATGAAGGGTCGATCTCCACGTGAAGCTTCTTGCAGGTCTCGCGGAGCTGGTCCTCATCCATTCCCGCAACGTCAACTCCTGCGTACTCCTTGATTGCCTCAAGGATAGGGAGTCTGCGGAAAGGCGGCTTGAAGTCTACCTGGTGCTCTCCGATAGTCACTGATGTCTGGTTGTGAAGCTTGAGGGCGATCTTCTCGAGGAGGTTCTCCACGAACTCCATCATCCAGATGTAGTCCTTGTAGGCTACATAGATCTCCATACAAGTGAACTCAGGGTTGTGAGTCTTGTCCATACCCTCGTTGCGGAAGTCCTTTGCGAACTCATAGACTCCGTGGTAACCGCCGACGATGAGTCTCTTGAGATAGAGCTCGTTTGCGATACGGAGGTAGAGAGGAATGTCAAGGGCGTTGTGGTGAGTGATGAACGGACGTGCTGTCGCACCGCCTGGGATGCTCTGGAGGATAGGAGTCTCCACCTCGAGGCAGCCTGCTGCGTTGAAGTACTCACGCATTGTAGCCACGATCTGGCTTCTCTTGATGAATGTGTCGCGAACCTGTGGATTTACGATAAGGTCTACGTAACGCTGTCTGTACTTGAGCTCCGGATCTGAGAATGCATCGAACACCTCTCCGTCCTTCTCCTTCACGATAGGAAGCACGCGGAGTGACTTGCTCAGGAGAGTAAGTTCCTTACAGTGCACTGAGAGCTGTCCTGTCTTTGTGATGAAAGCGAAGCCCTTGATTCCTACGATGTCTCCGATGTCGAGGAGCTTCTTCCACACTGTGTTGTACATTGTCTTGTCCTCGCCAGGGCAGATCTCATCGCGGTTGATGTAGACCTGGATACGGCCTGTCTCATCCTGGATCTCTCCGAATGATGCCGCGCCCATAATTCTGCGTGACATAATACGTCCTGCGATGACTACTTCCTGGAAGTTGCCTGCAGCCTCGTCATAGCCCTCCTTGATCTCCTTTGCGGATGTGTTTACGGGGTAGAGTGCTGCCGGATAAGGCTCAATGCCAAGTTCTCTGAGCTTTGAGAGCGATTCTCTTCTGAACAGCTCCTGCTCGTTGAGGTCCATATTGCTCATATTCTTCTGGTTTATATATATTATTATCCTACTCTATTGAAAATAAAGCACAAAAATAGCATAAATAATTCTGAATTTGAAACAAAATCCATATCTTTGTATGCTATGCTTGTGGAAAAGAAATGGATTTTACGTGAAAGCGCTGACCCTGAGACTGTAGGGCAGCTTTCCTCAGAACTTGGAGTTGACCCGGTACTTGCGGAACTCCTCGTCCTGAGAGGCGTAAACACATTCGCACAGGCACGCTCATTCTTCCGACCAAGCCTTGACAACCTTTATGATCCGTTCCTTATGACGGATATGGACAAGGCAGTGGAGAGAGTCCGTCAGGCTGTGACCGGTTCGGAGAAGATCCTGGTCTACGGAGACTACGATGTGGACGGAACCACAGCTGTGTCGCTGGTCTACTCATTCCTCAGACGTCTGACATCAAGGATCGACTTCTACATTCCGGAAAGATATGATGAAGGTTACGGTGTTTCGTACAAGGGTATAGACTGGGCTGCGGAAAACGGATTCAGCCTTATCATCACCCTGGACTGCGGCATCAAGGCCAACGAAAAGGTGGAGTATGCCCGTGAAAAAGGCATAGATGTGATCATCTGCGACCATCATCTTCCTGAAAACGAACTGCCAAAGGCAGTGGCTGTCCTTGACCCGAAGAGGGAAGACTGTCACTATCCGTTCGATGACCTTTCAGGCTGCGGCGTGGGTTTCAAGCTGGTTCAGGCCTATTCTCAGAGGTATAACATCCCGTTCGAGACTCTGATTCCGCTTCTTGACCTGCTTGTGGTCAGCATAGCGTCAGACCTCGTCTCGGTTACTGACGAGAACCGTATCCTTGCACATTTCGGACTTAAGCAGCTGAACGAAAGACCTCGCGTGGGACTTATGGCGATGATCCAGCTTTCAGGCATAGAGCCTAATCACATCTCCATCGACGACATCGTATTCAAGATCGGCCCTCGTATCAATGCGGCAGGACGAATGGAGTCTGGAAGAATAGCGGTGGAGCTTCTTACGGCGACAAATGCCGAAGAGGCCATCCGTATCGGTACCGAGATCAACGAGCACAACAACGAAAGAAAGAACATTGACAGACGCATTACCCAGGAAGCACTCGATATGGTGCGTTCGGGCAACTGCCTCTCTTGCGGCAATGCGACAATAGTATACAATCCGGAGTGGCACAAAGGTGTCGTGGGAATCGTGGCTTCGCGTCTTGTCGAGGCATTCTACAAGCCGACAATCGTGTTTACAAAGTCTCAGGAGGGACTTGTGACAGGATCTGCACGAAGCGTACACGGCTTCGACCTGTATGACGCCATCGAGAGTTGTTCGGACCTTCTTGAAAATTTCGGAGGTCACCTCTATGCTGCAGGTCTTACGCTCAAGGAGGAGAATCTCTCCACCTTCTGCGAAAGGATAGAGAAGTTTATCTCAAATGCCATCATACCTGCAATGCAGACCCCTGTAGTGGACATCGACGCCAGACTGAACTTCTCGCAGATGACCCCTAAGTTCCTGCGTATCCTCAAGCAGTTCCAGCCTTTCGGCCCGGGCAACAGCGCGCCAATCTTCCTGACAGAGAACGTCTACGACAACGGAAACGGTCGCAAAGTCGGTGCAGAAGGTGGTCACTTGAAGCTTGAGCTGATCCAGGAGTCACACCCGTACCACCACATATCAGCAATAGCCTTCAATATGGCGGAGTTCTTCGACCACATCAAGGCAGGCAATCCGATAGACGTATGTTATTCGATTGTGGAGAACTACTATCGCGGTACAGCCAACATCCAGCTCCGCGTCAAGGACATCAACGAACGTGATGAGATGATCTAAGGATCTCCTGAGCGATTTCAGAAATAGATTTACCGTCTGTATCTATGATGATATGGGCGGTTTTTTCATATATATGGCCACGCTCGTACATCAGTCGCGCAAGGCGCTCCTCGATGTCCTGCCCGCAAAGAAGAGGACGACCTTCGGTCTGCCCTTCGAGATGGGCCTTAAGCGTCTGTACAGACGCTTTCATATATATACATAAAGTCCTGTTGTGCGCTATGTCAGCGCACTCTGCTGTAGTCACCGTGCCGCCGCCGAGCGCCAGAACGGTGCCTTGTCCCTCCGCACCCTCGGTCACGGCCTTGAAGGCCTCCAGTTCCATTCTTCGGAAAGCCTTCTCCCCGTCTTGAGCGAATATTTCCGGAATGCTCCTGCCCTCGCGCTGCACTATCACTTCATCCAGGTCCATAAAATGGCAGGAAAGCAGCCTCGAGAGTTCCCTCCCGACGCTGCTTTTTCCGCATCCCATAAGTCCTGTCAGTGATATTGTCATAACAGTATGTTCTTAGAATAGGCTCAGCTGGATGTCGTCCTCCGGCTGATCGAGGTCGATAGGATCCTCTACCTCCGAATTGTCGATCTCTCCCGCCTGGTTCTCTGCCTCAGACTCTTCTGGCTTGATGTCGTCCTCCGGCTTGTGGAGAGGCTCGGTGAACTCAACCGTCTTCACGTCGTACTGGCTTACCTTCTTGCCCTTTGCCTGGATTCCCTTCTTGGCGATGAACTCTTCTGCATCGATGAGCTCAGGAAGCCTGTTCTCGTTCTTGCCTCCGAATGTCACCTCTGCCTGAGGGTGCTTGTCGTCAGAGAGAGCCACAAGGTATGAACCCTTTGAGTCTGCGATGAAGCATACCGGAGTGTTGTCGCTCACATCAAATGAGAATCTCTTGATGTAGAACGCTCCTACAGCCTTGTCATAGTACAGTGCGGTGTATACCTTGTTCAGGTCGAGCTTCTCGATCTTGAGAAGGTTGCCCTGGTACCTGTTGCTGAGGTCGAATGTAGTGGTGTAGTAGGTTCCGTCCTTGAAGATGGCCAGGATGTGGTCACCTGTGTTGAACTGACCAAGGTGCAGACCTCTTCCGTCTTCGTTCAGTCTCTGGATGTCCTCATCGAACCAGATGTCCTTTCCTCCGATAGTAGAGATACCCTTTGACTTGAGGGTGATCTTCTGGATAGGGTTCTTTGACACGAGGTTACCTCTTGAAGCTCTTCCCTTGATACCGAGTTCCGAGAAGTCGTACTCGTCGATGAGCTTCTTGAGCTTCGGACGCGGACGGAGGTAGATCTTCACTGTTTCTGCCTCGGCATTTCCGTTGACTGTGAACCAGAGGATGGTCGAGCCAGGTGTGCCCTGGGTGATGTCGTACTCCTTGTCTCTTGTGATTCCGGTTACTGCGAACCTCTTTGCATAGCTGAGAGATGTCTTGCCTTCGCGGTAGATCACATTGTAGATGGTTCTCTGGTCGTTTCTGTTGAAGATGCCGACGTAGAGGATGTCCTTTCCAAGGAAGGCCTTCTCGCTCACCTTGGTGACCATATATTTACCATCCTTGTGGATGACGATGATCTCAGAAAGGTCAGAACAGTCGCAGATGAACTCTGCATTGTCCTCCTTCTTGAGGTTTGTGCCGACGAATCCCTCTGCCTTGTTTGCATAGAGCTTGGCGTTGTTGCTTACTACTCGTGTGCTCTCGATTGACTCGAACTCCACGATCTCTGTAAGTCTCGGATATGCCTTGCCATACTTCTTCTTGAGGTTCTTGAAGTATCTGATGGTGTACTCGGTAAGATGTGCGAGGTGGTTCTTTACCTCCTCCATCTCTGCCTCGATGCCCTTGAGCTTCTCATCCACGGCCTTGGTGTCGAACTTGGAGATCTTTCTCACAGGTTTCTCCACCAGTCTGTTGATGTCTTCCATAAGGATAGGTCTCTTGAGCAGGTTCTGGTAGGTCATCATTGTGTCGAAGACTTCCTGAAGCTGGTCTTCCCAAGTCTTTGCGTCTCCCTCAAGGATCTTGTAGACCTTGTTCTCGAAGAAGATCTTTTCAAGTGAGTTGTAGTGCCACTCGTTCTCAAGCTCTCCGAGTCTGATCTCAAGTTCCTGACCGAGCAGGTCCTTGGTGTGATAGGTACTGTGACGGAGAATGTCGTTCACGCTGAGTACCTGAGGCTTGTTCTCGTGGATCACGCAGGTGTTCGGAGTCACCGACACCTCGCAGGCAGTGAATGCATAGAGGGCGTCGATGGTCTTGTCCGGAGACACGTCGTTAGGAAGGTGGATCAGGATGTTGGCTGTAGCACTGGTGAGGTCATCGATCTTCTTGATCTTGATCTTACCGCTTTCCTTAGCCTCCACAATCGATTCCTTGACTGCATCGGTAGTCTTGCTGAATGGTATTTCGGTGATTGACAAGGTGTTCTTGTCTATCTTCTCGATCTTTGCACGTACCTTGATCTTGCCGCCCTTCTTCTTGCTGCTGTACTTCGAGCAGTCTGCCGAACCTCCTGTCAGGAAGTCAGGATAGATCTCGAAGTCCTTGCCTTCGAGAACGCAGATCGAAGCGTCGATAAGCTCGTTGAAGTTGTGAGGCAGGATCTTCGAGGCGAAACCAGTACCGATACCCTCAGTACCCTGTGCAAGCAGGATAGGGAACTTCACCGGAAGCTCTACGGGCTCCTGGTTACGTCCGTCGTAAGAGGTCATCCAGTTGGTGATCTTAGGATTGAACATAATCTCTTTCGCGAGCTTGCTCAATCTAGCCTCGATGTAACGCGGAGCTGCGTTTGAGTCACCTGTGAGTATGTTACCCCAGTTACCCTGGCAGTCAACCAGATAGTTTCTCTGGCCGATCCACACGAGGGCTCCGAGGATGGACTGGTCTCCGTGCGGGTGGAACTGCATAGCCTGTCCGACGATGTTCGCTACCTTTGTGTAGCTGCCGTCGTCTATGCGCCACATAGCGTGGAGCACACGTCTCTGCACCGGCTTGAGTCCGTCCACCAGATGTGGCACGGCTCTGTAAAGGACGGTGTAGGACGCATAGTCTATGTACCAGTCTTTGAACATACGGGAGAGCTTGTGCTTCCTGCTGTTCTCGCCGAAAAGTTTGTCAAACTTGCCCGGAGTGCTTTCTATCGGGTTTTCATCGTCAGATTCCTGCTCGATGCCAAGATCCTCTTCCGGGATGTCGATGTCGTCAAAACTCATTTCTATCTCACTTGTTTTTAATATTCGTAACCGAATCTTCTCAATTCCTTCTTGTTCTCTCTCCAGTCTTCATCTACCTTCACGAAAAGGCGGAGGAACACCTTCTTCTGGAAGAAATCCTCCATCTCGATACGTGCCTGTGTGCCGACTTTCTTGAGAGACTGTCCTCCCTTGCCTATGATGATGCCCTTCTGGGTCTCGCGCATCACATAGATGACAGCGCTGATGTCGTATCTTTCAGCACCTTCCTTGAACTCCTCCACAACGACTTCGCAGCTGTAAGGAATCTCCTCCTTGTAGTTGAGGAAAATCTTCTCTCTTACGATCTCCGATGCGAAGAACCTGAGGTTCTTGTCGGTGAACACATCCTTGTCGTACCAGGCCGGAGCTGTAGGGAGGTTGCTCACGATGGTGTCGAAGATGTTGTCAAGGTTGAACTTCTCCTGGGCTGATGCAGGGAAGATGATGGCGTTAGGAATCTGTTCCTTCCACCATTTCATAAGCTCCATCACCTGCTCCTGGCTGCTGATGTCGATCTTGTTGATCACCAGGATCACAGGGCACTGGATGTTCTTGAGCTTCGCGATGTACTCCTCGTTCTTGTCGCCTTTCTCGATTGTGTCGGTCACATAGAGGATGATGTCGGCATCACCGATGGCGGTGTCTACAAAGTTCATCATGCTCTGCTGCAGCCTGTAGTTAGGCTTCAGGATGCCTGGAGTGTCGGAATAGACGATCTGATAGTCTTCTCCGTTCACGATTCCCATAATTCTGTGCCTTGTGGTCTGCGCCTTGGCGGTCACGATGGACAGCTTCTCGCCCACGAGGGCATTCATAAGCGTGGATTTGCCCACATTCGGGTTACCGATGATGTTGACAAATCCAGCGCGATGCTTAGTGTTAATACCGCTCATATTATATATTAAAGGTATGCACCCATTTTCAGGAGGTTGGTTTCGCCCTCTGAAAGGAATCTCCACTCACCTCTCTTGAGGCCCTTCTTTGTAAGACCTGCGAAATACACTCTGTCGAGAGCCTTGACCTCGTAGCCGAGTGACTCGAAGATTCTTCTTACGATACGGTTCTTTCCTGAGTGGATCTCGATGCCGAGCTTGCGGTGGTCGTCCTCCTCGATGTACTCGAGTTCGTCTGCCTTGATGAAGCCGTCAGAAAGCTCGATACCGCTGAGGATCTTCTCGTAGTCCTCCTGCTTGAGCTTGTTGTCAAGTGACACCTGGTAGATCTTCTTCTTGTCGTATGATGGGTGTGTAAGTTTCTCTGCAATCTCACCGTCATTTGTGAACATAAGCACTCCTGTGGTGTTCTTGTCAAGTCGTCCTACAGGGAACACTCTTGTGTGGCAGCCCTTGAGCAGATCCATCACTGTCTTGTCAGCGTGAGGGTCGCTTGCAGTTGTCACATATCCCTTAGGCTTGTTCATAATGATGTAGACCTTCTCCTCGCCCTTGAGTCTCTCGCCGTTGAATCTTACATCGTCAGTGTAGATGTTCACCTTTGTTCCGAGCTCAGTCACTACCTCTCCGTTTACTGTAACTACACCTGCGAGGATGAAGTTGTCAGCCTCTCTTCTTGAGCATACACCTGAGTTTGCGATGAACTTGTTGAGGCGAACTTCATCCTTGATAGGAGTTTCTACCATATCGTTGTCAGAGAATGCGTTCACATCAAGCACTGGCTTTCTGCTGATCATCTTGTTGATTCCGCTCTCCTCCTCATTACGGAAGTGGTTGAAGTCTCCACCTCTGCCGAATGGCTTTCTGCCACCTCTGTTGTCGTTTCTTCTGTCGCCGAATGATCTTCTCTCACCTGAACCGAATGATCTTCTTTCGCCACCTTCACCGAATGATCTGCGTGGTCTGTCGCCGAATGACTTTCTCTCGCCGCCGAAAGATCTTCTCTCTCCGTCAAATGGCTTTCTGTCGCCGAAAGATCTTCTTTCGCCGCCTTCACCGAATGATCTGCGTGGTCTGTCGCCGAATGACTTTCTCTCACCGCCGAATGATCTTCTCTCTCCGTCAAACGGCTTTCTGTCTCCGAATGATCTTCTTTCGCCGTTGTTCTCAGCTGATCTGAAGCCTCTTTTCTCGCCGTCGAACGGCTTTCTGTCGCCGAAGCTTCTTCTTTCACCTGATCCGAATGATCTTCTGTCGCTGCTGCCGGCTGATCTGCGCGGTCTGTCGCCGCCGAATGATCTTCTGTCGCCGTTAGCTGATCCGTTTCTTCTGTCACCGTACTCTCTACGGCCTTCTGTTCTGCGGCCATTTCCGCCGCCTCTTCTGTTGTCTTCCATTTTTTTCTGTGGTCTTCCCGACCTGTTTTTTGTTAATAAATATTATTTGGCTCACGCCAATATTCTGTTAGTTTAATTTGAATATATACGTAATCGTACCTTCCTGCATTGCCGGTGCGTCGCTGTCCATATTGAAGTGCGCTCCGAGCGCGGCCTTTCTTGCCGCCTGCCAGAGGGTGTTGTCGTTTACTGTTGTTCCTTCTGCTCCCGGAACGGCCTTCTGCACGTTTCCGTAGTTGTCGACCCACACTTTCACTACCACCTTTCCTGAAGCCTGGATCCCATAAGAAGGCTTAGGGAGTGATCCGACCACCTTTCTTCCCGCTACTTTGGCGTTAGGCTCTCCGGATGTCTCTCCGGTAATCGTGTTGCCGAGGGCGTGACCTTCTGTCAGTGCTTCGCTTACGCGGTCTGCAGTCTGCATCGCAAGAGTGTCCTTCTGAGTCTTGTTGTTGGCTGCAGAGAAGAGTGCCCTGCGGTCAATCTCCTTCTTGCGCTCCGGCTGCGGTGTCTCCACATCGCCGAAGTCGTCGACTGTCGCCTCCGGCGCCTCGTTGGTCTGGGTGCCGATGTTCTGGGCTTCGGACTTCTGGACGAGGTTTATATCCTCTGTCGGCTTGGGATTCACAGCCGCTGGTCTTGATCCGTGAAGGGTCTGCTTCGGCTTCTGTACCTCCATCTCGCTGAAGTCTATGAGGATCTGCTCCTTTTCAGGCGGAGGGGGATTCAGATAGCTGAAGCCCATAAGGAAACAGCATCCGAACAGTGCGCAGTGCAGAAGCACCGTAAGGGCGACTCCTGTCACCCTTGCAATCTTCTCGCGTCTTTCACGTTCTTCAAGATACTGTTTCATATTCTGTCCTATTCTGGCGAAGTCGCCATAATTACCTTGTAATGATTTCTCTTGGCTATGTTCATAACCTGTACCACCTCCTTGATCGGAACGGTCTCATCTGCGTAAATCGAGAATGTAGGATCCTCTTCTGCCTGGAGGAGGTCTATGAGCTCGTCCTCAATCAGGTCGAACCTTACTGGAGTCTCGTCGCCGTTGATATGGTAAGAGAATGTGTCAGTGTCTTTCCAATGCTTGATCGACACGCTGACTGTTGCCTTTGCTGACACCTGGCCGGTACTCTTCGGAAGGAGAAGCTTCAGCGCATTAGGGTTGATGAGCGTCGAAGTCACCAGGAAGAAGATCAGCAGCAGGAACACGATGTCGGTCATTGACGACATCGAGAAGCTGGAATCGATCTTGGTTGTCCTCTTGATTGCCATTTTTCCGTGTCTTTATTAGTTGTCAGCAGGCTCCTGAAGCATATCGATGAACTCGATGGTTGTTCTCTCCATCTTGAACACGAGGTTCGAGATCTGTGATGTAAGGAAGTTGTAGCCGAAGTAAGCGATGATGCCGACGAAGAGACCTCCGACTGTGGTCACCATTGCCTCGTAGATACCTCCTGAGAGGAGAGTGATGTCGATGTTGTTTCCGGCTGTCGACATTCTGAAGAATGCCTGGATCATACCTGACACTGTTCCGAGGAATCCGATCATAGGGGCACCTCCGGAAATGGTAGCGAGCATAGGAAGGTTCTTCTCAAGTCTTGCCACCTCCACGTTGCCTGTGTTCTCTACAGCCGCCTGGATGTCATTGAGAGGTCTTCCGATTCTTTCGATACCCTTCTCTACGAGTCTTGCGATAGGTGAGTCGTACTTCTGACAGAGCGCGATCGCAGACTGGATCTTTCCGTCGTGGATCAGGTCGCGGATGTCCTTGGTGAAGTTCTTGTCGATCTTTCCTGCCTGACGGATCATCCACCATTTGTTTCCGAAGATGTAGATCGCCAGAATAGAAAGGATGAGGAGGACGATCATAAGCCAGCCTCCCTTGCCTGCAAGCTCGATGAGCGAGAGTTTGTCCACTGTCGCTGTCGCGACTTCAGTGATTGCCGTAGTGTCTACGGCTGCCTGTAAAAGGTTGAAAAGCATAATATAAAGTCTTTTTAATTATCAAATCAAAACACGACTATGCGTATTGGCGCATAATCGTGCAAAAGTAGTCATTATTTCGGTAATAATAAAATTTATTTTATTAGTGACTTTTCAGTTCCTGGCCTGTCAGTATTTGGCCCCGGTGAAGAACAGGGCCTTGCCCGGTACAGAACTTCCGGCTTCGGAACGGGAGCCTTTGTCGATGAGTTCCGCTATCCATTCCGGCTCCTTCTTGCCTCTGCCAACCTCAACCAGGGAGCCGACAATGGCCCGGACCATATTCCTGAGGAACCTGTTCGCCTTGATCCTGAAGACTATGTAGTCGCCCTCCCTGCAAGGTGCTCCCATAAGCTCGACGTGGGTCGGCCGATAGGTGCTCCAGCCCGCTTCTGTGATTGTGCATATAGATGTCGCATTGTTGCCTCCGACCTTCTCGAAACAGCTGAAATCGTGCTCTCCCAAAAGCAGCTGGGCGGCCTTGTTCATCTTCTCTATGTCAAGAGGGTATCTCATTCTGTATGAATACTTTTCGCAGAACGGATCCTTCCTGAAATGGATGAAGTAATGGTACTCTCTGGAGGTGGCTCCGAACCTTGCGTGGAACTCCTCTTCTGTGCTTGAAACTTCCTCTACCGCCATCTCTCTCGGGAGGATGGCATTTAATTTGTAGCAGAGCTGCTCTGCATTTATGCTGACATTGTCAGGGACGTCGAAGTGTGCGATGTAATCGATCGCATTTACTTCGCTGTCTGTGCGTCCGGCTCCCACCACCTGGATCGGAGATCCAAGCAGGAGGCTCAGAGCTTTTTCAAGTTCTCCCTGTACGGTCCTGGCGTTGTTCTGGATCTGCCAGCCGCAGAAGGCGCTTCCGTCGTATAATAGCCTGATTTTATGTCGCATATTGTGAAAAAATGAGTAAATTTGTCCCTTTATTTTGCAAAAATATTAAAAAACATATTTATGGAGAGCATAAACATCAAAGAATTGAACGACCGTATCCAGAAGGAGAGCTCTTTTGTAGACATCCTTACAATGGAGATGAACAAGGTCATCGTGGGCCAGAAGCATCTCGTTGAGAACCTTCTTATCGGTCTACTTGCCAACGGCCATATATTGCTTGAGGGTATGCCTGGTCTTGCAAAGACCTTGGCTATCAACACACTGTCTCAGGCAGTGGACTCAAAGTTCAGCCGAATCCAGTTTACTCCGGACCTTCTTCCTGCCGACGTGCTCGGAACTCTGATATATTCTCAGAAGACAGAGCAGTTCCAGATCAAGAAAGGTCCGATCTTCGCTAATTTCGTGCTTGCCGATGAGATAAACCGTTCCCCTGCAAAGGTGCAGTCGGCCCTTCTCGAGGCGATGCAGGAGCGTCAGGTGACCATCGGAGACGAGACCTTCCCGCTTCCGCAGCCTTTCCTTGTGATGGCGACCCAGAACCCTATCGAGCAGGAGGGTACCTATCCGCTTCCGGAGGCTCAGCTCGACCGTTTTATGCTGAAGGTGGTAGTTAGCTACCCTAAGAAGGAGGAAGAGCGCCAGATCATCCGAATGAACAACACGGGCGAGTTCCCTAAGGCCCAGCCGGTTCTCAAGCCGGAGGACATCGTAAGGGCACGCGAGGTCGTGAAGGATGTATATATGGACGAAAAGATCGAAAGATATATCGTTGACATCGTATATGCGACCCGTACGCCGCAGGAATATAACCTCGGCAAGCTCGCGAACCTCATCTCTTACGGAGCATCGCCACGTGCCAGCATCTCGCTCGCAATGGCGGCAAAGGCCTATGCCTTCATCAAGAGAAGGGGATATGTCATCCCTGAGGACGTGCGTGCCGTGTGCTACGAGGTGCTCCGTCACCGTATCGGCCTTACCTACGAGGCTGAGGCTGAGAATATGACTACCGACCAGATCATTTCAGAAATCATCAATGCAGTAGAAGTTCCTTAATGGATAGTATGAGTGCAAACGATCTTCTTAAGAAGGTCAGGAAGATAGAGATCAAGACCCGTGCGCTCTCGCACCAGATCTTCGCCGGAGAGTACCACTCGGCCTTCAAGGGACGAGGAATGGCCTTCAGTGAGGTGCGTGAGTACCAGTACGGAGACGATGTGCGCAATATGGACTGGAATGTCACCGCACGTCTTCGTTCGCCGTATGTCAAGGTGTTCGAGGAGGAGAGGGAGATGACCGTTGTCCTGCTGGTGGATGTCAGCCGTTCGAGACTTTTCGGAACGTCGGGCTCCAACAGGAAGGACATCCTTGCAGAGATCGCTGCAGTCCTGTCGTTCTCCGCGATCATCAACAACGACAAGGTCGGCGCATTGTTCTTCAGCGACAAGGTGGAGAAGTTCATTCCGCCAAAGAAAGGTCGCAGCCATCTTCTTCATATCATCAGGGAAATCATTGAATTCCAGCCGACTACTGACGGAACGGACATTTCGGAGGCTTTGCGTTATCTGACCAATGCCATCAAGAAGAAATGCAACGCCTTCCTCTTATCGGATATGCTGGATGTGAACCAGGACGGAACTCCTCGCTACGAGGAAGCTCTCAAGGTCGCTGTGAACCGTCACGATCTCTCGGTGATAGAAGTGTACGACCCTCGCGAGAGGTGCATACCGGATGTGGGACTGGTTAATATAAAGGATTCTGAGACCGGTCGTACAGCGTGGGTGAACACTTCCGACAAAAAGATGAGGCTTGCTTACGAGGAATGGTTCAGAAATGTGGGACAGACATCGTCGAGACTCTTTATGAAATACAATGTGGACAAGGTGAGCATTGCCGTTGACGAAGACTATGTCAAGGGTCTGATGACCTTGTTCAAAAATAGATAGAATATGCGTAAAGCATTGATTTATATATTATTGATTGTTGCCTCTGTGACCCTTTCTGCTCAGGGGACCGTCATCCCTGTGAAGGGTGCTTTCCTGAAGCAGCTGCAGGAGAGGGATTCCGTGCTGGTGGCTGACCAGCTGCTGTACGGATTCAGGCTCGACGGCGTTGCGGAAGGAACCCAACTTATGCTTCCGGAGCTTCCGGAGAAGCAGGATATGAGGATGATGTTCCTTACCCCGTGGGTTATGGACACACTTGAGGTGACCAAGTCAAAGGACGGTCAGCCTGCCCTGCTTGATGTGACGGGAAGTGTGCTGATCACATCATTTGAGGAAGGCCTCTACGACCTGCCTCAGATCGCCGTTCAGAGGATGAGTTCGGACGGAGTCCTGGACACTCTTGTTTTTGATCCGGTACGTCTTGAGGTCAAGACTATGCCTGTTGACACAGCGACATTCCAGCCGCACGACATCAAGGGCCAGATCCGCTACCCTGTGACTGTTGACGAGGTAATCCCTTGGCTCGGTCTGTTCTGGCTGGTGGCCGTGATCATCATCCTGACTGTCTGCCTGCTGATGATGCGCAAGAGAAAGAACGATCCGGAGTATGTAAGGAAGGATCCTGCGCACATTGTGGCATTGAGGGAACTTGACAAGTTCCGCGGAAGCCAGATGTGGGCTCCGGAAAAGCAGAAGGACTTCTATTCGGGAGTCACCGACGCGCTTCGTGAGTATATCTCAGAAAGATACGGAATAGGTGCTATGGAGATGACTACTGCAGAGATATTCGACCAGATGAAGGGCACTGATGTTCCGGAGAAACTCCAGAAGGACACAAAGGAACTTTTCGACAGGGCGGACTTTGTAAAGTTTGCAAAATATGTTGCGTCCGAAGATGAGAATGCAGCGACACTGCCGCTGGCTGTAAGGTTCGTGACAGAGACTTACCAGGCGGAGATTGTGGCTGAAGAGGAAAAAGAAGAAGGAGGGGCTGAGTAATGTTTTTTGAGTATCCGAAACTGTTATGGCTTCTTGCAATACCGGTCCTGTTGGTGTTGCATTACATCTATATTGAGCTGTCAGGAAAGCGCCCTCACCTGAGAGTGTCTACCATCACGCCGTGGACCATCAAGGGAAGGTCGCTTATGTCTGTGATCAGACATATTCCTTTTATTCTCAAGGTGTTCGCTGTGTCGATGATTATCGTCGCCATCGCCCGTCCGAGGTCTTCGGAGGAGATGGAAAGGATTGACACCGAGGGTATTGATATCGTTCTTGCGATGGACGTTTCGACATCTATGCTTGCCCGTGACCTTGTTCCGGACCGTCTGAATGCGTCCAAGGACATAGCCATCGAATTCATTGCTCAGCGTCCGACTGACCGTATGGGTATCGTAGTCTTTGCAGGTGAGAGTTTCACGCAGTGTCCTCTTACTACTGACCGCGCTACACTCATCAACCTGATGAAGGAAGTTCAGACCGACCTCATAGAGGACGGCACGGCCATCGGAAACGGACTCGCCACGGCTGTGGCGAGGATGAAGGATTCCGATGCGAAGAGCCGTGTGGTGATCCTGCTGACTGATGGTGTGAACAACAGGGGAGAGATCTCTCCTCAGATGGCAGCGGAGATAGCAAAGACTTATGGAATCCGCGTGTACACTATCGGTGTAGGTACAGATGACGAGACAGCTCCGTATCCGGTGATGACACCGTGGGGTGTGGAGATCCAGAATGTGAAGGTGGAGATCGATGAGGCACTGCTTGCAGAGATCGCCGAGTCTACAGGCGGCCGCTACTTCAGGGCGACTGACAACACGAAGCTTGCTGAGATCTACAGCGAGATCAACAAGATGGAAAAGGCTCGCACTACAGTGGACAGCTTCCCGGTGTACAAGGAACTTTTCGGCAGGTATGCCCTGGCGGCCTTGCTTGCCATTCTTCTTGGACTTATGTTTAACTGGTTTGTAATAAGGAGGTTACCGTGATACATTTTGCACAGGCTCAATATCTTCTCCTGCTCCTTCTGATTCCGTTCTTCTTCATCATCCAGACACTGGTGCTGAAGATGAGGCGTCGCAGGATCAGGAAATTTGGTGATGAGGCTCTTGTTGAGGCCCTTATGCCTTCTTATGCAAAAGCCAGGGTGTGGGTGCGTCTTACACTCTTCTCTATAGGATTTCTCTTTTTTGTGGTAGGTCTTTCAAGACCTCAGATCGGAGCAAAGTTGAAGGAGCATCAGACAAGGGGAGCCGAGATTATGATAGTGCTCGACGTTTCCAACTCTATGCTTGCGGAAGACTATTCTCCTAACAGACTGGAGCGTGCCAAACTGGCTATTTCACGCATTGTGGACAAACTGCAGGAAGACCGTATCGGTCTGATAGTCTTTGCCGGAGATGCCTTTGTGCAGCTCCCGATCACCACTGACTACGTGTCTGCCAAGATGTTCCTGAATTCGATTTCCACAGGCTCGGTTCCTGTACAGGGAACTGCCATCGGAGATGCCATAAGCACAGCTATGCGCAGCTTCAGCGCGCAGAGCGAGAAGAGCCGCGCCATCATCGTGATCACCGACGGTGAGAATCACGAGGATGACCCGGTGGAGGCAGCGCGCGTGGCAGCTGAGTCTGGTGCAAGGGTGTTCACTATCGGTGTAGGATCGCCTGAGGGTAAGCCTATCCCTATGGATGGAGAACTTCTCAAGGACAAGGATGGAAACATCGTGGTGACAAGACTTGATGAGGGAGTGCTCCAGGAAGTGGCTGCGGCAGGAAACGGAGCATATGTAAGGGCAGGAAACAACGAATTCGGTCTCAATCCGATCATCGAGGACATCAGGAAGATGGAAGATGAGAAGTACAGCTCAGTGGTCTTTGAGGAGTATGACGAGCAGTTTATGTATTTCCTCGCAATAGCCCTCCTCTTCTTTGTGATCGAGATGCTGATAGGTGACAGGAAGTCAAAGAGACATTTATTCAGAAGGTAGGTATATTCTTGAAGTTATTATGAAAAAGTTCATATATATATTAGGTGTTCTTTTCGTGACGTCGTTTATGGCAGGCGACCTGTATGCACAGGTCGACAAGCGCGAGGTGCGCAGCGGCAACAGGGACTATCGCGACGGCAACTGGAGAGAGGCTGAAATCGATTACAGGAAGGCCCTGGTGAAGGATTCCCTGTCATTGGCAGGTAACTACAACCTTGCCTCTGCCCTGTATCGTGACGGCAATTACGAGGAAGCGCACAAGGCCTTGGAAAGGCTCAAGGACATAGCTCCTATGACTCCGGCAGCTGCTGACTATTTCTTCAATATGGGAGATGTAGCCCTGGCAAGACAGGACTATAAGACAGCTGTGGATGCGTTCGCGCAGTCGCTGCTGAGAAGACCTGATGACCTGCAGGCAAAGGAGAACTTCATCTATGCGAAGAAGAAGCTCCAGGATCAGCAGAACCAGCAGCAGAACGATCAGCAGGATCAGAACGACGACCAGAACAATGAAGGTCAGAACGATCAGAACCAGGATCAGAAGAATGACCAGGACAAGAAGGATGATAAGAAGGACGATCAGGAAAAGGACCAGAATCAAGACCAGAACCAGGATCAGAATCAGGATGATCAGCAGGATAAGCCAAAGCAGGAACCAAAGCAGGGCGAGCAGCCTAAGATAACACCTCAGGCAGCGCAGCAGATGCTTCAGGCCATCCAGGCTAAGGAAAAGGAGACTCAGGACAAGGTCAACAAGGAGAAGGCAGAAGCCCTGAAGGCAAGACAGAAGGAAAAGAATTGGTAAAAGACAGAAAGGATATATGAAAAAATTATTATTGACGCTACTTATGACATTGGCTGCATTCGTGGCCTTTGCCCAGACCGACATCAAGGTACAGGTGCACAATGTGGTTGCGGCAGACGAACAGTTCAATGTCACATTCATCATAGAGGGGGAGGGCAAGATCAGTGACTTTCAGTGGCAGCCGGGGTCTGATTTCCAGCTGCTCTGGGGACCTCAGCAGGGCCGTTCCACAAGTATGCAGATAATAAACGGCAAGACCACAAAGTCGGTGCAGACCACATATTCCTATGTGCTCCGTCCGACCGCCCAGGGTAAGTTCACGCTTCCTCGTGCAAGCGCGAATGTGAAGGGACAGACCATATATTCCAAGTCAGCTTCCATCGAAGTGGTGGCGTCCAAGTCTTCATCTTCTTCACGAAGCCAGTCTTCCGGCTCTTCGTCTGCAGGTCAGGCCCAGCAGCCGACACGCTCGACCACTGGTGTCGTGTCTGACGAAGATGTTTTCTTGACTGTAAGCCTCAGCAGGAGTAATGTCGTTGTGGGTGAACCGATTACCGCTACCATCAAACTTTACCAGAGGGTTAATATCGTAGGTTTTGAAGGTGTGACATTCCCTTCATTCAACGGCTTCTGGAGCCAGGAACTCCAGGCTCCGACCAACATCGAGTTCACTCGCGAGACCTATAACGGACAGATCTACAATTCTGCATTGCTCAGAAAGTTCATCCTCATTCCGCAGCAGCAGGGTGCAGTGACCATCGATCCGTCAGAGATCGTGTGTCTTGTAAATATAAGGGTGTCATCAGGCGGATCAAGCATATTCGACGGTTTCTTCGATGACTACAGGACTGTGAGGAAGAAGGTCGTTTCAAGACCGGTGACCGTAAATGTGTCTCCGCTGCCGGCAGGTGCTCCAGCCTCATTTGCAGGTGGAGTGGGAGAGTTCAAGATCTCTGCTGCGGTAAGCAAGGACTCGCTCAAGACTCACGAGGCGGCTTCTCTTCTTGTGACAGTTACAGGTAACGGCAACGTTTCCCTTCTTGAGGCTCCGAAGGTGAATTTCCCACCTGATATGGAGGTATATGACACCAAGGTGTCTGAAAAGGTCGACAAGGGTGGTGTGTCGGGCAGCAAGTACTACGAGTTCCCGTTCATTCCTCGCAGCCACGGTGACTTTGTTATAGAACCTATAAAGTACTCTTATTATGACATCAACAAGAAAGAGTACGTCACTCTTGAGACAGCTCCGATAGAACTGAACGTGGCCCGTGGAAAGGAAGTGGACAACGCCGGAGTCGTTGTCAGCACGCCGGTGCAGAAGGATGTGAAGAATCTTGGAAGCGACATCAGATTCATCAATGTCAAGTCTCCTGAGCTCAAGGTGAAGGGAGCGTTCTTTGTAGGATCTGCAATCTTCTGGGTACTTGTGATTCTTCTTTTCGTGATTGCCGTTGTATGCTGGCTCGCGTTCAGAAAGATAGCTGCAAGAAAGGCCGACGTTGTAGGTACAAAGAACCGCAAGGCAACAAAGATGGCCCTCAGTCGTCTCAAGCTTGCTGAGACCTTCCTCAAGCAGAACCTCTACACAGCATTCTACGAGGAACTCCACAAGGCACTTCTGGGCTTTATCTCCGACAAGCTCAACATCTCGCTTGCAGACCTGTCCCGTGACCGTATCTCCGAGGCTCTGAAGGAGGGTAATGTGAGTGAAGAGCACATCAGCACATTCATCGGTCTTCTCGATGCCTGCGAATTTGCAAGATACTCACCATCAGCAGGTAACGAGGCAATGGCGGCTCACTATGAGGCTGCGCTTGATGTGATCTCTTCAATTGATTCAAGTATGAAGGCAAAGAAATCAGCTCCTAAGGGAGCATATATGGCAATTCTGCTGCTCCTGGCTCTCCCATTTGCTGCATCTGCCCAGACTCAGTACCAGGATTCCCTCTGGAATGCAGCCAATGCCGCTTATGCTGACGGACGTTGGATGGATGCCGTGGCAGACTATGAGCTCATAGCTTCGACCGGTCTGGAGTCAGCTCCACTCTACTGCAACACAGGTGATGCATATTTCAAGGACGGAAATCTTCCAAAGGCTATTCTCTACTATGAAAGGGCCCTTAAGATCGACCCTTCCTATGATGATGCGAAGTACAACCTTGAGCTCCTGTCAAACACCATACAGGACAGGATCGTTGCAGTGCCTGAGTTCGTGCTCAAGGCTTGGGCAAGGAAACTCTGCTATATGATGGATTCAGATGCCCTTGCTGTCCTCTTCCTCGTGTTCCTGGCACTCACGCTTGGTCTTGCCCTTCTGTTTGTGCTTTCACCATCGGTAGCAGGCCGCAGGACAGGATTCTTCACAGGTATCGTGACTCTTATCATTGCGATTGCGTGTCTGTCCTTCTCGCTCTGGCAGAAGAAGGAATATATGACAGCGGACGACGCCATCGTGATGCGTCCGGTGACATCAGTCAAGAGCTCTCCTTCGTCGGAAGTCTCAAAAGACCTCTTCATCCTCCACGAAGGAACAAAGGTGAAGATCATCGATGAGGTCGGAAGATGGAAGAACATCGAGCTTGCGGACGGCCGTCAGGGCTGGCTCCCGGCAGAAGACATAGAAGTAATCTAACCACACATTAATATGAAGAAAATCATCTCAGCTGCCATCTTCGCTCTTGCGTCGTGGGCAGCTGTTGCTGTAAATGCAGCAACACCAAAAGAAACATTGCCAGACTGGCAGAACCCGCAGGTAGTGCAGCGGAACCGTATCCCGATGTCTTCTAATTTTGAGACAGATGGAATGAAGTTGATGCTCAATGGATTATGGAATTTCAAGTGGAACGAGGATATGAATGCCCGTCCTATGGATTTCTACACTGCGGCCTATGACGACAGTTCGTGGGATGAGATCCCTGTACCTGGCCTTTGGGAGCTTCACGGCTATGGCGATCCTGTCTATCTCAACATCGGCTATGCCTGGAAGGGCCAGAGACAGAACACCCCTCCGTTCCCGGCTGACTGGCACAACTATGTGGGCCAGTACAGACGCACCTTTGAACTTGACGAGTCTTGGAAAGGTAAGGATATATTCCTTCATATAGGTTCGGCGACATCAAACGTGCGTGTGTGGGTGAATGGAAAAGAGGTAGGTTACAGCGAGGACAGCAAGCTTGAGGCACGTTTTGATATAACCAGATATGTGAAGACAGGCGAGAACCTCATCGCCCTTGAGATCTTCCGCTGGTGTGACGGTACTTACCTTGAGGATCAGGACTTCTGGAGATTCTCGGGAATCTCTCGCGATGTGTATGTGTATTCGCGTGAGAAGGACCGTATCCAGGATCTCAAGGTGTCAGCATCTGCTGACGGTACTGCAAAGGTGAGAGTGGACGTGAGCAAGGGTGTTGCGGCTGTAGATATCAGACTGACCGATCCTAAGAACCCTGCCTTTGCTGTTGAGATTACTCATCCTGTCACCAAGACAGCTGCGTTCCGTAATGAGGATGGAGGCTATTTTGTCGAGAACTCCCTTATAGTAGAGCAGCCGCGCCTGTGGACTGCGGAGACTCCGGAACTGTATAATCTTGAGGTTTCGGTTTCAAACAAGAAAGGTGTCACAGAGACCACTGCTATCCAGATCGGATTCAGAGATGTGTGCATCAAAGGCGGCCAGCTTCTTGTGAACGGCCAGCCGGTGCTCATCAAGGGAGCAAACCGCCACGAGATGAATCCGTATAAGGGATATATCGTCTCAGAGGCTGATATGATCCAGGATATACAGATAATGAAGCAGCTGAATATCAATGCTGTGCGTACTTGTCACTATCCTGATGACCCTCTCTGGTACTCACTCTGTGACCGTTACGGACTCTATGTGGTGGCTGAGGCCAACATCGAGTCTCACGGAATGGGCTATGGTGACGCAACCCTTGCAAAGGATCCTGCATATGAGCTTGCACATCTTGAGCGTATCAGAAGGGCTGTGCAGAGGGACCGCAACCATCCTTCTGTAATCATATGGAGTCTTGGAAACGAGGCTGGAAACGGTCCTAACTTCCATAAGGGCTATGACCTGGTGAAGGCTCTTGACCCTACACGTCCGGTTCAGTACGAGCGTGCAGAGTTGGACTACAACACTGACATCTTCTGCCCGATGTATATGGATTATGACAACTGTGAAAGATATGCATCTTCAAATCCGGAAAGACCTCTCATCCAGTGTGAGTATGCACACGCTATGGGTAACTCCCTCGGAGGCTTGAAGGAGTACTGGGACCTTGTCCGCAAGTATCCATCGTATCAGGGTGGATTCATCTGGGACTTTGTAGACCAGGCACTCTGGTGGCCTGTTGACCCGGCAAAGTATGGCACTGACCATATATTCGTATTTGGTGGTGACTTCAACGATTATGATCCGTCGGACAATTCGTTCTGCTGCAACGGTATCATCGCTGCTGACCGCACCCTGCATCCGCACGCGTATGAGGTGGCCTACCAGTACCGTTCCATCCTTACTTCCGCTGCTGCGGAAGAGGCTCTGCGAGGATGTGTCAATATATATAATGAAAATTTCTTCATCGACCTTTCAAGGTATATGATGAATTGGACAGTCGAGGTGGACGGCTTCCCTGTGCTTTCGGGTGTTGTTCCTTCGTTGAATGTTGCACCTCAGCAGACTGTTTTGTGCGACCTTGGATTCAAGGAGGCGGACATTCTGGAGGCTGCCGGAGTTGCTGATCTTGCTTCTCACGATGTCTACCTCAATGTGTCTTACTCACTCAAGAAGGCTGACGGACTGCTTTCTGCGGGTTCGGAAGTGGCTTATGATCAGATTCTTATCAATGAGGCTGCTATGGGCTTTACTGAGAATAAATCCGGTCTCCCGACGATGACAAATGATAATGGACTTTATGTGTTCTCTGGTACGATGGCATATGAAGGTGCTTCGAATCTTCGTCATAACAGGTGGGAGGCGGCCTTTGATCCGAAGACTGGTTCGCTTGTGAGCTATACCATTGACGGCCGCCAGCTTCTGGATGAACCTCTCGAACCTTGCTTTGCACGAGCTGCTACTGAAAATGACCTTGGAGCACGTTTTGACAAGGTTCAGGATCTTTGGCGTTCGGCTTCATTTGATGTGACTGCGTTTGGGGTGATCTGTGATGAAGACAGTTATACAGTCGGGGTGGAGTACGCTCCGATAGGGGAGGCTGCAAATCTTGAGGTGTATTATGATATACACGCTGACGGTACTATCGATGTCTTTGAGAATATGGAAGATGCCGGCAAACTTGCCCAGACTCCGATTCTTCCGCGTTTCGGAATGCATTTCGCAATGCCTGGCCTCTTTTCTAATTTTGAGTATTTCGGATTCGGTCCTCACGAGAACTATATGGACAGAAACAGCTCTGCTCTGATGGGACACTATGTCCAGAGGGTTGAGGATCAGTACCACTATGGTTATGTCCGTCCTCAGGAGTCTGGCACAAAGACTTCTGTCAAGTGGATGAAGGTCCTTGATGACAATGGAACCGGTTTCGAGATCCGTTCAGAAGTCAAGTTCTCCGCATCAGCACTTCCGTTCAGCTGGGAACAGATGGATGTCCGCAAACTTGGAAACAACCAGGCACACTCACTCGAACTTAAGTCTCTCGCTCACGAGAACGACCGCGCCCTCGGCAAGACTTGGGTCAATGTTGACCTTGTCCAGCAGGGCCTCGGCTGCGTCAACTCCTGGGGCGCCTGGCCAAAGAATGAGCACCGCATCCACCCTCAGCCATACTTCTTCCACTTTGTGCTGAAGCCTGTGAATAACTGATAGTTCTAATATCACTTCGGATTTATATCCCCGGTCCTCCTTTGAAGTCTTTCAGGTGGATCGGGGATTGATTTTTCTCTTTTTTATAACTTTTTCCTTTTTTTATAATTATTTCTCTTTTTTATACAACCTTTTTCTTTTTCTTAAACATCGTTTCCATCAGCCAACTTAATTTTGGCTCCAGCAGAATCACCTGCCGACTCGTGTCGCTCAGTTCTGATCCGTGCTGGTAGCCTCTGTTGATATGACCATCAACGTAAGTGAGCCCTAATAGCTTGAATATCAGCAATATCCGCTGAATCACCTGCGGCAGATGGAGCAGGTGATTCAATGTAAGTTGTTTTAAATCAGTATGTTATGGAAACGGTAAGTAAAAAGTTAAAAAAGAGATTTCGAAGAAGAAGTTTTAAAGGTGGTGAAGCGCATCACATTTATCAAAGAACCATCAATCGTTATAATATTTTCTACGATTTGGAGGATTATCTGGTATACTATACGATATTTTCAATAGCTGTGTCTAAGTGCAATGTCGTAGCATTAGGATTATGTCTTATGTATGATCACATCCATATGTTGCTGAAAGCTGATGTGAAGGAAGAAATGAGTGAATTTGTGCGAATGGTGACATCGATGTTTGCAAGAGAGCAAAATAATCATATAGGCCGAAGCGGAGCCTTATTCCAACCTCGGTTTGGAAGTGCGATAAAGAGAGGAATGAAACTTTTAAGGACCGCAATAGCATATCTGCTAAATAATCCCGTGGAGAAGGGCTTGTGCCGCCGTGCAGAAGACTATCGTTGGAATTTCCTGGCATATGCTGTTTCATCTCATCCGTTTTCTGATCCTATAGTGCACAATAGAGCATCTCATCATTTAAGACGTGCATTGAAAGAGGTCAGTTTAGCAAAATCAGAAGAACATCATTTGAGATATGGGCAACTTAGAAGAATGATCAGCAGATTGGATGAACGTGAGAAGTCACAGCTGATAGACTATATTATTTCTACCTATAGATGTATTGCCTACGATGAGCTTGTCGGATGTTATGGAGATTATAACGATATGCTTATAGCAGTTAATTCCAATACAGGAAGTGAGTATGACATCAAGGAAGAAAGGTATAGATTTTCTGATACGGAATATGTCCGTATAGCAGACATACTTCGAAGTGTTGAGGGAATAAAGACTCTTAGCAAGGTGACAGTAGCAGATGTGGACGTGAAACTCCGTCTTTTCAATATGTTAAGTCAGAAATATGCCTGTTTCAGCAAAGCAATTATCAAGTATCTGCGTATGGATATAAAAAAGAGTGACGCATAGAGCTTTGAATGCCAATGACTTACGCTGAATCACCTGCGGCAGATGGAGCAGGTGATTCAGCGTAAGTTGCTGACTGACAGTGTGATAAAGAGCAGCGGGACATAGGCCCTGGTCAATTGGCTTATGTCCCGCTGGATATTTGTCGGTCGGAGATATTAGAACATCTCTGGCTCGTTGTTGGTTTCGTTCTGAGCTGGCTCTTCACGACGGTCGCGACGTGGACCTCTTGGGCCTCTGTCATCGCGGCGTGGGCCTCTGTCGTCACGACGTGGACCGCGGCCGTTGTCACGGCGCTCGTCACGGCGTGGGCCTCTGTCGCCTCCGCGTGGCTTGCGCTCTGGCTCAACGTAGCCCTCTGGCTTCTCGATGAGAGCCTTGCGTGAAAGTCTCATCTTGCCTGTCTTCGCGTCGATCTCGAGGAGCTTGACGTCTACCTCGTCACCGATTGCGAGAACGTCCTCTACCTTCTCAGTCTTCTTCCAGTCGATCTCAGAAACGTGGAGGAGGCCTTCCTTACCAGGGAGAATCTCTACGAATGCACCGAACTCGAGGATAGAAACGATCTTACCGTGGTATACTGCGTCAACTTCTGGAACTGCAGTGATGCCGTTGATCCAAGAGATAGCCTTGTCCATAGACTCCTTGTCAAGACCGAAGATGTCAACAACTCCCTTCTGAGCGCCGTCGATCTGCTGCTCTGTGATAGTGATAGTTGTGCCGGTCTCTCTCTGGATCTTCTGGATAGTCTCGCCACCCTTTCCGATGATAGCACCGATGAACTCGCCGTCAACGATGAGCTGAACCATACGAGGAACGAACTCCTTGTACTCAGCACGTGGCTCGCTGATAGTCTTCATCATCTCGCCCATAATGTGCATACGACCCTGACGTGCCTGCTCGAGAGCCTTCTCGAGAACGTCGTATGAAAGTCCGTCAACCTTGATGTCCATCTGGGTTGCAGTGATACCGTCCTTGGTACCTGTAACCTTGAAGTCCATATCTCCGAGGTGGTCCTCGTCACCGAGAATGTCAGTGAGGATTGCGTATCTTTCGTTAGGATTGTCCTTGTCAGTGATAAGACCCATTGCAACACCTGCTACAGGCTTCTTGATCTTCACACCTGCATCCATAAGTGCGAGGCAGCCTGCACACACTGTAGCCATTGATGAAGAACCGTTAGACTCGAGGATGTCTGAAACCACGCGTACTGCGTATGGATTCTCCGGAGCCATAGGGATCATCGGCTTGAGTGCTCTGTAAGCGAGGTTACCGTGTCCGATCTCACGACGGCCAACACCGCGCTGTGGACGAGCCTCACCTGTTGAGAATGGAGGGAAGTTGTAGTGAAGAACGAACTGGTCAGTGTCCTGGATGAGCACCTCGTCACGCTCCTTCATATCGAGCTTTGTACCGAGGGTAACAGTCGAGAGTGACTGAGTCTCACCACGTGTGAAGATTGCTGAACCGTGTGCGCAAGGGAGATAGTCAGTCTCGCACCAGATAGGGCGTACTGTTGTTGTGTCACGTCCGTCAAGACGAACACCCTCGTCGAGGATCATATTTCTCATCGCAGCCTTCTCGACAGCGTGATAATATCTCTCGATCATCATTCTCTTCTCCTCTTGCTCCTCCTCTGGAAGTGTTGCGTAGAACTCCTCCTTGAGTGCCTCGAATGCGTCTGAACGCTCGTGCTTAGCAGAACCTGACTTAGCGATGGCGTAGCATCTGTCGTAGCAGAACTCCTGGATAGCCTGACGGAGAGCCTCGTCGTTCTCCTCGTGGCAGTAAGCTCTCTTCTCAGTCTTGCCTACAGCCTCCATAAGCTCCATCTGCACCTTGCAGTGCTTCTTGATCTCCTCGTGAGCGAACTTGATAGCCTCGAGCATATCGTGCTCGCTTACCTCGTTCATCTCACCCTCAACCATCATAATGTTGTCGTAAGTTGCGGCAACCATAATGTCGAGGTCAGCATCAGCCATCTCGCTGAAGTTAGGGTTGATCTTGAACTCGCCGCCAATACGCGCTACACGTACCTCAGAGATAGGGCCCTCGAAAGGAATGTCGCTGACTGCGAGTGCAGATGATGCAGCGAGACCTGCGAGTGCATCCGGCTGGATGTCCTTCTCAGCTGAGATAAGGTTTACGTTTACGAAAACCTCAGCGTGGAAATCCTCAGGGAAAAGTGGCCTGAGGGCGCGGTCAACAAGACGTGCAATAAGAATTTCGTAATCTGAAGCCTTTCCCTCACGCTTCATAAATCCGCCTGGGAAACGGCCTGCAGATGCATATTTCTCCTTGTAGTCTACCTGAAGTGGCATAAAGTCCACATCCTCCTTTGCGTCTTTAGCGCAAGTAACAGTCGCCAGGAGCATTGTGCCACCCATCTTAACGACTACAGAACCGTCAGCCTGCTTTGCGAGCTTACCGGTTTCGATTTCGATTACCCTACCGTCGGATAATTCGATTGTTTTCTTTACAATATTCATTTGCTTTGTTTTCAACCTGCCTCCCCCTATGGGAGTGGATTAATATTCAGTTTCATCAGTTGGCCATTGTACCCGGCCCAGATATATATTTTTTCATTCCTCGGACGCCGCAGGTTGTTGTCTGCGTCCTCAGACTTATTTGCGTAAAAAAGGGGGATGCCCAATTGTGGGTGTCCCCCTTCGTCGGTTCCTACTATGACGTAGCTTATCGACGGAGACCAAGCTCCTTAACGATAGCTCTGTATCTCTCGATGTCTACTGACTTGAGATAATCAAGTACACGACGACGCTTACCTACAAGCTTAAGAAGTGAACGACGTGTTGCGTAGTCCTTCTTGTTGTTCTTAAGATGTGCGGTGAGGTGAGCGATACGGTAGGAAAATAATGCCACCTGGCTCTCTGGTGAACCAGTGTCAGTATTAGACTTTCCGTACTTCGCGAAAAGCTCCTGTTTCTTCTCAGGCATAAGGTATTCTGCCATAGCTTTAAAAAGATTAAGGGTTAATAAATCAAAACTTTACGAGCCACTGTCAAGTAAGCTCAAAGCGGGCGCAAAGATAGGCATAAAATCTGAGATTGCAAGTATCTGAGTGAAAATATATTTGACTATTTCTTCAATTATTTTACCTTTGTCCTATAGAGGCATATCTATGGCGACAAAGACGGAAAAAATATACAGAGATCCGCAGATCGGTGACGTAGTGTTCCGCAAGAGCACGCGCAGCCGCAGCATAAGCATCCGCGTCCATCCGGTAAAGGGCGTGAGCGTGTCTGTGCCATATATCGTACCCTATTCGGTAGCCCAAGCCTTCTTCCACACCCGCAGGCAGTGGATTCTGGAAACTATGGCCCGCCAGAAGGAAAAGTACAAGGATGTTCCTCAGGTGAGTCCGCAGGAGGTCGAAGCGCTGCGCCGTCAGGCGAAGGCAGTGCTTCCGCCGCGGCTTGCAGAACTCGCACAGAGGTATGGCTTTGTATATAAAAGAGTTACGATCAAGCATAGCGCATCCAACTGGGGCAGCTGCTCAACGCTTGGAAATATAAATCTGAACCTGAACGTAGTCCGCCTTCCGAAGATCCTCCAGGACTATGTCCTCCTGCACGAACTATGTCATCTGCGTCACCAGGACCACGGACACGCCTTCCACCTGCTCCTGGAGCACGTGTTGACTGACAATATCATAAAGTGTGTGGAATCAGGTGACCAGCTGGCTCTCCAACTTGCCCGCAAGATAGCTGCAAGCAAGGCTAAATACCCTGTAGATTATGTACTTACGCGAGCGATAAAACAGTACTCTCTCGTTTAGACCTTAAGGTTCTTCCAGCGACCGCTTTTCATATATATCCAGCTGCAGATCAGCAGCATACCGGCATATACGTGCTCGGCGGTCCAGCATATCGCCACATCCAGCTTCAGCCAGCCGATGATCACGGCGCAATATACCATATATACAAATAAAGCCACGAGCTCGAGGCGGAACGCCGTCTTTGTGCTTCCGGTTCCCGATACGGCGAGGAAGAAGACCTGACCTCCGACATTGACCAGGTAGGAGCTCGTCATCACGAGCATAGCCGGAATCGAGGCTGTGATCAGATCAGGGATGTCCGTATATATGCGCGCAATCGCTTCGGGATACATACATATCACCAGCATAATCACGCCCACAATGCCGTAGGACAGCTTCAGGATGCGCTTGACCAGTGACATCACCTTGTCCTGGCGGCCCTCTCCGATCAAGTTGCTGACCAGCGTGCTGCAAGTCGAAGAAAAGGCCTGAAGCACTACCCAGATCAGTCCGGACACGCCGCGCACGATGTTCGAAACCGCGAGCGGACGCTCTCCCAGATGCTCGATGAACAGGAAGAATATGAACCAGGTAAACACCGACACAGTGTGCTGGATCATGGTCCACGCGCACACCGGCATCATAGATTTGAGCTCCTCCTTCTCGAAACGCGCCGGTTTGTCGAGGCCATATTTAGGACGGTCGCAACCTAGGCGTGTATATACGATAAAGAATATAAGGGATACAAGCTCGGCCAGGCTTGAGCCTATGGCCGCTCCGGTGATGCCCAGCGCGGGAAGTCCGCACCTTCCGAATATGAGTATATAATTGAATATGATATTGGATGCGACCATCACTACTGAGTTGAGAGTCAGCGTCTTGGTCTGGGTCGTTCCGACATAGAAGGCCCTGAACATCGCCGTGCAGAAGGCGAACACCATACCCGGCAGCCTCCATCGGACATAGCTTAGTGCTGCGTCATATATTGCCGGTGATGACACCATAAATTTCATCATCCACGGCGTGAACAGTTCGGACAGCAGGATGATGGCTCCGGAGAGTCCCAGCACGAAATACAATCCGTTCCAGAAGACCTTTCCGGTCTCCTTGAAGTTGCCCTCTCCGTTGCGCCTTCCGATGATGATCTGCGCTCCGATACTGAAACCAAAACCTATCATGAACAGTACCATATAGTACACGATGGCAATGGCAGACGCACCAAGTTCGACCTCACCGACCCTTCCAAGGAAGGCGGTGTCGGTCAGACCGATCATCTGCTCCATCACCAGACTGATGAGAATAGGGTAGGCTACTCTCCAGATGTTTCTGTATGAATATGTACCGGTGGATTTCGTCATAACAAGGTGATGACCTGCTCTACTGTGAGGGCGTTCTCGACACAGAATATGCCGCTGCGGCTGCGCTGCAGCGAGTCAAGATGCGCTCCGCTGCCGAGTGCCTCGCCAAGGTCGCGCGCAAAGGCTCTCACATACGTTCCCTTGCTGCAGGCCATCCTGACAGAAGCGTGCGGAAGACCCAGCGCTGAGTTGTCTGTCACGTTTATCCTGCTCGAAGCCTTTGAACCCGGAGTGTCTGCAGACTCATTCTGCGCTGCCTGAAGTCCTTCCTTTGAAAACTCCAGAAGTTCCAGCTCTGTTATGTTGATTCTTGATGTTCGGATGAGCTCCTGAGCGGCCTCATCCAGAGTCTTGCCCTCCTTGTGAAGCTTGCGGGCAAGCTCGTATGCACGTACACCATCCACAGATTTTGCGGAAAAGAGCGGTGCCACCTGATCCTGCTCGCCGATGAACGGCGGCAGCGCCTCAGCCACAGCCTCCGCTGTGATGTGCTCGTGCGGGAAGAACCTGTCGATCTCTTTCTCAAGGTCATAAGACGGGGTAGTCGCGCCGAAAGTAATGCCGGCTACATACTCCTTGTGGTGTGACTGGAGCCACTCAGCCAGTTTGGTCGCCTTGCCTATGCAGACAAGAAGCACTCCTGTCGCCAACGGGTCCAGAGTGCCTGCGTGTCCTACCTTGAGGTTCTTCTTGCCGAAATGACGGATAGCGGCGAACTTGACCTTTCTGATCACGTCCGCCGATGTCCATCTGTACGGTTTGTCTATCGGGATGATGATTCCCTCCGGATAGTCGTCGATGCTGTGTGACAGCTCCACATCCTCCGGAGTAAGAATCTTAGCATTTATCTCCATTATCTGCAGCTGGGAATCTTGTTGATACGTGTCTGATGACGACCTCCCTCGAACTCTTCGCCGAGCCAAGCGTCAGTGATCTCCACTACAGTCTCGAAAGGAATGAAGCGTGCAGGCATCACGAGCACGTTTGCATTGTTGTGCTGCTTGATGAGCTTGCCGATCTCAACTGACCAGCAGAGGCCTGCGCGTATGCCCTGGTGCTTGTTCAGCGACATCTGCATACCGTTTCCGGTGCCGCAGAATGCGATTCCGAGGTCTACCTCACCCTTCTCGACAGCTTCAGCAAGCGGATGAGCTACATCCGGATAGTCCATGCTGTCTGTGGTGTCGGTACCGAAGTTCACGATTTCATATCCCTTGGCGGTAAGGTACTCCACCAGTCTGTTCTTGTACTCCACGCCTGCGTGGTCGTTGCATATTCCTATTTTCATATCTGTATATCTATGTGTGCGGCTGCAAAGTTAGCGAGCTCTGCAGATATATGAAAATATTTTTTAGAAATCGAATCCCTGTGGAGGGCCTGCAGGTCTGCGCATCTCCTGGATTGTCACGCCCTCAGGGACGACGAACATTGCCGGATCGATCTGTACGTCTTCCTGTATCTTAGTGGCTGCCATTCCCATTTCACCGAAGTCGGTCTTCATAGTTGTCTTGAGAGTGATGCCCTTGTACACCCACGCGTAAACGGTTATCGCGCTGCCCATCATCAACACCTTGTAAGAGTACTTTGTGCAAGGCTTGCCAATGATTTCTTCTTCGCCTAACTCCTTGATCCTGTTCTTCTTGATGGTCTTTTCGTCGAGGCTGAGGAAGTTGATGTTGTTTCCTCCCATACCGGCTCCGGCACCTCCCGGACCCATTGATGGCATTGTAGTGGCTGTCTTTTCCTCATCGCTTATCATAACTGTCTTGCCGTCAACTACGATAGTCCTGACCTTCTGGCCTCTCATATCCATAACTGTGGCTTGTTTTGCGCCATAGTCGTCGAAATAGGTTTCCTGGACAATGGTCTGGCCCATCATATCCATCTCCATAGTGATGATTCCTGATTTGACAGCATAGCGCTGTTCCTGAGCTCCTGCTCCGAGGCAAAATGCCATAAGCAGAGAAATGATGATGTACTTTTTCATAATGTAGGTTATTGGTTTCTATGTCGTATTTTCAGTATAACTGTAGCGATTGCTAAGTTAACCAAATTTAACCATATACCTTATATGAAAATGAAATTTTCTGCGAGTGTCTGGGTTACATAGCGCTGGCGATGAGTGCCTCAAGGTCGGTACGGTTGATCTTTCCGTCAATGCATATGAACTGGACTTCGTGGCCGTCTGATGCGATGAAGACGAAACTTTCGATGGTCTTTTCGTCACCGGAAGTGTAGATCTGGACGTTGTCTCCTTCGTCCTTGACTTCCATCAGCAGGTCGTATCTGCCTTTGCTTATCATAGTGGTCACTTCCTTGTTGATCTCGGATATGACGGAAGGATTGCTGATGTCAAGCATATAGAAACCCTTGAACGAGCTTATAAGTGGGGCGATGTCCATCGGTCCTCCGTCAGTCTCGATCTCCAGATCCGGGAGCTTTCCGATGAGCTTGAACATCGACGGTGAGATGTAGACGGCTGTCACGCCTTCTCCTCCGGAATATTTGTTATATATGTTTCTACCTTCCTGAGCTGATGCGATTGTTGCAGACAGGAGGATGACAGCCAGTATGATCAGACGTTTCATATTATTTTGCATTAAAGATTTCTGTTGATTTTTCTATTATTGATTCGGATGCTTCTATCATAGCGGTTCCTTTCTGAATGCCCTCTGACACCTTTGTGAGGGCCTTTTCAAGTTCGGCGTAGGCCTGATAAGGGTTGTCGAATGTGTCCTTGGGTTCGGCATAAGGCATATATAAGGCCAGGCCCGCAGCTATGGCTGCGACTGCGGAGGCTGCGCCGACGATGGTATATCCCTTATTCTTCACCTTGCTGATTCTTGCGCCTATCCTTTCGGAAAGGTCTGGCGGGACTGCGATCGATTCGTCCAGGGAGATGGCTTCCAGCTCCTGAAGCGTCAGCTTTTCTATATCTTTCGGTGATTTCATATCCCTATGTTCTTTTTGAGTGTTTTTCTTGCTTTGCTGATCAAGACCCTGATGTTTATTTGAGACAGTCCTGTGCGTTGAGATATTTCTTCATATTCCAGACCCTCCAAAGTCCTCATCTTCAGGACTTCCGCCTGCTTCTGAGGGAGGTTGTCGATTGCCCGTATCAGGTTCCTGAGGCGGTCCCTCTCGTTGGCCGTCTTGTCGGGGCCAGGTACCTGCGGGGCCATATATTCCTGCAGCTCTTCCGTTCGTCGGCGCTCTCTTCGCCGCAGCATATCGATGCAGATGTTTCTGAGGATGGTTATTCCGAAGGCAGCGGGATCCTGGGCTTTGGCGAATATGTCCGGGGCTTTGACCAGTTTCAGATAGAGATCCTGCACTGCATCTTCGGCATCTTCTTGAGAACCAAGCAGATGGAATGCAACTCGATAGAAACGGTCAGCCAGCGGCAGCCATATTTCCTTTATATTATTCATTAGCCATTTTTATCAGATCCGCGATCTTCTCCGCACTTATGCTGCCGAGAATGCATATCAATGTACAGTCTTCCGGTATATAAATTATCAGGTCGTCGATCGATTCTGCGTCGTTGACGGATGTACCATATATATTGACGATGTCTTCTTCGTCCTTGACCTCTATGATCTTTTCTGCCCTGTCAAGAAGCCTGGATAGTCGGGAGTCGAATGCCCTGCGTTTGGCTTCTGAGGCGTCTTCGTAATCGACTACCACAATCTTGTCGATGCTGTTGAGGATAGATAAGGCCCTTCTTTCTTCCTCCGTCTCCACTGCCAGACCGGCTGCAATCCTGGTCAGTCCCATCCAGAATTTTCCGACCGAGACCACCTCAAAGCCAGGCTCGTACCTGTAGTCGCGTATCGCGCTGATGACTCTTCTGGTGTTTACTGTGGTCCTTTCGCTGCTTCCGGCTGAGCTTTCGCTGTTCCTGACTGAGCCATTGCTGTTCCCGGCTGAACCGGGCAGAATCGCTGCCGCCCAAACAAGTATTACAAAGATAATCTTTTTCATATAAGTCTTATGTTTTTGAAGGACATCCTTCGGAGGTGCCCGTTATATAGACGATGAAGGCGGGAGTTTGTTAAAACTTTTTGCTGACCGGGGTGCGGGGAGAAGATGATGTTATACCAGTATATATTATAATATATATAGTAATATTATAGTGTAATGTAGTAGCTCTGAATGTTAGTTTATATCGCGAAAAAGTTCTTGAAAGTCAATGTTTTATGTTTGGGTTTTGTTGGTTAGATTTGCGCTGCTTCCGATTGGTTCTGGATCCCTTGATGGTTTCTGAACACAGGAAGACTATATGAACAGAAAGTAAATTTAATTAAAACAAAAATTATGGATCCAACTTTATCACTATTGGTAGGCCCATTAGGTCAGTCCTTTCGTATCTTTAAAGAATACGGTATGTTTCCTAAGAATGTGAATTTTTTTGAATTCTCTGATGAATTGTATGAGCGGTATTATAAGGTCATTGGTATGCCTTCGTGTAAATTGTTCTTGTTTGTTCCAGTCGATTTTACAGGAAAGACGGAAGCAGAGATTGAGACTGTCAAAGATCAGTATATAATTGAAAATTACAAAGAACTGCCAACAGTTACGGAAATTGAGAAGCGGGAAATGCTGAAGGCTGTTGAATTCGTTTTGAAGATGACTGAGAGTTTGCCCCACAATGCTTCGGATCAGGAGCGAATTACCAGATTCTTGAACCTTTATCCAATGTTCGAATAATATGAGTACACAAGAACTGATTATGAAATTAAAGAGTATTCCTCAAGTTAGCGAGTGCCTGGATTATATGCAGACAAATTCTTTTTTGCCTGTAAAAAAGAATTTTGTCGAATTTTCTCAAGATATCTATTATGCAATGTTCAATACAATAGTAGGAATGAAGAAACATTACATCGTGTTGCCTGAGGTTACAGAAGAATGGCTTGTAAGAGAAATCCTGGAATTCTTGGAAGAGAAATTCAAAAGAACTGTTGAGGAAAAGAAAAAACTGTGCTGTGTCACGGAAGATTCAAAAGAGGGCCTTCTTGAGATTGCGGATGCGATACGTGAAATCTGTGCTGATAAGCCATTTACCTCACCAATGGAAATGATCGCTTATGTGAGGGAATTAATAGATGAGTGAGCTGACTGTATAAACATATTCGCATTCGTCAGAATTTTTGTTGAATTTAGCCGATTGAACGTCGAAATTTGTGTGGGAGGAGGTGGATGTCGTGGTGATATAAGGGTCTTGTGGAGATTTTGGAAGGGAAGCAGTAATTTCAGTTTTTTATTACTGACAGTTTCCAAAATGGAAATAACCAGTCATATATTTTTTATATCAGATATAAACGATTTCGTGGCACCTCTTTTTTTGTGCCCTTTATTATCCATTTAATATTAACCCAGGAGTCTTCAAGCGAAAGCGGCTTCGCAACCGAGAAAGTCGTTGAAAATCAATGTTTATATTTGATTTTTGTTTTATGGATTTGCCTTTGAGGACGATGTTTTAATAGGCGAACTTGTTCCAAAAAGGAACAGGTTCAGGCGAAAAATAATTTATAAGATTATGAAGAGATTCGTACAACCAAATATGTATAGACTACTACGTAATGGTAGTTGGGATGAGTATAGACTGACTGACCGGGCGGAGGAGATTGCTTGGGAGTTGCACAGGGTGCTGAGCGCTTTTGAGCCTTGTGGCGATGACGACAATAGGTCAATATGGTTGGAGGTTCCAAGGGGAGAGATTACTGACTGGATGACCTATGAAGAGGTTCAGGAATATGAAGATGTCACTACCAGGGAGGAGTATGAGTTGGCTTGGAAGGAGTGTTATCCTTGCGAGACTCAGTGGGTCAGGCTTACTACTGCAGTGTATGAAAACAATGTGTTTTTGCACTTGTATGATGGAGAAATGGGTTATGCAAATTATAGAGGAGATAAGCAAGGCCATTATCTTCATCCAGTATTCTTCGAGTATTTCGAGTCCCTTCTCAATGAAGTGCGTCTTCTTGTGAAAAAGGTACTAAAGGATGTAGACGCGTACAATGCCTATGTGGATGAAAATCTACCGAAGCAGATTCGCGAGGGAAGGATTCCAAGAAAGGAATTGTATAGGATACTTCCTTGGCGACGTCCGGAGTTGGAGGACAAAGAAAAGATTGTCAAGATGCTCCAGGATTGCAAGACCTACTGTGGAGAGCCTTTGGATAAGATGACAATCAGGACTTTCTGCAAGTATTACAGAGTTGCATATGAAGCATTCCGTGAACTGAATGCTGAAGAAGTGCCTAATGACCCAATAGATGATGTTGAGTTCTATAGGAAGCGACATTTTCATCAGATTCCAAACGAGTTGGATCTGGACTCAGAAGATGACTTTCAGAAGTTTGACCATGACCATTATGGTGAGCTAGGCTTCTCTAGAACAAATATATTGGCTGATGATTATACCGTTCCAGGAAAGTGGGTTATCCGGGTGTCTGTAAACTATTCGGCGCAGATCTGGGGTGGTCTGAAGGTGGCGCTTGCTTTATATGAGACAGGAGCACCATTGAAGGTGGACGATGCAGAGAGGCTATTGGCAGCAGTGCAGGAGGATGATTATGTGCGTCTCACTAGTCATACTTTCCACAATTACCTGAACTGGCAGGATGAAACCAGCGTATACTCACTACCATGGGAGTATGAGTGTGATTATGAGGAGAATGGAGTTACTCGTGAGCAGCTGCAAGAAATAATCGATTATTCGGAGTGGATGTCAGAGCAAAAACTTAAGATTCAGCATAAGGTTCCACTCGAGTCACCACTGTATGATCTGATGCGTGATAAGGTGACTGAACCAATGTTCCTGTATGATATACGTATGAAGATATGGAAGGACTATGACGGTTATGTCGGTACTTACCATTACTCGGAGTTCGCAAAGACCGGATATAGGCCATATCTAAACGGGGCGAATATACAGAAGGTGTACAAGACCTGGTCAGAAGCAGTGACTGCAGGATTGTTGGAACTGATAGAAAGGAGGAAGAATGATATATAAAATGATTGCTTTATGAATAACGATGTCGTGATTTATCAGTCTGCTGACGGACTTGTCAAGATGGAGGCGATTGTTGATGCTTCCAATGAAACTATCTGGGCTACGCAGAAGGCGATGGCGGAGTTGTTTGGGATAGATTTATCCGGAGTGTCAAGGCATATTTCCAATATTTATGATATCGGAGAACTGGAGCGTGATACGACACTTGCAAAATTTGCAACTCCCGTGCAG
>JAFZED010000004.1 GCA_017560825.1 Bacteroidales bacterium | reverse complement strand
TCAAAAGTACAAGAAATCCTCGAAACTGCAAAGCAAATTGCTTAAAATCATTACTTTCCTGCATTCCTCTATGAGAATCACTCCCCCAGTCCTTGAAAAGGGGCTCTCACAAGGACTGGGAGCCGGAAATCAATGGCCAGTCCTTAAAAAGGGGCTCTCACAAGGACTGGAGGCCGGAAATCAATGGCCAGTCCTTAAAAAGGGGCTCTCACAAGGACTGGAGGCCCAGAATCAATGCCCAGTCCTTGAAAAGGGGCTCTCACAAGGACTGGAGAGCCAGAATCAATGCCCAGTCCTTAAAAAGGGGCTCTGGCAAGGACTGGGGAGGACGTGGCCGGCGAGTATGCAGGCCGGCCACTTTCTAGACCACGCGCACCATCGCCGGCCATAACCGCGGCCGGCGATTCAAAGCAGCCATCGCGAACAAAACCCAAAGGGTTCGCGCTGGCTGCTTTGTGCTAAGGCCGTGCACAATGGCATAGTAGCTGGCAGGATTCTCGCTCAGACGGCATTTATCCACTGAGGAAACTCATAGCTGCTGCACAAAGCCTAGCCCAGTCCTTTAAAAGGGGCTCCCACAAGGACTGGAGGCAGAATGCTTAGAGTGGGTGAAAACGAAAGCCCGTCCAAATGCAGGACGGGCTCTGTTATGGGGATGTCGAAGAGGTTAGTCTTCGAAGATCTTGGTCGGGTACTTGTGGTTGAAGCAGGCGAGGCAGAGGTCGTCGCGGTGGCCGGCTGCGAGCATTCCTTCGTGGGAGAGGAAGGCGAGGGAGTCGGCGTCGATGAGCTTGCAGACCTGCTCTACACTATTGCTGTTGCTGATGAGCTCCTGTGGGGTGTGGACATCCACTCCGTAGTAGCAGGTGTACTTGAGAGGGGCGCTGGCGATACGGACGTGAACTTCGGAAGCTCCTGCCTCTCTAAGCATCTTAACGATCTTCAGGGAGGTGGTTCCGCGGACGATTGAGTCGTCTACGAGCACTACCCTCTTTCCTTTGACGATGGTCTTCACTGGAGAGAGCTTCATCTTGACTCCTTTCTCACGGAGAGACTGGGTCGGGAGGATGAAGGTACGGCCGACGTACTTACTCTTGATGAGTCCCATTTCGTACGGGAGACCGCTGGCTTCAGCATAGCCCTGGGCCGCACTGAGGCTTGAATCCGGAACACCGATCACGATGTCCGCATCTGCAGGAGACTCCTGGAAGAGGATCCTACCTGACTCCTTGCGGTAGTTATGCACATTGCAGCCTTCGATGTCGCTGTCAGGGCGGGCAAAGTACACGTACTCCATCGCACACATAGCGTGGCGCTCCGGCTGAGCATAGAACTGACTGCGGATGCCGTGGTGGTCGAGGGTTACGATTTCGCCTGGTTCAACGTCACGGATATACTCTGCTCCGAGCACATCGAATGCACAGGTCTCGCTGGCTACTACATAGCCGTCGCCGAGCTTTCCGATTGCGAGCGGATGGAAGCCGTATTTGTCACGGCAGGCATATATACGACGACCTGTCATCACGACAAATGCAAAGGCTCCTTCGAGCATATTGAGAGCATCCTTCAACGCATATATACGCGGCAGGGAATTGTCTACGCCCTGTTTCTTGATGAGGTGAGCAAGCACTTCAGCGTCTGATGAAGACTGGAAGAGGCTACCCTTGTCCTCAAGATCCTGGCGGAGCTGGTTGTAGTTCACTATCTGACCATTATTGGCCATTGCGAAGTCTCCTGACCTGTGATGGAAGAGGAACGGCTGGATGTTCTCCGTTCCCTTGCAGCCCGCATTGCTGTAGCGCACGTGGCCGATGGCCATTTTGCCGGGGAGCTTGGCCATCTTCTGTTCGTTGAAGACTTCTGAGACAAGTCCGTCTCCTTTTACTCTATGAAACTGGCCGTCTTCGGTGTTCACGGTCACGATGCCGCAGCCCTGCTGGCCTCTGTGCTGAAGGGCGTGCAGGCCGTAATATGCGAGGCCTGCAGCGTCTTCAACTCCGTAGATTCCAAGGACGCCACATTCGTGGTGGAGCTTGTCGTCTCTGTATTTACACTTACACATTTTTGTTCGTTTAGATCCCCGGTCGGGCCGGGGATGACGTTACTTTACTCACCGCGGAAGTAGGCTACTGCGTTGTCAAAGAGCGGCTGCTCGAGGCCTTCGTCCATTATATTCTTGAAGAGGTTGCCTTCGTAGCGCTCTGTGTGGCCCATCTTACCGAGGATCTGACCATTCTTGCTGATGATACCCTCGATCGCATAGTAAGATCCGTTAGGGTTATATGGCGACTCCATTGTCACTTCCTCATCGATAGGATCTACATACTGGAAGGCCACCTGGCCGTTTGCAAAGAGCTCCTTCGCAAACTCCTCATTCACAACGAATTTACCCTCTCCGTGGCTGACTGCAATTGTGTGAAGGTCGCCCACTGAGAATCCTGCAAGCCAAGGTGAGTTGGTTGTAGAGACTCTTGTGGTCACCATCTGGGAGATGTGGCGGTTGATGTCGTTGCGGAAGAGTGTCGGGCTGTCCTTTGTCACCTGACCGAGACGGCCGTATGGAAGGAGGCCTGACTTGACGAGGGCCTGGAAGCCGTTACAGATACCGAGGATGAGTCCGCCGCGGTCGATGAGTGCGTGGATGGCATCCGCTATATCCTTATTGTTCAATACGTTCGCGATGAACTTACCGCTACCGTCCGGCTCATCACCAGCTGAGAATCCGCCGCTGAGCATAAGGATATGACATTCGTCGATATTCTTCTTCATTTCTGCGATTGAGCGGAAGATGTCGTCCTCGGTGAGGTTGCAGAATACGCTCATAAGAACCTCTGCGCCGGCATTTCGGAATGCCTTCGCCGAGTCATAGTCGCAGTTTGTACCAGGGAATACAGGGAGGTACGCGATCGGTGTCTCGACAGGCTCGCCCTTATATTTAAGGTCAGCCTTCTTCGCCTTGAACGGCTTCACGCCTTCGAGGCCAGCAGGAACGGTCTTCTGGTTATATGCCTCGGCTGTGTCAGGATATACCTGAGCGAATCTTTCGGCATTGACCGAGATGAGTTCGAATATGTCGAATTTCTTTCCGTTGATTGTGAGTTCGCTCTCTTCGCCGTCGGTCACCTCTCCGATGAGGATTGCGTTCGGATAGTCAAGCTCGTTCTCCGACTCGACGAGGATAGAACCGTAGCCGTAGTTGAAGAGCTCTGCCTCGTCAACGTTGATCTTCGCGTCGAGGCCGTTACCGAAGGACATCTTACAGATGGCCTCAGCGATTCCTCCGAATCCGAGGGCGTAGCCTGATACGATATTTTCTTTTTCGATCTGTTCGGTGATATATGCCCAGTTCTTCTTAAGCTGCTCGGTGTCAGGCATATAGTTAGCCAGTGGAGTGTGCTTGATGAGGTAGAGCTTGTTGCCCTCGTACTTGAGTTCAGGCGAGATCACCTTGTCTGCGTCGACGGTTGTTATACCGAAGGCCATAAGCATTGGCGGCACGTTGATGTTCTCGAATGTTCCGCTCATTGAGTCCTTACCTCCGATTGACGGAAGGCCGAACTCGACCTGCATCTTGAGGGCTCCGAGGAGGGCCGAAAGCGGCTTGCCCCAAGACTTGCGGTCTGTCATACGCTCGAAGTACTCCTGGTAAGAGAAGCGCATCTTCTCGTAGCTTGCTCCGGCTGCAACTACCTTTGAGCAGGCCTCAACCACTGCATATGCTGCTCCGTGGTAAGGGCTCCAGCTTGCGATGTACGGGTTGTAACCGAAGGCCATAATGCTGGCTGTGTCGGTGTAGCCGTCTGTAGGGAGCTTCTGGACTGAAACCTGGGTCTCTGTCGCCTGGAGCATACCTCCGAACGGCATAAGGACTGTAGAGCGTCCGATTGTAGAGTCGAACATCTCGATGAGACCCTTCTGTGAGGTCACGTTAGGGTCCTGGAGGTTGTTGAAGATCTTGTCCTCAAGGGTATCTCCCTCAACTGTGCGCTGGAACGGATTCTTGTCCTCAACTGCACCTACGGTTGCTTTTGCATAGTGCTTTGCTCCGGCTGAGTCGATGAATTCGCGTGAGAGGTCTACGATGATCCTGTCGCCGTAGAACATACGCATACGGCCTCTGTCGGTTACGTCTGCAACGTGGTTCACCTCTACGTTCTCGCTTGCACAGTAAGCCATCATAGCCTCCTTGTCTTTGGCCTCGATGACTACTGACATACGCTCCTGTGACTCACTGATTGCGAGCTCAGTAGAGTTCAGGCCGCTGTACTTGGTAGGTACTCGGTCGAGGTAGATGTCGAGGCCGTCGGTGAGCTCACCGATTGCAACGCTGACTCCACCTGCACCGAAGTCATTTGATTTCTTGATGAGTTTTGTCACTTCAGGACGGCGGAAGAGGCGCTGGAGCTTTCTCTCCTCAGGAGCGTTACCCTTCTGTACCTCGCTGCCGCAAGTCTCGAGTGATTCTTCTGTGTGTTCTTTTGATGATCCGGTCGCTCCGCCGACTCCGTCACGGCCTGTGCGGCCTCCAAGGAGAAGGACGATGTCACCAGGAGCCGGGCTCTCTCGACGTACGCTGTCTGCCTTCACTGCTCCTACTACTGCTCCTACCTCGAGACGCTTTGCCACATATCCCTCGTGGTAAACCTCACGTACGTGGGTTGTTGCAAGACCGATCTGGTTACCGTAGCTGGAGTAACCTGCAGCTGCCTTGCGTGAGATGATGCTCTGCGGAAGCTTGCCCGGAATGGTCTCAGCAACAGGGAGATAGATGTCACCTGCACCTGTCACGCGCATTGCCTGGTAGACATAGGCACGTCCAGAGAGCGGGTCGCGGATGGCACCACCGAGACAAGTCGCAGCGCCTCCGAAAGGCTCGATCTCTGTAGGGTGGTTGTGGGTCTCGTTCTTGAACTGGAGGAGCCACTTTTCTGTGGTCATTTCTCCTTCGTCGGTCACGATGTCCACGTCTACATATATGCTGCAGGCGTTGTTCTCTTCGCTCACCTCCATATCATCGAGGTAGCCGTGTGCCTTGAGGTAGCGCGCTCCTACTGTCGCCATATCCATAAGGTTCAGGCCTTTGTGCTCGCGGCCGAGTTCCTTGCGGATCTTCATATAGAGGTTGAGCGTGCCGTCGATCTCCTCCTTGAGGAAGGACTCCTCCACGTCGATCTCTTCGAGCTCGGTTGTGAAGGTGGTGTGGCGGCAGTGGTCGCTCCAGTAGGTGTCAAGGATACGGAGCTCGGTCTCTGAAGGGTCGCGGCCCTCGGTCTTGAAGTAGTTCACCACTTCGCGGAGGTCGTCGGCGTTCATTGCCAGACCCATTTTCTTGCAATATGGTGCAAGTTCCTCTTCTGCGAGTGCTGTAAGTCCTTCAAGGACAGGCACCGGAGTCACTTCCGGCTGCTCCATTGCAGAAAGTTTCGCGAGGTCTTTCTCACGAGACTCCACTGCGTTGATATAGTAACGCTTGATCTTTTCGATTGTTTCGTCTGTGGTGTCGCCCGGAAGGATGATGAGCTTTGAACTCTTGATGCTCACCTTTGCTGTCGGGTCGATGAGACGGACACAGTCTACAGCCGAAGCTGCACGCTGGTCGAACTGGCCTGGAAGGTACTCCACGGCTATATATTTAGTGCCTGACAGGTCGCATTCGTCTGTAACGCTGTCAGTTACGATCTCTCCGAAAACGCTGTAGCGGCTCTTCTCAAGAAGCTCTTCCGAGAAGCCGAAGAGGTCATAGACATTGAGGTAGCGCAGTGAAGGGAGCTCGAGCTGGAGGTTCTCGTTCAGCTCGTTCCTGAGGCTGCGCGCCTCTACCTGAAATTCAGGATACTTTTCTACGTAAATACGGTAATTTTTCATATCCGTTGGTATGTAATTATGTTTAGATTGTCGCGTCGAGGACCTTCTGGGTCTGTTCCTTGCGGAACTCGTCGAGCTTCGCTGCGAGGGTCTCGTCTGTGAGAGCGAGGATCTGTGCTGCGAAGAGGCCGGCGTTCTTTGCACCGTTGATTGCCATTGTAGCTACTGGGATACCTGCAGGCATCTGTACGATTGAAAGGAGTGAATCCATTCCGCCAAGTGCCTTGGTCTGGATAGGGACTCCGATCACTGGGACTGTTGTCATTCCGGCAACGACTCCGGCTACGTGGGCTGCTCCACCTGCACCTGCGATGATGGCTCCGATGCCGTTTGCCTTGGCTGACTTAGCGAATTCGCACATAAGATCCGGTGTTCTGTGCGCGCTGATTACTCTTTTTACAACCTCTACTCCGAATCCTTCGAGTACGTTGATTGCCTGTGACATAATGTCGAGATCGCTGGTCGATCCCATAATGATAGCTACTTTCATAAAAAATCAATTCGTTTTAAGCCGCGAAGTTACGAAAAATCCAGCACTTCTCAAATTTGAATATATACCTATATATAGAAAAATTTTTCGTATATTTGCCGATTGCGGTGACGTAGGGTATCCGGTTGCCGCCAGATGGAATAAAATATATCAGAAATGAGAGAATTATATATCACAAATTCGCTTTCGAGAAAGAAAGAGATATTCAAGCCGCTGAACGAGGGACACGTAGGACTATATGTCTGTGGTCCAACTGTTTACGGTGATGCGCACCTCGGTCACGCAAGACCCGGAGTGACTTATGACGTGTTCGTGAAACTGCTTCGCCACCTTGGCTACAAGGTGCGTTATGTCCGCAACATCACTGATGTGGGACACCTTGAGCACGATGCTGACGAGGGAGAGGATAAGATTGCAAAGAAGGCTCGTCTTGAGCAGCTTGAGCCTATGGAGGTCGTACAGAGATGTACTCTGGCGTACCACGAGGCTATGCGTCAGCTCAATGTGGCTCCGCCGTCGATTGAGCCTCGTGCGTCAGGACATATCATCGAGCAGATCGATCTGGTAAAGAAGATTATTGATGCAGGATACGCATATGAGAGCAATGGCTCGATCTATTTCGATGTGCTCAAGTATGATGCTGACCATAAGTATGGCGTGCTTTCTGGCCGCACCCTGGATGAGGTGAAGGAAGGAACACGTGACCTTGACGGACAGCAGGACAAGAGGGCTTCCTACGATTTCGCGTTGTGGAAGAAGGCTTCTCCGGAGCACATTATGCGTTGGCCTTCACCTTGGAGCGACGGTTTCCCGGGATGGCATCTGGAGTGCTCGGCAATGAGTGAGAAGTACCTTGGCAAGGAGTTCGACATCCACGGTGGTGGAATGGACCTCCTGTTCCCGCACCACGAGTGCGAGATTGCACAGAACACAGCTTCACGCGGCTGCAGCGGTGTGAAGTACTGGATGCACAACAATATGATCACCATCGAGGGCAAGAAGATGGGTAAGTCACTTGGAAACTTCATCACTCTTCCAGAGCTGTTCGCTGGTGCACACGCCAAGCTTGAGCAGGCTTACACTCCTATGACAGTGCGTTTCTTCATCCTTCAGGCTCATTATCGTGGAACTCTGGACTTCAGCAATGAGGCTCTCCAGGCTGCGGAGAAGGGACTTAAGAGGATTATGCAGGCGGCCAAGGATCTGCGTGCTCTGGCAGCAGCTTACGGTGTGCAGCCGGCTCCGGCACTTGCTTACGGGGAGTTTGTTTCTGCAGTTGCTCCTGCTGAGATTGCGGCTTCAAATGCAGAGGTCCGCGCACTTGTAGAGGGCGCTTATGAGGCTCTCTGCGATGACCTCAACACACCGATCGCCCTGTCTCACATCTTCGACGCAGTGCGTATCATCAACACTGTAAAGGACAAGAAACTTACTCTTGATACATCTGACTACCAGGCACTTGTAGACTTGTTTGACAACATCGTCTTCGGAGTTCTCGGCCTGCGCGATGAGGAAAGCGAAGGCAGCAAGACAATGCAGACCATCGACGGTCTGGTGTCTATGGTCCTGGAGCAGCGCAAGGCAGCCAAGGCGTCTAAGGACTGGGCGACAAGCGACCGCATCCGCGACGACCTCAAGGCTCTGGGCATCCTGATCAAGGACACCAAGGAAGGCACTGAGTGGACTTTGGAGTAGTCCGACGAAACAGGTCTCAGAGGTTCTTGCAGGATGCAGTGAGTTCCTGCGGGTTGCAGGAGCGAGTGCAGTTTTGGGCCTAAAGTGTACGCGGTCCCCCGGAAATGGAGGGGACCGCGTACGCTTTTATAGGGTTTTTGCACTCGCTATACTATCTTTGCCACAACAGCAGGATCGATACGGGTCAGTCTTGCAATCTGCTTTACCCCTGCTCTGAAGTTTCTTTTCAGCATAAGACACAGGCTGATACGCTGTTCAACCGACAACTGCGAAATGGAATCTTTACCAAACTCCTTCTTTATCAAGTCTTTCATCTGAGTCAGTATCTCTTGATCTGTCATCGTGACATCATTTGCTACACCAAACTTCAGTTCGACATCATTCTCTATTTTCCTGGCAAGCGCCATCATCAGTCTTGCAGGATGGCCGAAGATCTTCTCAACCGAAGTCGAATCCACATAGCAGGACGGAAGAATCATTCCTTGATCGTCAATCACATAGTCACTCGGCAACTCGAGTCTCGATTTCAAGATACGGAAACGCTGCCGAATACTCAGATCGCCTATCCTGGTCCCCTTTGGAGAATCATCGCCCCTGAAATATAGAGATATAGAGGACCACCGGTAATGATACGGCATCATCCATATACCTGCTGCTATCGGATTCCTTAAAATGTAGGCTATGACATTTTCCAGATACAGCTGATCGTCTATAAAATCCAGACGCACCTGGACGTCCTTCAAACCTTGAACCTCTCCTGCCAGTCTCATCCTCATCGCGCACCTCCTTTTGTACTCCTCAGAGAACTTCCTGCATTCCTCCTGAGTACCATACAAAAGAAAATGGAAATGGTTGCTCATCAGACAGAAGCAGAGGATGGAGACATCGAAGCCGAGGATGCAGATTGCGATGTCGTTCATTCCTGAGATGAAGTCCTGTTTACTCTTGAAGATGTCGTTTTTCTCCAGCCCGTGGCTGCTTACGTGATAGTATCCCCTCATATATTCAGATTTTTTACATTTATGACCTCCGGATCTTCCGGAAATCTCTGCCGCTAAATTATGAGGGACCTGTCAATATATCACTCGATTTTAAAAAAGATTTTTCAAGTTTTTCTTTTTCTTTAAAAGTTTGTCGATTTTTTAACGGTTTTGAATTTATTTTTAACGCCGGGCTGGAGGAGAGCGAGTGCAGTTTTGGGCCTAAAGTGTACGCGGTCCCCCGGAAATGGAGGGGACCGCGTACGGTTTTACGGGGTTTTTGCACTCGCGCTGGGGAGTTGTGAGGAAAAAGTGTTATTTTCGCAGAAAAAGTAAGGATATGTATAAGTTTATTTCTTGGAATGTGAATGGCCTGAGGGCTGTGTGCGGTAAGGGGTTTGCCGATAT
>JAFZED010000003.1 GCA_017560825.1 Bacteroidales bacterium | reverse complement strand
TGAAGAGAACCGCGCCCTCTTCAGATTCTGCGGTCAGGACGAGCTCAGAGACATAAAGGTAAGGCCTATGCAGAGCGTGCTCGTGAAAGGCGTCATCTATGCGACAAAAGCAGGCTACAAACTTATAGAAGTGGAGGCCGGCAACGGTGTGGAAGTGGCAGTGAACGGCACGACAGTGATGAAGCATATGAATCCGTACGACACAAAGTCCCGCAAGGAGTCTGTGCTTCTGAAATTGAGGAAGGGTCGCAACGAGGTTGTTCTCCGTTCATACAACCGCTTCGACACAAAGATGGATTGCTATATGGAGATCGACCCTAAGCAGTTCCTTTACCGCAAGAGCATCTCTTTAGGCAAAGGCAAGGGCACTGAAAAGATCAAGCTCTGGGCAGGACCGGAAGGCACGCCGCACCACGACGCAGAGCTGCACAACTATATGATATTCACCAAATCAGAATAATTAAATAAAACACAGTATAAGATGAAAAATTTTGTAGAGGAACTCAGATGGAGAGGTATGATCCAGGACATTATGCCCGGCACTGAGGAAAAACTTATGGAAGGCCCTACAGCGGCCTATGTAGGAATCGACCCTACAGCTGACTCGCTCCACATCGGACATATGGTCGGCATTATGATACTCAAGCATTTCCAGAACTGCGGTCACAAGCCTATCGCCCTTGTAGGAGGCGCAACAGGTATGATCGGTGACCCTTCTATGAAATCGCAGGAGCGCAACCTCCTTGACGAGGAGACACTTAACCACAACGTAGCAGGCATCAAGAAGCAGCTTTCTATCTTCCTTGACTTCGAGTCTGACATCGAGAACAAGGCTGAGCTCGTAAACAACTACGACTGGATGAAGGGCTACTCGTTCCTCAACTTTGCACGCGACATCGGAAAGCACATCACAGTTAACTATATGATGGCAAAAGACTCTGTGAAGAAGAGACTTTCTTCAGAGTCACGCGAAGGTATGTCATTCACTGAGTTCACTTACCAGCTCCTCCAGGGCTACGACTTCCTTTACCTCTACGAGCACAAGGGATGTACCCTCCAGATGGGCGGAAGCGACCAGTGGGGCAACATCACCACAGGTACAGAGCTCATCAGACGCAAGCTCGGCGGCGAGGCATATGCCCTCACCTGTCCGCTCATCACAAAGGCTGACGGCGGAAAGTTCGGTAAGACAGAGAGCGGCAACATCTGGCTTGATCCGGAGCGCACTTCCCCTTACCAGTTCTACCAGTTCTGGCTCAACGTGTCAGACGCAGACGCTCAGAAGTACATCAAGATCTTCACTATGCTCACCAAGGAGGAAGTGGAGGCTGCTGTAGCACAGCACCTTGAGGCACCAGAGCGCAGAGAGCTCCAGAAGCTCCTTGCCAAGGAAGTGACTACAATGGTACACGGCGCACAGGAGTACGAGAACGCAGTTGCAGCATCACAGATGCTCTTCGGCAACGCTACAAAGGATGCTCTTATGGGCCTGGATGAGAAGACATTCCTCGCAGTGTTCGATGGTGTCCCGACATTCGAGGTACCTGCTGAGAAGTTCCCTCTCGGCATCATCGACCTCCTTGCAGCTGAGTCACAGGTGTTCCCTTCAAAGGGTGAGTGCCGCAAGATGATCCAGGCAAACGGCGTAAGCATCAACAAGGAGAAGGTGGCTGACATCAACGCCCAGATCGGCAGCGAGTCATTCATTAACGGCAAGTACATTCTCGCACAGAAGGGCAAGAAGAACTACTTCATCATCAAGATTGCATAATGGAAAAGACAGGTGAAAGCACAAGGCAGCTCAAGGTTGCCAAGGAGATACAGAAGGTGATGGCGGAGATCATCCGCAGCAAGGGTATGGCAGCCTTCGGAGGCGCTCTTGTCTCCGTAAGCGGCGTAAAGGTCAGCCCGGACCTCTCTGTAGCAAAGATCTATGTCAGCGTGTTCCCGTCAGACAAGGCTGAGGCCGTGATGGGAGCGCTTGAGGAGAACGGAAAGGCGCTTCGCGGCGAGCTCGGCGGCAAGATGGGCAAGCAGCTGCGCATCGTTCCGGAGATCATCTTCTACCTCGACAGCTCACTCGACTACGTGGAGCACATCGAGGAGCTTCTCAAGAAGTAAGGAATATAGTACAACAGGATGAGGCTGGCTCCCTTCATAGCAGGACGATACCTTTTCGCCAAGAAGTCACACAATGTGATCAACATCATTTCGGCGATAAGCGCCATCGGTATGGCAGTAGGTACAGCAGCCCTCATCATCATATTGTCAGTATATAACGGGTTCGACTCGCTCGTCAGGTCTATGATGAGCAACGTCGAACCCGACCTTATGATTACCCCTGCCCAGGGCAAGGTGTTCGTACCCGAAGGTGAAGTATATGACTGGATATATGACCAGCCTTCGGTAAAGAATATGTGCACAGTGCTGCAGGAGCAGGTTTTCGTGAACTATGACGGGCAGCAGGGCATAGCCCTGGCCAAAGGTGTCGATTGGATATATGAGGACGAATCCCCTATCAGAGACTACGTCCTGAACGGAGACTTCACCCTCCACAAAGGCGACATCCCGATGGCGGCGGTAGGCGCCGGCCTGGCATATTCAATGAATATAAATCCACGGTTCATCTCCCCTATCGAGCTATTCTACCCGAACAGGAAGGACAAGATCTCGATGTCCAATCCTCTTGCCTCGGTGGAGATAGTCCACCTGTGGCCATCCTGCACATTCTCCATCAACACAGATGTCGACAAGGAACTTATGATCGTTCCGATAAAGACTATGAGGGAGCTGCTGGAGTACGACCAGGAGGTTTCTGCCGTGGAGATAAGGGTTGTCGAGGGAACTGACAGCAAGGAGATAAAAAGGCTCCAGAACGAGATCAGCGCACGTCTTGGAGACGGCTTCAAGGTAAAGGACCGTTTCCAGCAGAACGAGTCGCTGTACAAGATGATAAAATATGAGAAGGCTGCCATATATATGATCCTCATATTTGTCATCATTATCATATCCTTCAATATATTCGGCAGCCTTACAATGCTCATAATCGACAAGAAGGGCGACATCGAGACCCTCAGAAGCCTCGGAGCGGAAGACAAGCTCATCAGGAATATATTCATACTCGAGGGATGGATGATTTCCCTTGCCGGACTGGCAGGCGGCCTTGTTGCGGGCATCGGCTTCGCACTGGCGCAGCAGCAGTTCGGATTCATAAAAATGCCCGGACAATTTCTTGTCCAGGCATATCCTGTAATCCTTTCTTGGACCGATGTCCTTCTCACTGCTGCCGGGGTGGCTGTAATCGGCTACCTCATAGCACTTCTTCCTGTGGCTGCAATGAAGAGAAAGTCCTGATTTATTCCGCTTTCTTGAGTGTCACTTCTGTCTGGCCGACAAATCTTCCATAGTTCCAGGACTCGAGACTCTGCTCGACCTGCTCCATCTTCACCTTCACTGATTTTGTCTGGAAGAGGCCTCCGTTGGATTCTCCATCCACATCCTTGAACTTCAGATTCATTTCCTCACGTGGGAACATTGTTCCTTCAATGAAGAATTTTCCATCCGAGCCTGTGTACAGGGTGTCCGGACTCAGAAGAGTGTCATCATATATGACTGCTATCCCTCCAAGCGGAGAGCCCTGCTCGTCTGCAACCATTCCCTTGATCTCGAATTCTGCGTGCGGCGTACCGAACTCGCCCATCATATCAGCCGAGCAGGCTGATATGGCCGCGAGCACAGCCGCTGATGCCAAAATTGTTACTGTCGATCTTTTCATATATTCTTTTCAAGCGCACTAAAGATGCACCCGTACTGGGAAAGGTTGCAGATGTAGGGATTATTTTGTCTTTATATATTCGTGAATAGCCGCAGCTGCCTTTCTTCCTGCGCCCATTGCCAGGATCACTGTCGCTGCTCCGGTCACGGCGTCGCCTCCGGCGAACACACCTTCGCGTGTAGTCGCACCGTTCTCATCGGCCACAATACATCCGCGGCGGTTGACATCCAGTCCTCCTGTTGTCTTTGCGATGAGAGGGTTAGGAGATGTTCCAAGTGACATAATTACAGTCTCAGTCTCGATCTCGAACTCTGATCCAGGCACTGCCACAGGGCTTCTGCGGCCGCTTTCATCAGGCTCACCGAGCTCCATTCTTATGCACTTGATGGCGCGTACCCAGCCTTTCTCGTCAGCAAGGATCTCTACCGGATTGGTGAGCATTGCGAAGTTGATTCCCTCCTCCTTTGCGTGGTGTACCTCCTCACGGCGCGCAGGGAGCTCAGTCTCTGTACGACGGTAGACGATTGTTGTCTCAGCTCCAAGACGAAGGGCTGTGCGGGCTGCGTCCATTGCTACGTTTCCTCCTCCGACTACCACTACCTTCTGTCCTGCGTGGATAGGGGTCATATAGTCGTCGCGGTAAGCCTTCATAAGGTTGTTGCGGGTAAGGAATTCGTTTGCAGAGAAGACTCCGTTGAAGTTCTCTCCAGGGATGCCCATAAACTTAGGAAGACCTGCTCCCGAGCCGATGAACACTGCATCGAATCCTTCCTCATCCAGAAGGCTGTCCACTGTGATGGTGCGTCCTGCAATCACGTTTGTCTCTATCTTCACTCCGAGTGCCTTCACTGACTCGATCTCCGGAGCCACTACCTTGTCCTTTGGAAGGCGGAACTCAGGAATACCGTACTCAAGCACGCCGCCCGGACGGTGAAGAGCCTCGAATATAGTAACCTCGTAGCCGAGCTTTGCAAGGTCAGATGCACAGGCAAGACCTGCAGGGCCGCTTCCGATGACTGCTACCTTGTGGCCGTTTGCCGGCTCGATCTGTGGCTTCACTCCGCCGTTTTCACGGCTCCAGTCAGCCACGAATCTCTCGAGCTTGCCGATGGCCACCGGCTCACCCTTGACGCCGAGGATGCAGCTGCCCTCGCACTGAGTCTCCTGAGGACACACTCTTCCGCAGACTGCAGGAAGAGATGAATCCTTAGCTATGATTTCTGCCGCAGCAGTAAAGTTGCCTGCTGCTACCTCAGCGATGAAATTAGGAATGCTGACGCTTACCGGACAGGCTGCAACGCAACGCGGGTTCTTGCAGTGGAGGCAACGGGTTGCCTCAAGCATAGCTTCCTGCTCGTTGTAGCCGTAGCACACTTCTTCGAAATTAGTGGCGCGTACCTTAGGATCCTGCTCCCTTACCGGTACTCTTGGAATCTTGTTTGCCATTATCTTCCCCTCCCTATTCTGCATTTGTGATGCTCGTTGGCATCTGTCTCTTCTCTCTTGTACATTGTCTGACGACGCATCGCTTCGTCAAAGTCCACGTCGTAACCGTTGAACTCAGGACCCTCTACGCAAGCGAAGCGGGTCTTGCCTGCAACTGTCACACGGCAGGCTCCGCACATTCCTGTGCCGTCCACCATAAGAGTGTTCAGGCTGACGATGATAGGAAGCTCGAGCTTCTTCGCAGTGAGTGTAGCGAACTTCATCATAATCATAGGTCCGATAGCTACTGCCTGGGTATATTTCTTACCTTCCTCAAGAATCAGTTTCTCAAGTCTTGCTGTCACAAGACCCTTGAATCCCACTGAACCGTCGTCGGTGCAGAGGTAGAGGTTGTCGCAGACAGCCTCCATCTCCTTTACATATATCATCAGGTCTGCTGTCTTTGCGCCGATGATCACGTCGACCGCCACTCCCCTTTCGTGGAGCCACTTCACCTGTGGATATACCGGTGCCGTACCGACACCACCCGCGATGAAGACATATCTCTGAGCCTTGAGTTCCTCCTCAGACATCTCGATGAACTCGGAAGGGATGCCGAGCGGGCCGACTACGTCAGCGAAGCACTCGCCTTCCTCATATGAAATGATCTCTGATGAAGAGGCTCCGATCTGCTGTGTTACGATTGTAATTGTACCGGCCTCCTTATCATAGTCACTGATAGTCAAAGGGATACGTTCTCCCTTCTCATCAGCGCGGACAATAAGGAACTGTCCTGGATTTGCTGCCTTAGCAAGGCGTGGCGCCTCGACTTTCATCCTGCAGATTGTAGGAGTCAGCATTTCTTTCGAAACGATCTTGTACATTTCAGTCAGTTAAAAAGTTGGTAATAGAATCCTTAGGGTATTAATGCTGGTGGTTGTGACCGTGGTCGTGGCCTTCGTGGCTGTGGCCCTCGTGGCTGTGGTCGTGGCCGCAGTCGCACGCTGCAGACACCTCGTAGCCGAGCTTCTTCATTGCAGCTGCAAGAGTCTCCTCAGATGTCTTGGAAGAGTCGTACTTGATGTAGACTGTTCCCTCCTCGAGAGAGACCTTGAGGTCCTTCACTCCCTTCTCGAAAGCGAGGTTCTCGTTTACTTTCTCTACGCAGTTCTCGCAGTGGAGATTTACAGTCCAGGTCACTTCCTTGAGTTCGGCCTTAGACTTCTTGCCTCTCTTCTGGTCTGCTGCAGAATCTGCTGCGAATGCTGATGAAACCGCCATTGCGGCAACGATGATGAATGCTAAAAACTTTTTCATATCTGTAAATATTAAATTATCTGTTTAGGTATATACGGTTGTCCGGCTGCGCCGTTTGTTCTGATGGGTGCGGCTTACGCCTTCTTCCAGAGGGTGAACCTGAAGCCGGCGTGGCACTTGAAGCCCATAAGCGGTCCCCAGATGGCACTTGCATCAAACTGCGGTGCGCTCGGATTGTTCGCGCTGATGATAGGGCTAGGCTGGGTGAAGTTGGTGAGGTTCTCCGCACCTACATACACGTCCACACCCTTGAAACGCCTTGTCACCTGTGCAAAGAGCATAGGGTACACCGGTGTGCGGCCGTTCTTGTAGAGGAGGTTGCCGTCGGCATCCTTCATATTCTCCATAAAGTTGTACACTCTGCACGAGCCGTTGACTGAAGCAGTGAAGTCGAAGATCCATCTGTTGAGTCTGGCTGCATACTGGAGGTTGACCACTCCCTTGAAGCGGCTTGTCATCGGCTTCTCCACGAGGCCCTTGCCGTCGAGCTCTATCTTCGCATCAGTGTAACGGGCTGTAACTGTCACGTTGAATCTCTCGAACGGATCCACGCTGAAGTCGAGCTGGTAGTTGTCTGTGTAAGAGCGTCTTCCGTCAAGTGCGTAGAAGTCGATCGCATTGTGGGTGCGTTCGTAGTCTACTACCATCTGCTGAGAGAAGACTGTCTTGAAGTAGTCGAAGCTGATGTAGGTGTTTGACGATGCTCCGAACGAGAGGTAATATGTGAGGTTTCCGCCGAATGTCCACGCGTCTTCGAGCAGGTGCTCGTTGTAGGCTCCATTGAAGACCTTACCTGTCGAGAAGACTCCGATGTTGTCGATCAAAGGTGTAGAGTACCTGATTCCGCGTCCTCCGTTTGCTCTGATCACCACAGACTCGTTAGGTGCATACTTCAATGTAGCTCTTGGAGAGAAACGTCCGGCCACCTTGCCGTCGTTCTGCTGGTAGAAGTCCTGACGCAGACCGAGGATGGCTGTGAACTCCTCATTCGGCTTGAATGTGTACTCTCCGAAGAGACCACCGTTCATAAGATCGGTTATTCCTTTGTCAGCTGCAGTGTTCTCACCGCGGTCTGTCCAAACTGTACGGCTGAAGTTCTCGTTGTAGCGGTCGAATGTTCCGCTGAAGCCGAGAGTGTACTGATGAACTTCATTTGTCTGGTTCTGATAGATGAAGTTCATAAAGGCCGAGTGCTGGTCAGCAAGGTAGCTTGTAGCTCCGAAATATGAACCGAGGTCCTGGTAGTTGTAGTCAGCGATGAAACCGATAGAATGGCTCTGGTCCTCACTGAGCGGAACTCCGAGCTTGAAGTAGCCGTTTACAGAACGGTTGGTAATGTCAGAACCCCAAGGCTGGTCTGAGAGCAGCTTGTAGGTGTCCTTGTTGTAGTAGACATCCTTGCCGTCCTCGTGAAACATCTGACCTCCGAGACGGTTGTCCTGAAGCGCTCTCACTCCGAAACGGATCTGAAGTCCGCTCGGCGCATAGTAAAGCCAACGGTTTGCGAAGTTCAGCTGAAGCATCTTCGGATCGTCCATAAAGCTGTCGCCGTTCATATCGTGGGTGTCGTAATTTCCCGACACGTGTCCCAGGAGGACTGTGCTCCAGTTTTCATTGAGCTGCAGCGAAGAAGCCACGTTGAAGTCAACCTTTGAGTCGCTCATCAGGGCTGCATTAAGGAAAAGCGGTTTCTCATCTGTAGGCTTGCGGTGCTCCATATTGATCTGGCCTGTCATTGACTCCACACCGTTGATCACAGAGCCCGAGCCCTTTGCGATCTGGATGCTGTTGAGCCACTGGCCCGGAACATATGAAAGACCGAACGGTGCTGAAAGGCCGCGCATTACAGGGCGGTTCTCATCAAGCATCTGAGTGTAGACTCCTGAAAGACCCAGGAGACGGATCTGACGGGCACCAGTGACCGCATCAGAGAAGCCGACTGTCACACTTGCAGAGTTCTCGAAGCTCTCGGCAAGGTTGCAGCAGGCCATCTTGCAAAGACCGGCGGCAGAAATCACTTCTGTCCTGATCTCTTTACCCTTCATAAGGTAATTTCCCTCCTGACGCGACACAAACACGGCCGCATCAAGGCTGTCAGCCCTCTCACTGTAGATGCCCGTAGTGTCCACCACGGCTCCATTAACTCCCTGAACCTGAGCATTAACAACACCGGCCAGCGAGAAGAAAGCTGCAATTAAAACAAGTATTCTTTTCATCAAAACAAAGTTTTTCATTGTAACCCGCAAATATATGATTTTTTACGCAATTTTTGTAGTATATTTGTAGTTCGTGCGTCTAAGTAGACATATTTCCGAAATACAATTAAACACATATAGCATTATGAAAGATTTTTTGAAAATGATGTTTGCCTGCATCGCGGGCCTTCTTGTTTTCTGCGTCGCTGGATTCTTCCTTATGACAGCAGCACTCATCGGCATTGCAGCCATCGGCGAAAAGCAGCCTGTAATGCCTCGTGAAGCAGTTCTCCAGATCAACTTTGACAATGTCACACTGGCAGAACAGACCCAGGAGGCAGACCCTATCTCAATGCTTACAGGCGGAGAGATGTCAACTCCTCTCGGTATCTACAGCGCAATTACAGCCATCAATGCTGCAGCTGAGGATCCTGCAGTGAAGTTCATCTATATGAAACCGGACAATGTCAGCGGCGGACTCTCACAGATCGAGGAGCTCAGAACCGCCCTTAAGAACTTCCGCAACAGCGGCAAGGCCATCGTTTCGTATATTGAGAGCCCAAGCAATGCAGCATACTACCTCGCTTCTGTTTCTGACAAGATCTATATGACTGAGTACGAAGGAGGTATGAGTATGCTCAACGGACTTTCTTCACGTATGGTCTTCCTCAAGGACCTCCTTGACGAACTCGGAGTGAACGTACAGCTCATCCGTCACGGAAAGTACAAATCAGCCGGCGAGATGTACATCAGAAACTCATCCAGCCCTGAAAATATGGAGCAGAACAAGGAAATGATCGACGCAGTGTGGAGCAGCTGGGCAGACGAAATGGCACAGTCACGCGGCATCACTGCAGAAGCGCTCAACGCAATGCTCGACAACCTTGAGCTCAACTTCCCTACCGACTACCTCGAGAAGGGTCTCGTAGACGAACTCGTTACCCGCGAGCAGCTCCAGCAGAACCTCTGCAACCTCTTTGTTGTCGAGAGCTTCAAGGACATCAAGGCAATCCAGCTTCCTGAATATGCAAAGCTCAAGAATGTTCCTAACCTCAAGGCCGACAAGAAGGTAGCTGTGATTTACGCAGAAGGAAACATCGTTGACGGCAACGGCAATGAGGATGTGGCAGGAGACAGATTTGCAAAAGTGATCGCTGATGTCAGAGAAGATGACGACGTGAAGGCTGTAGTACTCCGCGTTAACTCACCGGGAGGAAGCGTCCTTGCATCAGAGAAGATCAAGGCCGAAATCAAGCTCATCCAGGAAAAGGGCATCCCAGTAATCGCATCATACGGTGACTATGCAGCATCAGGCGGATATTGGATTTCTGCAGGCTGCGACCACATCATTTCAAACGCGACCACACTCACAGGCTCGATCGGAGTGTTCAGTATGATCCCAGACATCAGCGGCACCCTCAAGGACAAGCTCCACGTGAACCTCACTCCGGTAAACTCAAACAAGCACGCAGATATGCTCGGTATGACAAGACCTCTCACAGCAGCCGAAGTTGACTATATGCAGGCTTCAGTAGAGAGAATCTACACCAAGTTCACCGAGCTCGTTGCAGAAGGCAGAGAGATGACAGTCGCTGATGTAGACGCAATCGCACAGGGACGCGTATGGGCAGGTTCAGACGCCTTGAAGATCGGTCTTGTGGACGAGATCGGAACCATCGAGGACGCGATCAGATATGCGGCTCTCTCGATTGAAGGCGTAGAAAGCCTCAACGACGTACAGGTGGCCGAGTACCCTAAGCCACAGACTGCACTCGAGGCCATTATGGAGTCATTGATGGGAGGTGAGAATATATTTGCAGAGCTTCCTTTCGAAAGAGGCAAGGTCTACGCACGTATCCCTTACGACATCACAATCGAATAAATGCCGTCAGCGCGTCACTGAGATACGGATGGCGCGCACGGTAGTCGAAACAACCTTATAGCGGTCATCGCTTCTGACCCCGAGCACAGCTGCAATATGGCCTTCCTGAGCCATAGAATCAGACACAGTGTCGACAAGAACGACAGCAGATGACTTCTTGAGAGAATCATACTTAAGGTCAGCGAAAAGGTCGCTGACCTTTTTCTTTCCACGCATTCCAAACGGCACAAGCCAGTCTCCGTCGCGCCAGCGTCTGAGGACGAGCGGGAAGCGGAGCTTCTGCGCGTCGAAGAGCAGGGTGCCTTCCGGCTGCTTCAGAGGCATATCCGGGGTCCAGTCCACTTCCTCAACAGTCACAGCAGCACCATTGAAATGATAGGTTCCGGCACAGCGTACCGGCAAAACATCCTCAGCCTCAACAGATGGAACAATCGAAACCGGACTTCCTGACGGTTCCACCCTGAGATGCTCTCTCTCTGTAAAAAGAATATGCGTCTGCGACTCGAAGCGCTTTCCCGAAATGGTACGCTCTGAAAGAAGAAGGTTTTCCAAAGAGGCGAGGACGGCAGAATTGAACCCGAAAGGTTCAAGGATATAATAAAGGATATACCTCCAGCGCGGAGCCGCCAGCAGAGCCGGCAGGCTGACGGTCAGCCTGT
>JAFZED010000036.1 GCA_017560825.1 Bacteroidales bacterium | reverse complement strand
TGAGCTTCTCAAGGCTCCTTCAACAAATGTCTCACAGCTTCTTGCCGGAAGACTTACAGGTGTGTCTTCTGTACAGGAGTCTGGTGAGCCAGGTATGGACCAGGCGTCTATCCGTATCCGTGGTTCACAGGGAGCTGTAAAATACGTGGTTGACGGATTCCCTGTAGACAACATCAACGACATTGACCCGTTTGATATCGAAAGCATTTCAGTACTTAAGGACGGTGCTTCTGCAGCTGTGTACGGTCTCCAGGCTTCTAACGGTGTGATCATCGTTACTACAAAGAAGGGAGCTACAGGTAAGCCAAAGATCACTTATAATGCTACTGTCGGTGCGTCGATGAACGCAAACTTCCCTGAGTTTATGGACGGTCCTCAGTTTGCATACTACTATAATGTTGCCCAGATGATGGACCAGCTCTCAAGTGGCGCTATCGCAAATGAGTCTGAGTATGTCCCTTATTTCACTAAGGAGCAGGTGGAGTTGATGACAAACGGCGACCCTACTGACGGATGGGACAATGTAAACTACATCGACAAGGTCTTTGGAACAGGTGTCACTCAGAAGCATAATATCACTGTTCAGGGTGGTTCAGAGGCTTCAAAGTACTTCGCTTCCTTCGGTTATCTCGGTCAGAAAGGTAACATTGACAATTACAACTATGACAGATATAACGTCCGTGCAAACATCGAGTCTGAGCTTGCGGAGAACTTCAAGTTCACAATGGGACTCTCGGGCGTGATCTCGAACCGTCACACTCCTGGCTTCGGTACAGGTGGATCTGATATGGGTTCTGAGACAGGATGGCTTTCTATTGCCAACCAGACTATCCAGATGCACCCATACCTTCCTGAGAAGTATAACGGCTATTGGACTGCAGCACAGAAGAAGAACACAGGCCTTCCACAGAGCCCGCTTGCAGCGATCTATGAGTCTGGCTATAAGAAGACCCGCAGTATGGACGTTTCAGCAAATGCAGCACTTTCATACGATGCTCCTTGGCTGAAGGGACTCCAGTTCAAGGCTTCAGGTTCATTTGACTACGGTGCAAGTATGAACAAGAACCTCAATACGCCATTCGATCTTATGATGTATTCCGGCGGATCTTGGTCACAGGTAGTTGATCCAAGAGGTAAGGGAGACGGAGTGAGCCTTGGTGAGGGTACTTCATACTATCAGTACCTTACAGGTCAGGCAAGTGTTTCGTACATCAACACTTTCGGAAAGCATTTCGTTGAGGCACTCGCCCTTGCCGAGATCCAGGACAACCGTTCTAATGCACATTCAGCATATGCCAAGCTGCTTCCGTTTGCAGACCTTCCAGAGCTTTCTTACGGTCAGCCTGCAAACAGCCCTATCAGCGGATGGAGCGGAGCTTCACGTTCAGCCGGTTACGTGTTCCGTGCGCGTTACAACTGGGATGAGAGATATCTTGCAGAGTTTACAGGCCGTTATGACGGATCATATAAGTTTGCAGGTATGCGTACTACACGTTGGGGATTCTTCCCATCTGCTTCAGTTGCCTGGAATCTTGCAAAGGAGCCTTGGATGCAGAGCGTATCCGGCCTTGACGACTTCAAGATCAGAGGTTCGGTAGCGCTTCTTGGAAATGACTCTATCGATCCATATAAGTTCCTTAATACATATAGCAAATATTATCAGCAGATCATCTATGGTAATACCAACGGTGGAACTATCGTGACTCCAGGATATGCTGACTCAGGTCTTGCAAACCCTGATCTTACTTGGGAGAAGTCCCTTTCGTACAATGTCGGAGTGGACTTCAAGATGTGGGGCGGAAAACTTGCACTCGAGGCTGATGCCTTCTATCGTTATAATTTCGATCTTCTTACCAATATGGGAGCGGATTATCCACCTTCAATGGGAGGATATTTTATGTCAGCTACAAACCACAACGCCTATGACACAAAGGGTATTGACGTTATGCTCTCTCATAGAAGCCACTTTATGTTGGGCGGCAAGCCGTTCCAGTACGGTGTGAGCGGTACAATGACCTTTGCACGCAGCCGCTGGATCATCTACACTGACCAGCCTAATATTCCAGAGAACCAGAAGGTTGTTGGTAAGCCTCTTGGCGCAGTAATGGCTTGGACAGCAGATGGCCTCTATCGTTCTGAGGAGGAAATCGATAATTCGGCTTGGTACGGTACCCGTCCGAATGTCGGCGACATCAAGTATGTGGACATCAACGGTGACGGCAAGATCGACTGGACTGACAAGGGCTTCATCGGCCGTACAAACAGACCTGAGCTCACTTACGGTCTCAACCTTGACTTCGCTTGGAACGGATTCGACTTCAACGCTCAATTCACCGGTGGTGCTATGTTCGACGTTTCACTTACAGGAACATATTACAACGGTAACGACGACAATACCATCTGGACACAGACATTCAAGGAGAATGCAAACTCGCCTCTCTTCCTTGTAGAGAATGCCTACAGCATCTATAATCCTGAGGGAACATTCCCACGTCTTACTCTCGGAACTCCGGGACACGGTGGTGACAATGGTCTTGCTTCTACATTCTGGATGCGTGACGGAACATATCTCCGCCTCAAGTCAGCCCAGATCGGATATACGATTCCGAATAAGTTGACCCAGAAGGTTAATATCGAGTCTCTGAGATTCTTTGTAGAGGGTCAGAACATCTTCACTCTCGATTCTCTTCCAGAAGGAATTGACCCTGAGTCTCCAGGTGTAAATAACGGATATTATCCACAGCAGCGCCTGCTTATGGGTGGTGTGACTCTGACATTCTAATTGTGTTATCATTATGAAGAAATTATATAAAGCAATACTTGCAGCGGGAATTTCCCTTGGAGCTTTCTCGTGCACACCTTATCTGGATATGGCTCCGACTGACAGTGTGTCGGACAAACTTATCTGGGAGACTACAGAAAACGCTGAGTATCACGTCAACTACCTCTACACTTACCTTTACGACCTGTTGATGAATCAGTGTGCAGCAGGTCAGACTGAGGCCTTGACTGATATGATGAAATATGGTTCATATAACTACAATGCACTCTGCTACATTCCTAGTGAGATAGCTTATGGTGTAGAGCAGACATTGTCTGCAGGTTATGTGAGCACCTACCTTGGCTATTGGGGTACCTGGTACCAGGGAATCGCAAAGACAAACAAGGCAATCGACTGTCTTAAGAGATATGGTCAGATGTCGGATGAGGACAAGCTTCGTCTCGAGGCTGAAATCAAGTTTATGCGCGCTTCGCTTTACTTTGACCTGATGAAACGCTACAAGGAAATCATCATTTACGATGAGGATCTTCTTGCCTACAGCAAGGATAAGGAACTCAGTACAGAGGCTCAGGGTTGGGATTTTATCTATAACGACCTTAAGTTCGCAACTGACTATCTTCCTGCAAGAGAGGCTGCAAATGGCCGCCTGAACAAGGGTATGGCTTGGGCGTTTATGACAAGAGCAATGCTCTACGCTGAGCGTTGGGAAGAAGTAAAGACTGCTGCAGAAGAGGTTGAGAAGCTTGGATATGGACTCGAGGCAGATTATGCAGATGCATATTCAAAGGCTGTAAATGCAGGCAATAACGAGGCAATCATCCAGTACCTGTTCGACAGAACTAATGACGTTACTCACAGCTTCGATTTCTACTACACTCCAGGAGGTGACTATGCTCTTCACGGAGAGACAGGTGGTGGATATGGTACTCCAACTCAGGAAATGGTCGAGTCGTATGAACTTGCAACAGGTGGCGCAGCTAACTGGGCAGCTTGGCACGGAACAACTACTCAGACTCCTCCATATGCAGACCTTGAGCCACGTTTCCACGCTACTATCCTTTACAACGGTGCACAGTGGAAGGGCCGTTCAATCGAGCCTTTTGTAGGTGGTGTTGACGGCTGGTGCCAGTGGAATCTCGACAGAGAACCAATGGGCCGTACAACTACCGGCTACTATCTCCGCAAACTCGTTGACGAGAGTCACGATGTAATCGCCTACAGCGGTGGCGTGCAGCCATTGACTATTATGCGCTATGCTGAGGTTCTCCTCAATAAGGCTGAGGCTTGCTACAGACTCGATATGTCTGCAGAGGCGAACGAGGCTGTAAAGGCAGTCCGTGCACGAGTAGGTCTTCCTTACACTGACAAGGGCGGTTCTGCTCTCTGGGACGCTATCCGTCAGGAAAGAAAGGTGGAGCTCGCATTTGAGGGACTTTGGTATTGGGATCTCCGCCGTTGGGGAGTTGCTCACAAGCAGTACCCTGAAGGACTCAGCGGATACCAGCAGCACGGTCTTAAGATCGAGAACAATGGCGACGGTACTTTCACATATACTTATGTGTCTGTAGATGACCAGGATAGAAACTTCCCTGAGAAGATGTACCGATTCCCTATGCCGTCAGGCGAGTTGAACAACAATGCGCTTGTAGAGCAGTACCCTGAGTGGAAATAATTTAATGGATATGAATATGAAAAAAATATATTATCTGATTTTTGTTGCTGTTCTCGGCTTGGCGGCTTCTTGCCAGGACCCGCAGTTCATCGAGCCGACAGCAGAGCGTCAGGGTATCACAAGCCTTACTGCATATTTCACTACAGGTAAATATGTAGACCAGCAGCTTGCAAAACTCGACGTGACCGATGAGAATATGGATTATTATGTAATCGAGATTCCTTGGTTCTTCCCAGAGGAGACTGAGGATCCGACTACAATCTATATGTCAAACCTGCGAATCAGAGCCGAGCTGGCTCCAAACTGTAAGATCGATCCTCCTTTGACAGTGCTCGACCTTAACCAGGAGAACAGGTTTACCTTTACCAACAATAAGGGTGAGAGCCGTGACATCGTGATCACAGGTAAGAGAACCAAGTTCAGAAGGACCGATCTTATCTCGTTCAATGTTGTAGGAACTTTCCCTTGCGAGGGCTTTGTGGACAATGATCTCCGCAAGATCTACCTCTTCACCAACGATGACCTTTCAGGTTATACTGCAGAAGCTGTGACTTGCGTTCACGCATCCATCAAGAACCCTGAGCAGCTTGCAAAGCCTAAGGACTATAACCAGCCTCAGACTATCACAGTCGTTGCTCACGACGGTGTGACCGAGACAGAGTACACAATTACAAAGGAGGCTCCTTCAAAGATTCCTTACGGTTTCAATGCTGAGTCTGCAAAGGAACTCTTCTCAGTAAATCCTGGCAACATCGGTTTCCCTCCATACACAGATGCAGTCAATCCTTCTGTTGCAGTACTCGAGGGCAAGCTCGTTATCTCTATGGGCAACGGCACAGCTCCTAAGTATCTCAATGGTGTTACCGGAGTACTTGAGGGTGAGCTCAATCTTGGCGCAGCAAAGGCTGATGCAATGACAAGTGACGAGATGGGCAACCTTATCATCACAAATAAGGCAGCCGGTGGTGAGACTGTAAACATCTACACTACGAAGTCATTGACAGCTGCTCCTGAGATGTTCTACTCATTCACAAACGAGACAACTTTTGCAGTAGGTAATGTGGTGCGCGTGATCGGTGATATTGACACAGAGGCACGAATGATCCTTACCCACGAGGGCGTTTCTGGTGTAACAACTGCAAGTATCGTAACTGAGCTCGTTGTCAGAAACAGAGAGGTTGTAGAACATAATCTCGTTGACTACAGCGCTGTATATCCAGGTTGGGGTGAAACAGCTGTCCACTATGCAAAGGTTACTCCGGTTTCTGTAGATCCTGCAAACGGTGTGATGGTTTCTCACTATGGCAACAGCGTGACAGTAGGCGAGGATTCGCATTACTATCTTGCATATATCGACGGTAAGATGGGCAAGTCTGAGAAGGATCTCTTCGATGTAGACTACTGTAACTGGGGTAAGAATCCTAACTCGATGGATGCCAAGAGGTTCAACAATGCAACTTATCTTGCACACTTCATCACTACCCAGTTCCCGGCTTGGGGACAGTACCCGGGATTGTATATCTACGACATCACCAATCCTTCGACTATCAAGACTTCAGATCCTGTAGTCAGCAATATGGCGATCAAGCAGTACAACGAGACTAATGCGGAAGCATCAAATTCGTGCGGTGACGTTGTAATCTGCCAGTCTGCTGACGGATTCAAGCTCTTTGTCTACTACTTCGACCATTACGCACAGACTATCGGAGGATACTCTGTGAACTGTATAAAGATGTAATAACGGATGAGATTAATCATAACAATCTTGCTTACACTTGGCTTCATCGGATGTACAGAAACATCCGGTGAAGTCCAGGTTTGGCCTTGGGAGGATCCGGTAATCGAAGAGATTGAACTGCCGGTACCTGCTACACTTGACAAGTGGACAGATGTCTCAGCCGACTATGGTACTCTTCCTGAATATATAAAGGTATATAAGTCACCTGAGAAGCTGGAAGCTAAACTGGCGGTTGCTTATATTGCAGTTGCAGATATGGCAGCAGCCCAGTGGGACATCTGGAGCATAAGCGATGTGGAAATGGATGGTACGGAGGAAGCGTTTAAGACTCCGGCTGCAGTTTATGCCGAAGGCACTTGGCCGGTTGTCATCAATGCAGGCTTCTTCTACTCATCAGGTGGGCTGAACTATTCTTCAAGCCTTGCGGTAAGAGAGTCAGAAGTCCTGGCATATAATATCAATTATGCTTCTGAGGATTGGGTGACATTGTACTATCCGACCCGTGCGGCGTTTTTGGAGTCGGAATCAGGCGAGTTCAATGCCTGCTGGACATATAAGAGAAACGATTCACATTATATGTACCCGTCGCCTGCCGGTAATACCTGGGAAGCAAGGCCGGCAAAGACACCGTCAGCTACCTATCCGGAAGGTGCTGAAACCTTTGCTGCAAAAACCGCAATGGGTGGAGGTCCTCTTCTGATTGACGGCGGAAAGTTCAAGGATACTTTTGTCGAGGAACTTTTCAATGGCGCATCAGGAATCGCTCCGGACAGCGACCAGCCTCGTACTGCAATAGGTATTACAGCTGATAAAAAAATGATTACCTTTGTCTGTGAAGGACGTCAGATGACAGAAGGCGTAGCCGGATTGACAACTGCCGATGTTGCGAACGTACTTCTTGACCTTGGTTGTGTCGAGGCAATCAATCTTGACGGAGGCGGATCAAGCTGTATGCTCATCAACGGCAGGCAGACAATAAAGCCGAGTGACGGTGCACAGCGTTCTGTCGGAAGTACAATAATGATCAAGTAGGATTAGAGATATTATGAATATAATGAGAAAATTGCTTCTTCTCTTGTCACTCGTGG
>JAFZED010000035.1 GCA_017560825.1 Bacteroidales bacterium | reverse complement strand
ACTGACTATTTCGATCAGTTCATTCTGGAGAATGACCTTCAGTATGTGATTGATTCTGAGATTTCTGACGAGGAGATCCTCTCTGAATTCGTGTCATCACGTCTGCCGGAGAAGCTTGTAGAAGAGCTGAGGGCCTTTGTGGAGACCACCCGCTCACCTCTGGCTGTGCGTTCGAGCTCGAAGCTCGAGGACAGCAGCTACCAGCCGTTCGCGGGAGTATATTCTACATATATGATTCCTCTTGTGGAGAACAGGGACCAGATGCTGCGTATGCTCGGAAAGGCCATCAAGAGTGTCTATGCCTCTGTCTTCTACAACGGCAGCAGGACCTACATCCAGACCACTGCAAACCTTCTCAGCGAGGAGAAGATGGCTGTGGTGGTACAGAGCATATGCGGATCTGAGCACAATGGACTCTACTACCCTCTTATGTCCGGAGTTGCCCGTTCGGTGAACTTCTACCCTATCGGAAGCGAGAAGGCGGAAGACGGAATCGTCGACCTGGCCTTCGGACTCGGAAAGACAGTCGTTGACGGAGGTAACTCTCTGAGATTCAATCCTAAATACCCAAAGAAGATTCTCCAGCTCTCGGAGACAAAACTGGCTTTGAGAGACACCCAGAAGCTTATGTATGCCCTTGACCTCCGTCCGGGTGCCTTCAAGATCTCGCGTGACGAAGGTATAAACCTTCACCACGCTCAGATCGCTGAAGTCCTTCCGGACTGCTCGCATCCGGAGCTCGTTGCGTCTACATTCAGTATAGAAAACAACAGGATGCTTCCTGGAATCACTGCCAAAGGTCCTCGTATAATCTCTTTTGATGCTATCCTCAAGTACAACAGGTACCCTGTGGCAAAGATTCTTGCTGACCTTATGCAGATCTGCAAGAGCGAGCTGATGTGCGATGTGGAGATGGAGTTTGCTGCCGATGTGGCAAAGGACGGAAGCCTCACAATGAAACTGCTTCAGGTCCGCCCTGTCGGTGAGTATGATCAGGATCACAGCGTCTCGATAAGCAAGGTGTCAGAAGAAATGGATCATATTCTTGTCAGATCGACCAAGGCTCTCGGTTCAGGTCATATAGAGAACATCGGCTACATTCTTCACGTGCCTTCAGACACATTTGACAGCGCGAAGACCAAGGAAATGGCAGCTGAGATAGCTGAAATGAACAATATGATGAAGAAGGAGCAGTCGAACTATCTCCTCATAGGTCCTGGCAGATGGGGCTCTTCAGACCCTTGGCTTGGAATTCCTGTGCTATGGAATGAGATTTCAGAGGCAAGGATGATCGTAGAAAGCGCAATTCCAGGCTACCAGATCGAGCCGAGTCAGGGAACACATTTCTTCCAGAACATCACTTCACTTGGAGTAGGCTACCTTACAGTAGACACGGTGCGCGGTGACGGCCATATAGATGAATCGGCCATCTCCGCACTTGAGTGTGTCAAAGAAGGCCGATTCACTAAGCTATATAAAGCTCCTGCAGGACTTGACGGATATATTGACCGTTCGTCTAATGAAGCTGTCGTCGGTTATTAGATTCCTCGACAAGCTCGGAATGACAGGTTGATTATATCAAGGTTATGATGACGCCGTCCATCGGCGGCACTGTCACTTCAATCACCTTTCCCGGGTGCAGTTCCTCTGTGACCGGGATTCCCATCCATTCGAAGGCGTGAGCCGGGATTGTCAGCTTCATATTTGCTTCGATGTTTGAGAAGTTTGCCGCGATCAGGAGTGTATGTTCCTCATAATCACGCAGGAAGGCAAAGTGACGGTTCTTGTCGAAACCGTCTGATGACATATTGCAGTAGCAGAGGTCGTACGTTGTGCCCTTTGCTATGGCTTCATCGTTTGCAGCAAACCTCAGGGCGGTTGCAAATCTGACGAACACCTGTGCTTCCTTTTCTGTCAGTCCGCCCTTCACGAGGCTCTCCACACAAAGGTCGCGATACTCTCCTGATGCAATCACCTTGCGCAGTCTCTTTACGGAATCCACTGTCCACCAATCGAATATGGTTGTTCTTCCATCCTGGCCGCTGAATCCTTCCTCGTCCATTCCGCACTCTCCTACTTCTTCTCCGAAGTACACCATAAACGGTGCGGTGTTGATGTAGAGGGATACATATAAAGGTGCAAAGGTCTTCATCGCGTCACCGCCGAAGAACTCTGAAGCAAATCTCTGCTCGTCGTGGTTCTCAAGGAAGTTGAGCATATATGGCTGAAGGTCTCCGAGGAACTGCCAGTTCCTTGTGATGCCGGTTGCAGACTGCCAAAGCTCCACCGGCATTCCGTTATCGTCCACGTTCTTCTCCACTACAGTGCGGAGAGTGTCGTAAAGCCCTGATTTGTCGTAGAGATAGTCGAAGCCTACGGTTCTGATGTACTGGCTGTAGAGTTCCTTCTTGTACACTTCAGCTATGAAGATGACAGAAGGATGCTTCTCCTTGATCTTCCTGATAGCCCAGGTAAAGAAGTCAGCCGGTACGAGCTCCACCATATCGCAGCGGAATCCGTCTACGCCTTTTGATGCCCAGAATTCAAGAATGTCGAGCATCTTGTCCCAGGTTGCAGTGTGGGAGTCGGTGTAGTTTATCTTGATGGTTTCGAACCAGTCGTTCATTCCAGGATTCGGACTGTAGCAGTTGTTTCCGGTCGCCATTGCCGGGCATTCCTGATAAGGCTGCATTCCTGCAGGGGGCGGAGTCGGGAGCGTGAGCTTCTGTCCAGGATAGTAGAAGAAATCGTTTTCTGCTGTCCAATGCACGTTTTTGTCGTCATCAGCTCCGAGTACAGGATGTCCTGAGGTCGGTGCTGTCTTGCCATAGTCACGGGCGACGTGGTTAGGTACAAAGTCGATGATGAGCTTGAGTCCGGCGTCGTGAGTCCTCTTCAACAAAGACTCGAACTCAGCCATTCTATTTTCCGGATCATCAGCAAGATACGCGTTTACATCATAGTAGTCGCAGATGGCATATGGCGAACCGGCCTTGCCTTTTACGAACTGCGGATGT
>JAFZED010000034.1 GCA_017560825.1 Bacteroidales bacterium | reverse complement strand
GATACCGCCAGGTATGAACACATACCAAGGAAGTAGGCGAATATCATATTGTCGATGAAGATCGACTTTACAAATAAGCTAATATAATCTGCCATAGTATTCTTTAGTTATGTGTTATTTCTCCTGAAGGTCCTTCTGAACTGCTCTCTGTACCCAGATGATACATCCCAGGAGGATGAGGGCCATTGGAGGGAGGATCATAAGACCGTTGTTCATATATCCGAAATCGTACACTGCCTGTGGGATCACCTGGAATCCGAAGAGGGTACCGCTTCCGAGAAGCTCACGGAAGAATGCAACGATAACGAGGATCATTGCGTAACCCACACCGTTTCCGATACCGTCTACGAGCGAAGCGAAAGGCTTGTTGCCGAGAGCGAAAGCCTCGATACGACCCATAACGATACAGTTGGTGATGATAAGGCCGATATATACGGAGAGAGTCTTGCTGACGCTGTACGCATATGCCTTGAGAACCTGATCCACGAGGATTACCATCATCGCAACTACAACGAGCTGCACGATGATACGGATACGGTTAGGAATGGTGTTTCTCAGAAGTGAGCATACAAGGCTTGAAAGACCTGTTACGATGATCACTGACAGACCCATCACGAATGCGCCCTTCAGCTGAACTGTAACCGCAAGTGAAGAACAGATACCGAGGACAAGGACAGAAATAGGGTTGCCCTTGAAGATCGGGTTCAAGAATGTTTCTTTAAAGTCAAAATTTGCCATATGCTATTCCTCCTCTACGTTAAATGGTTCAACACTCTCGATGACGATGTCACCGATAACGAACTCTGTGCTAGGCTGTGAAGCGCCGTTCTTCGCAAAATAGTTCTGGTAGAAACCGAACCACTGGTTGAGTGTCTTGCCGAGAGCCTGGCAAGTGATTGTCGCACCTGAAATTGCGTCAACACCGTTGTTCTCAGTCTTTCTGTTAGCCGGCTTTGCAACCTCGAAAAGGATGTCGCCGCTACCTACCTGCTTTCCTGCAAAACCTGCAGCGAATGAAGGCTCGTCAGCGATCTTTGCTCCAAGACCTGGAGTCTCACCCTTGTGGCCGAAGCACACTGCCTTGATTGTCTGGAGGTCACCCTCGAGACCGATGTAACCCCAGATAGGACCCCAGAGACCAGCACCGTAGCAAGGAACTACTGTAATGCCGTTCTTGAAGATGTACACTGGGAGTGCTTTCTCAGAAGCGATAGTCTGCTTCTTGAGACCAGCGTTGTCATAAACTTCGCAATCTTCGATGCTGAGCTCACCAACCTTGTTTCCGTCGATGTCAACGAGGATGGCAGCCTCGATCTCCTGCTTGTAAGTGGCAAGGATGTCCTCACCCTGTACTGTAGCTGCAGTAAGGATCTGGCTGATTGTGTCCTTCTTTACGTTGGCTTCCTGAGTTGGCTTGAGGAACATTGCCGCAAAGGCAAGAACCGCAGCGACTACCACAACGAGGATAATCGAATATATTACTGTATATGTATTACTGTTTGTATTCATACCTTATATATATTAAGCGGTTTTTACTTTCTTGGCTCTTCTCTTGATCGAACCTTCCACTACGTAGTGGTCGATAAGAGGTGCGAATGTGTTCATAAGGAGGATAGCGAGCATCATTCCTTCTGGGTAACCAGGGTTCCAGATACGTACTGTCACTGCAAGGGCACCCACGAGGAAACCGTAGATCCACTTACCGCACTCAGTCTGAGCTGAAGTCACTGGGTCAGTAGCCATAAACACTGTACCGAAGAGGAAACCACCCATCACGAGCTGATAGTAGCCTGGGAGGTCTGTTGCACCTGCTGCATAGCCGAGGTAACCGATTGCAAGTCCACCGAGAACTGAAGAGAACATAATCTTCCAGCTTGCTACACCTGTCCAGAGGAGGATGACTGCTCCGATAAGGATAGCGATTACTGAAGTCTCACCTACAGATCCAGGGATTGTACCCACGATCATATCCCAAAGCTTAGGCTGGAGGTTGCTGAGAGTAGCGTCAGCGAGTGGAGTCGCTCCTGAGAAACCGTCCACGAGGCCGTTGCCTGCCTGCCAAGCCTCTGCACCTCTTGACATACCGCCGATCCAAACGACGTCACCTGACATCTTGCTTGGGTAAGAGAAGAAGAGGAATGCACGTGTGAGGAGAGCCGGGTTCCAGATGTTCATACCTGTGCCGCCGAATACCTCCTTACCGATGATGACTGCAAAAGCAACAGCGATTGCAAGCATCCAGAGAGGAACATCTACCGGTACGATGAGCGGAATGAGCATACCTGAAACGAGGTAACCCTCATTTACTTCGTGTCCCTTGATCTGAGCAGAAACGAACTCGATGCCCAAACCTACAATATATGAAACAAGGTAGAGAGGAATAACCTTTACAAGGCCGTACCATACGATGTTCCAGAAGCCCCAGTCGAGGCCGAAAGCGAGGCTGTGCTGATAACCTGTGTTCCAGACTCCGAAGAGCATAGCTGGAAGAAGGGCGATCACAACCATAATCATAATTCTCTTCAAGTCGACGCAGTCCCTTACGTGCGTACCACGACGTGTCACAGTGTTAGGAACGAAGAGGAATGTCTCGAAAGCGTCGAATGTCGAATGAAGGAATCCGAGCTTGCCGCCTTTCTCAAAGGTCGGCTTGATCTTGTCTACAAAATTTCTTAATCCGTTCATAATTCTACGCTTTAGCACATTTCTTTCAACATAAGAGCGATACCGTCAGTGATGATCTGCTGGATGTCGATCTTTGAAGGACATACATACTCGCAGAGTGCGAGGTCTTCCTCGACCACCTCATAGATACCGAATTTTTCCATCTTCTCGATGTCGTTTGCAAGACACGCCTTCAGGAGATACACTGGATAGAGCTCCATAGGGAGAACCTTTCCGTACACGTCGTTCGCAACGAATGCGCGAGGACCGCCGTGGAGGTTTGTATCCATATCGTACTTCTTGTTTGGAGTAAGCCAGGAGAAGTAAGTGTGTGAAGCACTGAAGAGCTTGCATCTGAATGGCTTCGCCCATCCGAGGAGCTCGTACTTGTTGCCTTCCTCGAGGATAGTCACCTGGTTGTCAAAGAAACCGAGGAAACCCTCTGCTCCGACATTTGTACCAGAGAGGACGTCGCCGCTTACGAAGCGGAGGTTCTCACCCTTGTTGTAGTACTCTTTGAGATCCTTGATGCTGATGCCCGGATAACCCTCTACATATGCAGGGTTCACTGCCTTAGGTCCTGTAACGGCGATCTTTCTCTTGACGTCGTACTTACCTGTTGTGAAAAGCTTTCCGACTGCTGCGAGCATAACAGGAGAAACAGTCCACACGATCTCACCCTTCTGGATAGGGGCGATGTGGTGGATCTGTACACCGACGTTACCTGCAGGGTGCTTTCCGCTTACAGTGTGGAGAGTCACATTCTGAAGTTTTCCGAAAAGTGTTGCAGACTCGTTAGCCGCGTTTACACATACGTGTACCTTAGCGATCTTTCCGAGAGCGTCCACAGCTGCCTGGATGTTGTCCAGCTGGCCGTTGAGTGCGTACTCGACATTAGCTGCAAGAGGTGCAGTCGAGAATGCTGAAACGAAGATTGCCTTAGGGGTAGTCTCAGGATCGGCGATGATGCCGTACGGCCTCTGAGTGATTGCTGGCCAAAGACCTGCAGCAAGGAGAGACTCCTTCACCTGCGCGGCTGTGAGGCTTGATGCCTTCTTCACTCCGAAATCCACATACTCCTGATTTGCATCAGCCTTGATGCGTACCTCAAGCAACTTTCTCTTTTCGCCTCTTACAACCTCGAGCACTGTTCCGCTTACCGGAGATGCGAAGAGGATGTTCTGAGACATCTTGTCTGCCAAGACAGGGGTACCTGCGAGGACCTTGTCACCTTCTCTGACCAGAAGCTTCGGAACGAGACCTCTGAAGTCTGTAGGTTTCACGGCCACAACATCAGGAGCGATCACCTTCTTGGTGTTCTGGGCTGCCGTTCCATTGATCGGAAGGTCAAGTCCCTTTTTCAAATAGATGTTGTTTGACATTATATAAAACAGTTTGTGTGTAAATTGCATTTTGCGCCCGCGAAGTTACGCATTTTTTTGTAATTTTGTGCCCGTTATGGAAAACAAATGCAGTACTATTTTGGAGGGACTGAACAGCGAACAGAGTAAAGCTGTCAGTTGTGTAGACGGACCGGTGCTCATAGTGGCAGGTGCGGGATCGGGAAAGACAAGGGTTCTTACGAGCAGGATAGCCTACATTCTTGAAAAAGGATGTGAGCCGTCAAGGATTCTTGCCTTGACTTTTACGAAGAAGGCGGCTTCAGAAATGAAGGAACGAATCGCCTTGATGGTGGGTGAGAAGAAGGCAAGGAGGCTCTATATGGGCACCTTCCACTCAGTTTTCATCAGATTTCTAAGGGAATATGCGGAAGCGTTGGGCTATCCTTCCACATTTACAATCTACGACACAAGCGACTCGGTCAGCGCGATAAAGACCTGCCTCAAGGAGCTCCAGCTCGACGAGAAGGTCTATAAACCGAAGGACGTGCTTTCGCGAATATCGATGGCCAAGAACAACCTCGTCACGGCATCGGCGTACCGGCGCAATGCGACGGCGCAGCAGAATGATGCGGCGGCGAAGAAGCCGAGGGTGGTGGATATATATGAACTGTACGCCCATAAGTGCAAGCAGGCAGGAGTGATGGATTTCGATGATATCCTCCTGAATATGAATATATTGCTTCGCGACCATCCGGAGGCCCTCGAGTCAATCGGCGGCAGGTTCGACTATATTATGGTCGACGAGTACCAGGACACCAACCTGGCTCAGTACCTCATCCTGAAGAAGCTCGGTCAGAGACATAATAATATATGTGTGGTGGGTGACGACTCTCAGTCTATATATGCCTTCCGCGGCGCCAAGATCGAGAACATCCTCAATTTCAAGAAGGACTACCCGAGCCACAACATATTCCGACTCGAGCAGAACTACCGCTCGACGAAGGTGATTGTGGATGCGGCCAACTCCCTCATTGCCAGAAACTCGGCGCGCATCCCGAAGGAATGTTATTCGATGGGCGAGCAGGGCGACAAGATCAAGCTGATCCAGGCATATACCGAACAGGAGGAGGCAATGCTCGTTACATCGTCCATCGTCGCGAAGATAAATTCGGATCGTTCTGAATATCAGGACTTTGCCATTCTATATAGAACCAACGCACAGTCGCGCGCCCTCGAGGAGGCGCTCAGAAGACGCAACCTTCCTTATATGATATATTCGGGAAATTCGTTCTTCGAACGTGCCGAGGTCAAGGATATGATGGCGTACTTCAAGCTTGTAGTCAATGTAAACGACGACGAATCATTCAAGAGAATCGTCAACAAGCCGACCCGAGGCATCGGAGACACATCGCTTTCGGCTCTCGCAGCAGCTGCCAGCAAACAGGGTATCTCCCTGTTCAAGGCTGCATATTCGGATAACCTTGAAGAATTCGGCCTGAAGCCGGCGGCTATCCAGAAGATACGCACATTCTGTGATATGATAGGCAAGCTTTGCCTGCGCTCTAATAAGGAGGATGCCTACATAGTCGCGACTGCGATCGCTATGGAGTCAGGCCTGTTGCTGTTCTATAAGAGTGACACCAGCATCGAGGGACAGTCGCGTACTGCCAACGTTGAGGAACTCCTTAACAGTGTGAAGGCATATATAGAGGAGAAGCATAACGAGATGTTTGAAGAAATGCAGGCTGACGGTTCTGTAGGCGAGGGTGTTGAACTCACAGCCGAGGACCTTCCGGTAGTTACTCTCGGAGACTATCTTGAGAATGTCTCCCTTCTAAGCGCTGTCGATGTGGATGACGAGGAGAGCGGTGCCAACAGGATAGCCCTGATGACGGTGCACTCTTCGAAGGGCCTTGAGTTTCCATATGTCTATGTAGTCGGAATGGAGGAAAACATCTTCCCTTCAGGAGGCTGGATGGCTTCAGATGTGGAGATAGAGGAAGAAAGGCGTCTTTTCTATGTGGCTATGACCCGTGCCAAGAAGCATCTTTCCCTGTCTTTTGCCCAGACAAGACTTCGCAACGGAAAGACAGAGAGCAACTCTCCGAGCCGATTTGTCCGTGAGATAGACCAGAACTTCATCCTCAATCCTCTGACCAAGGACCACGAGCCAGGGGAGGAGATACGCAGACAGTCATTCGGAACCTGGAAGAAAGATAATGCCGGATCGAAGCAGTATGGCCAGATGTCTTCAGGACGCAATAGTTATGGCCAGTCATCACGTCCGGAAGTCGTTCGCAGACAGCAGACTGCGCAGGGCAGACCTCAGCCATCTGCTCCGTCCAGACCTTCGCAGCCTGCGGCTCCGACGCCGGTCCGCAGACCGCAGACGGTGCCGCTAAGGGCGGTGTCGGCAGACTTCGAACCGACTCCAATCCTCCAGCTCCGTGCAGGCCAACGCATTGAGCATAATAGGTTTGGCTATGGTGTAATCAAGGAAATCAGCGGCAGTTCATCTGACTTGAAGGCGAACATTCTCTTTGATGAACACGGCGAAAAGATACTATTATTAAAATATGCAAAAATTCGTGCAATAGATTTGTAAAATTCTTATTAATGCTTATCTTTGCAATGAAGTTTTTCATAGTTTAAGTTTAGGTTAAGTAGCGGGGCCTTCGCAGTGGTTGCGAGAGCCTCGCGAATTTTTTATAGGAATAATCAAACAGTTGCTTATATTTGCCCTTGTATGGAGAATAAGAACGATATATATATGATCCCGACCTCCGCCAAGGAGGTCAAGGCTCTTGGATGGGACTATATTGACGTCATCATATTCACTGGTGACGCTTTTGTAGATCATCCTTCTTTCGGTACGGCGGTGATTGCCCGCTGGCTTCAGAAATATGGCTACAGGGTGGCAGTCGTGCCTCAGCCGAACTGGCGAGACGACCTTCGCGACTTCCGCAAGCTGGGTGCTCCGAGACTTTATTTCGGTGTGAATTCCGGTGCGATGGATTCGATGGTGAACCATTACACTGCAGCCAAGAGGCTCCGCAGCGACGACGCCTACACTCCGGAAGGCAAGGCCGGACAGAGGCCGGACTATGCCGTGACCGTATATACAAAGATCCTCAAGCAGCTGTGGCCTGATGTGCCGGTTGTGATAGGTGGAATAGAAGCTTCCCTCAGGCGTGTGTCTCATTACGATTATTGGAAGGACGAACTTATGCCGTCTATCCTTGTGTCCAGCGGTGCAGACTGGCTCTGTTACGGAATGGGGGAGAGGCCTATGCTCGAGCTGACCCGCGCCATCGAAGCCGGCAGAAATATCTCTGACATCAGAAAGATCCCTCAGCTGGGATTCTATATGGACGGCCGCTGCAAGGTAACAGACGCGGTGGTGCTGAATTCGTTTGAAAGATGCTGCAAGGACAAGGTCGCATTTGCAGAGAATTTCCATATCATCGAGACTTACGCAAATATGATGCATCCGCCTGTGCTGGTGGAGCCGGTCGGAAACGGATATGTGCAGATAAACCCAACCTATCCTCCTGCTACTCAGGAAGAAATGGACTCTTTCTGGGACCTTCCTTTCACCAAGCAGCCTCATCCTCGTTACAAGGGAAAGCACATCCCTGCGTTCGAGATGATCAAGTTCTCTATCAACACTCACAGAGGATGCTTCGGAGGTTGTAACTTCTGTACCATTGCAGCACATCAGGGCAAGTTCATACAGTCCCGCAGTGAGGAGTCCATCCTCTCGGAGATCAGAGGCCTTAACGGCCTGCCAGGCTTTGCCGGCAACATCTCCGACGTGGGAGCGCCGACAGCAAATATGTACGGAATGCAGGGCAAGGACCGCAGCCTGTGCGAGAAATGCCGTCGCAAATCCTGCCTCTTCCCGGCTCCGTGCAAGAATATGGACCGTTCGCACGAGCGTCTCCTGAAACTGTACGAACGCATTGCCAAGACAAAGGGAATCCGTCACGCATACATAGGTAGCGGAATCAGATACGACCTTTTCCTTGATGAGAAGGGCTTTGTGGACGAGACTTCTTATCCTTATCTGAAGGAACTCATCCTTGAGCACACTTCAGGACGTCTGAAGGTGGCTCCGGAACACACAGATGATGCAGTTCTTAAGCTTATGGCCAAGCCTTCATTCAAGCTTTTCGAGAGATTGCGCAAGGAATTCGACCAGATCGTCCGTTCGAGCGGAAGGAAGTGCGAACTTGTGCCTTATTTCATTTCGGGACATCCGGGCTGCGGTATGAGGGAGATGCAGCGTCTGGCGCGAAATCCTGCTCTGAAGGGCATATGGATGGACCAGGTCCAGGATTTTACTCCGACCCCTATGACCACATCTTCTGTGATGTTCTACACAGGTCTTGACCCTAAGAATCTGCAGAAGATCTTCGTGGAAAGGGACATTGAGCGTAAGAAAGAGCAGAAATCTTTCTTCTTTAACAGGAAGTAAGATGAAAATTTGATAAAAAATTATTGCCCATATTGCTCAATTCAAAAAAATGTCCTACACTTGCACCCGATTTCAAATGATATAAAAGATTATTAGTATAAACTATGGCTACAACAGTTAAAAGAAGAGCGGTAGTAAGTTTCGAGAATATGTCAGACGAACTGGCAGCCGCATTTGCAGAGAAGTACCCTAAGGGATATAGTGATTATTTTCCGGATCTTGTAAAATATGACAAGCCGGATGGAACTAACTTCTACGCTGTTACAGTGGAGATTCCTGATGCCATTTATCTTGTTAAGATCAAGGTCAAGACTGATGACGCTGAGGATCTTGAGCGTTGGCTCGATGGTGAGGACGGCGACGATGCAGACGGAAACGACGGCGACAGCCTTCCAGACGACAACATCGCCCAGTACTCAAACGGCGAGGACGATCCTGCTGACGGAGAATAACATTACGACAAAAACCATATTCAAAAGGGGATGGCACTGCGCTGTCCCTTTTTATTTCTCGTCGGGTTTGCCGAGCATCTCTTGAATTTTTTCTGTCTTGTCGAGCTTGCCGAGACATCTCATATCTGATTATTTACTATCTTTGCGGGGTTATGGCTTCAAGATTTTTCATCAAGGACATACTTTCACCTCTGAGACGTCTTTTCAAGAAGATGTCCGAGCGTGACGTGATGATAATCCTGTCGCTTTTCGTCGGCATATGCTGCGGTCTTGCAGCAGTCCTTCTCAAGTCCGCCATCGAATTCATCCACCATTCGCTGACCTCGTGGTTCGACGGAGTGGAGTACAGCATTCTCTACCTCATCTATCCGGGCATAGGTATGCTTGTGGCTATGCTTTTTGTCCGTTATGTGGTGAAGGACAACATCGGCCACGGTGTCACAAAGGTGCTTGTGGCTGTGTCCAAGAACGAATCCAAGATCAAGAAGCATAATATGTGGTCCTCGATGATCGCATCATCAGTGACCATCGGATTCGGAGGATCGGTCGGTGCCGAGGCGCCAATCGTCTACACAGGTGCGGCCATCGGTTCCAATGTCGCCAGATATATGGGACTGTCATATAAGAATATGACCATTCTCCTGGGCTGCGGCGCAGCCGGTGCAGTTGCCGGTATATTCAAGGCTCCTCTTGCCGGTGTCCTCTTCACCCTTGAGATCCTGCTCTTCAACATTTCGATGAGTTCCATCCTGCCGCTGCTCCTCTCGACCATTTCGGCGACGGTAGTCGCATATATATTCTTCGGTGACCAACCTGCCTTCCAATGCACGATTTCGCCGTTCGCGATGCACAATATCCCTTACTATCTGTTGCTGGGATTATTCTCGGCGGCTTGTTCGGTGTATTTCACGCGTATGACTCTGTGGCTGGAGGACAGGATCAAGAGCATTCAGAGACCGTATGTCAGGTGGGCGATTTCGGCATCCAGCCTTGGTCTTCTCATATTCCTTTTTCCGCCTCTTTTCGGTGAGGGCTATAGCTATCTTCACGAGCTTCTGAATGGTGGCACCATCGACCTTGAGGGACAGACAGTGCTCGCATTCCTGCTCAGAAGGGCCTGGCTTGTGCCTGTGTTCTTTATGCTTGTACTCCTTCTGAAGGTGTTCTCGATGTCCCTGACCAATGCCGGCGGTGGAGTCGGAGGAACTTTCGGTCCAACTCTTTTCATCGGAGCGATTGCCGGATTCGTCCTTTCAAGGTCCATCAACCTGATTGCAGGTCCCGGATATGTTCCTGAACAGAACTTCGTGCTTGTGGGAATGGCAGGACTGATGTCAGGTGTGATGCAGGCGCCGATGACTGCGATCTTCCTTATTGCGGATATGACAGGAGGTTACGAACTCCTCATCCCTCTCATCCTGACTTCTACTGTTTCCTATGCGGTGACAAGGGCGATCGAGCCTTATTCCATCTATACAAAACGTATTGCCAAGAAGGGAGAATTGCTTACCCACGACAGTGACCAGGCTGTGCTTACCCTTCTGAAGACAGGCGATCTGGTCGAGTCTGACTTCTCTACAGTCAAGATTGACGCAACTTTGGGAGAACTCGTCCAGGTTGTGTCTGAGTCAAAGAGAAATATATTCCCGGTTGTGGATTCGCGCAACCATTTCCAGGGTTTCGTGTCGCTTGAAGACATAAGAAGGGATATGTTCAAATACGAACAGTACGACACCCTACACGTCTACAATTTTATGCGTTCGGCTCCTGCCTATGTCTATGTCGACGAAAAGATGGACAGCGTTATGATCAAGTTCGAGCAGACAGAGGCCTGGAATCTGCCGGTCATCGAGCAGGACAGGACCTATGTCGGCTTTGTCTCGAAGTCAAAGATCTTCTCAGCATACCGCGAGCAGCTCCGTCAGGTCTCGCACGATTAATGGTAAAATATGAAACAGATATATATTAAGAATATAGCCCAACGCGTCGATGTGCGCGAGTGGCAGGTAGAGAATTGCATCAACCTCTTCTCAGAGGGCGCAACCATCCCTTTCATCAGCAGATATAGAAAAGAACGTACCGGAGGACTTGACGAGGTCGCAGTGGCTGAGATCAAGCACTGGAACGACGTCTTTGCAGAGATGGAGAAGAGGAAGGAGACTATCCTGGAGACCATCTCTCAGGCGGGTGCCCTGACTGCGGATCTGCGCAAGAAGATAGAGGACTGCGTGGAGGCAAGAGAGCTTGAAGACCTTTATCTTCCATACCGTCCGAAGAGGCGCACCAGAGCGGTTGTGGCTAAGGAAGCCGGTCTGGAGCCGCTTGCTGACAAGATGTACAATGTCTCTCTTGTGGATCCTGTTCCGGAGGCCAAAAAGTTCGTCGGCGATAAGGTGGCTTCTGTAGATGAGGCCCTTGCCGGAGCCCGCGACATCATTGCCGAAAGACTCAGCGAGACAGCCTCTGTACGCGAAACCCTCAGACAGATCTTCAAGACACGCAGGATTGTGACCAAGGCCACCAAGAAGGCTACAGGCCCTGAGGCGATGAAGTACAAGTCTTATTTTGACTACTCAGAGTCACTTGACCGCATCGCTCCACACAGACTTCTTGCAATCCTCCGTGCGGAAGAGGAGGGGATCCTCAGTCTTAAGATCGATGCCGACGCAGAGAAATGCGGAAAGAAGCTCTACTACGACTTCTGCCAGGAGCGTCGCTATCCGGCTCAGCCTCTTGCCGAGCATATGCATATGGCCTTCGACGATGCCTACAAGCGCCTTCTGGAGCCTTCGATCTCCAATGAAGTAATGAAGGAGGCAAAGGAAAAGGCTGATATTGAATCGATAAGGATATTCGGAGAAAACCTCCGCCAGCTGCTTCTCGCAGCTCCGGTCGGTCAGAAGAGAGTGCTCGCGATCGACCCGGGATTCAGGACCGGATGTAAGGTCGTGTGCCTGGACAGCCAGGGCAACCTGGTGCATAACGAAGCTATATTCCCGCATCCGCCTGCAAATGAAAAGATCAAGGCCATTCAGGCAGTGTCTGAGATGGTAAAGAAATATAATATCGAAGTGATCGCAATCGGAAACGGCACAGCCGGCCGTGAGACTGAGGAGTTCATCAAGAGAGTGCCGCTGCCGACAGGGGTACGTGTCTTCTCGGTAAGCGAGGACGGTGCTTCGATCTATTCTGCATCAGAAGTGGCTCGCGAAGAGTTTCCGGACTATGACGTGACAGTCAGGGGAGCAGTCTCGATCGGACGCCGACTTATGGACCCGCTTGCTGAGCTCGTAAAGATCGATCCTAAGTCGCTCGGAGTGGGACAGTACCAGCACGATGTGGATCAGACTCTTCTCAGAGAGACTCTTGACAATACTGTAGTAAGCTGCGTGAACAATGTAGGAGTGAATCTCAATACAGCCAGCAGCTACCTTCTGAGTTATGTCTCAGGAATCGGTCCAGCTCTTGCCGATAACATCGTGGAGTACCGTTCTGAGAACGGACCGTATGCTTCCAGAAAGGATCTTCTGAAGGTTAAACGCTTGGGCGCCAAGGCTTTCGAACAGTGTGCGGGCTTCCTTCGCATCCACGGAGCAAAGAATCCTCTGGACAATTCTGCTGTTCATCCGGAAGCCTACCACATTGTGGACAAGATGGCCCGTGACCTAGGAGTTACAACAAAGGAACTTGTTGGCAATTCCGATCTCTGCTCACGTATCGATCCTGCCAAGTATGTAGACGGAGACTTCGGTCTTCCGACTGTCACTGACATAATTCAGGAGCTTCGCAAGCCAGGTCGTGACCCGCGCGAGTCAGCTCAGGAATTCGAGTTTGCACACGACATCAGGACGATCGAGGATGTGAAGACAGGAATGGAACTCCCTGGCATTGTTACAAACATCACAGCCTTCGGAGCCTTTGTCGACATAGGAATCAAGCAGAATGGTCTCATCCACGCCAGTCAGATGGGAGTCAAAGGAATGGCAGACCCGTCAAAGATCCTGAAACTCCGCCAGCAGATCAAAGTCCAGGTCACCTCAGTAGACCTTGACCGCCTCCGCATCGGCTTACGCCTTATAAAATAGGCTTTCTGGGATGTAGCATTAGAATATAAAATCAAGGACAACGTGTAGACGACATGCCACCCATCGGGGTCCCCGAAAATCTGTCGATTTTTGGGGTGCTGACCGGCTAGGGGGTGCCCGACCGAAGGTGGGGCGGGGGGCGTCGGAACGTTGTCCCTTATTTTATTCTATTGTCAACCCGTCGTAGGCTGGCTGGATGCCGGCGGGTAGTTCTGCCGAGAGTTTTTCGTAGCACGGGAGCTGGTGAGACAGGTGGGTGATCCACGAATGTTTTGCTCCGACTCTCTGGGCGACTTCTACTGCTTCTTCAAGGGAGTAGTGGGAGATGTGCTTGCCGTATCTTACGCAGTTTATGATGAAGTGATCCAGGCCTTTGAGCTTCTCGAACTCCTCCTCGGCTATGTGGTTCATATCCGTACAATAGGCTATGTTTCCGAATCGGTAACCCAGTACCGGAAGCTTGTAATGCTTTCCTCTGATCGGCACTACCTCGACCTTTCCGTCAATCATAAACGGCTTCTCATCAATCAGATGAATGTGCCATTCAGGTGCTCCTGGATACTTTTTCTCCTCAAAGGCATAGGAGTACTCCTTCCTCAAAGAGTCTTCCACATACTTCTCGCAGTAGATCTGTGTCGCCTTCTTCTCAAGATAATTGAAAGCCCTGATGTCATCAAGACCTCCAGTGTGGTCCTTGTGATTGTGAGTCAGCAGGATAGCGTCCAGATGCGACACGCCTTCCCGCAGCATCTGCTGCCTGAAGTCCGGCCCCGCATCCACAAGAATGCTAAGCCCCTCATACTCCACAAGCACACTTGCCCTGAGCCTCTTGTCACGAGGATCTTCAGACCGGCAGACATCGCAGCCGCAACCTATCATAGGAACGCCTTGAGATGTGCCTGTACCTAAAAATGTCAGCTTCGCCTTATCCATTTAAATAGTAACTTCAGAAATCTTTCCAATCAATCCCGGATCAAACGGTCTCTCCACACGGATGTAGTTCTCTGTGTAGCCCGACATCATACCGTTCTTCTCAGTACTTTCAAACAACACCTTGTCAGTCAATCCTTTGTGAGATGTCACAAACTCCTCGTGAAGGGTGGCGCAAAGCTCCTCAAGCCTCTGTACCCTGAGGGTCTTCACCGAATCCTGCACCTGATCCTTGCGCGCAGCGGCAGGGGTGCCGGCACGACGCGAATAAGGGAATATATGGATGAATGCCGGCTTGATCACATCACGAAGGAAGGTGTAGGTCTCCTCAAAGAGCTCGTCTGTCTCGCCGGGGAAGCCCACGATCACATCAATGCCGAAGAAGACGCGCGGACCGTCAGGTCTCTCCATCTTTTTACGTATATATTCAATCTTATGTGCGAATGCAGCTGTGTCATAACGCCTTCCCATTTCCTTAAGAATGGTGTCGCATCCGCTCTGAAGCGGAATGTGGAAATGCGGAAGGAACTTGCTGCCGGAGGCTATCCAGTCAACCATCTCCTCTGTGAGAAGATTAGGTTCGATGGAAGAGATGCGGTAACGCTCTATGCCCTCAACTTCATTCAGCGCTTTGATCAGATCAAAGAAATTTTCACCAGTCGAGCGTCCGAAGTCTCCGGTGTTCACGCCGGTAAGTACAACCTCTACAATGCCCTCTGCTGCAATCTCTTCTGCCTGGCTGACAATTTCAGCTATCGGTATGTTCCTGCTCTCGCCGCGGGCGTAAGGTACTGTGCAATAGTGGCATTTGTAGTCGCAGCCATCCTGAACCTTCAGGAACGATCTCGTCCTTTCGCCTGAGGAATATGCCGGGAAGAACGTTCCGGCAGTGTAAGCACAGCTTTCACTGCCGTTCAATATATCCTTTATTGTAGGTACGACAAGACTTTTCTCGTTCGCGCCGAACACGCACTTCACTCCTTCGATAGCCTCGATCTCAGCCTTCTTGAACTGGGCATAACAGCCGGTCACGAAGATAGGGGAGTGAGGATTCTGGCGGTGAAGCTTCCTTATTATGTTGCGGCATTTCTTGTCGGAGTGCTCTGTCACGGTGCAGGTGTTCACAAGGAAGACGTCTGCGCCCTTGCTCCAGGGAACAGCTTCGAACCCGTCCTTCAGAAGGGCTCTTTCATAAGTGGATGTCTCTGCGTAGTTCAGCTTGCATCCGAGGGTTATGAATCCTATGGTCTTTCCCATATCCTTTTATCTTGTGTGATAAAGTGTTACTCTTGACCACTGGGTTATGCCTTCTACCGGAGGCCTTTTCTTTGAAACTCTGACAGAAAACTTGATGAGCTGTGGGAAGGATTTCTCAATGGACTTCATAATGCGTCCAGCTACATTTTCCAGCAGTTCGGACGGGATGGACATCTCGTATGCGACGATTTCGTAGATTTCTGCATAGTTCAGAGTGTCACCAAGGTTGTCGCTTTCAGCGGCAGCCGAAAGATCAAGCTCACCTTCGAAGTCCACCACAAACTGATTGCCTCTCACCTTTTCCTGCTCAAGACAGCCGTGATAGGCCTTGAACTCCATTCCTTCGAGTTCTATTTTTCCTATATTGTTCATATGTATAATCCTTATTATGCGAGAATCAGGAAGACGCAAGGCCTTTTGCCGATTGTAAGGCCCTCCTTCTTCCATTCTGATACTTTCTTTGTCATTATGTAGGCGTCCGGCATTGTGATGTTTGCTGCCACGCATACCTTTGTCGATGCGCTGCACACTGAGAGTATGTCAGCAAAGAGGGAATCGTTCCTGTAAGGGGTTTCGATGAGGATCTGGGTCTGTTTCAGCTGGCTTGACACCTTCTCAAGGGTGCGTAGCCTGCTTTTGCGCTCGTCGCTCTTTGCAGGGATATATCCGCAGAATGCGAATGACTGGCCGTTGAGTCCAGACGACATCAGCGCCAGCATCAGCGACGACGGACCTACGGCCGGAACCACCTGTATGCCGTTTCTGTGTGCCAGGGCTACGAGCTGTGCTCCTGGATCTGCCACGGCCGGAAGGCCTGCCTCGGAAATAAGGGCAACATCGTTGCCGTTTTCAAACAGTTTTATATATCCCTCGATCACTGCCTGGTCTGTGTGCTCGTTCAGTTCGTGGAATTCGAGATCGCCGATCCTGCCTTTCAGGCCGGCCTTCGACAAGTAGCGACGTGCTGTCCTGATTTCTTCCACTACGAAGGTCCTGAAGCCTTCGAGCGATCTGAGCACCGGCTCAGGAATGACCTCAGAGGGGTCGTTTTCTCCAAGCGGTGATGGTATGAGGTAGAGTTTTCCTTTGGTTTCCGTCATCTTAGTTTTCTTTACTGTAATCTTCTCTTGTGATGTCGATCACGACTTTTTCCTTGTTCAAGTCAGACTGCTCGTTTGACTCTTTTTTCTGCTTTTTCCTCTCTTTGCTCGAGAACAGGTACTTTATGGCTTTCTTGAGACTGTTGAACTCAGTCTGGTAGGTCATACCGATTCCATTTCGCTGAGTGTTGTCGAGGTAGTTCGAGTAGACATCGGCAGAGTGTGAGAACAGGTCGAAACGCATTGTACCTGATCTGTTTACCTTGATCTCTACATCCACGTCGCCCACAACGTCGTTCTGTGTACCTCCTATGGTAGTCTGCTTGTTTCCGATGTTGCCGTTCACTATCACTCTGTTGTTGAAAAGCTGTGTCGACACGGCAACGTCAAAGAGGTCTGTGCCCTGTTCTGTCGGCTGATAGTTAAGGCCAAGGTCGAGAGGTATGTCAAGCTTATGCAGGATGTTGTTCAGCTGGTTCGCCATCGCCTCCGTAACGTTTGAGTAAAGCATCGATGTGTTGTTCACGATGCCGGACTGCTCATCAGGCAGGAAGCTGTTGGTGAGCAGGAGAGAAAGCATCTGTCTCTGCTTCTTGTCGTCTGTGCTGAGTGCGCTCTGGACTCTCGACTGCATTATCGGGTTGAGGTCAGGAACCTCGATGGAGAAATCTATCTCAGGATTGCTGAGCTTGCCTGTGATTCCTATTCCGCAGTTCACTTCTCGTCTGTTTTCTACAGAATTCAGGTCTGAAAGAAGGTTAGACAAGGTTGCCTTGCACTTGTAGATCGCATTGAGGTCAAGGCTGCTCTGCATTATGTCTCCGTTGAAGTGGATGTTGCTGCCGCTCTCGATCTCGAAGGTCTTGCTTACGATGCCCAGGGCGGAGAAGTCATACTGTCCACCTGTGAGTGTGTAGTCACCGTTTATATTGAAGAGATTTTCTCCAATCTCCAGGTCTATGATGCCGTTACCTGTGGCTGACACCATATTGCTCCCGGATTCGTCGAGTTCAACAAAGACCGTTACATCTGGTGATGCGCTTAGTCTTACATTGACCCTCAGGTCGTTCTTGAGGTTCTCCTTCATCGCCATTTCTGCCCTCATAAGCTCATAAGGGTCAATGACGATCTCTTTTTCAGGCTCCTTGAAACGCAGAAGGTCGGTTGTAGCTGTGGCAGTAGCTGCATTTGTCATAGGAATATGAACGGCTCCCGTCTTAGCTGTCACTGCATCCACCGAAAGCAACAGCGAGTTCATCGGTCCGGTTATGGATATATTTCCAGTGCCGAATACGTTTCCATATATTCCTTCATTTCCTTCCTTAGGGATGTTGAGCGCTTCTATCGAATTTACCCTGAGCTTTGTGTCGAAGGCCATATTCTGGAAACGGTCCCAATTTATGCTTCCTGACAGAGTTCCTGTGCCGTCGTAGTCGTCTCTGATACTGATGTCATCGAAGTACACACCTGTGTTGTCTATGTGGAATGTTCCGTCTGTGTAGTATGGAACGTTAGTAAATGCCACCCTCAGGCAGGTCTCGTCCAGGCGTGTCTCTTCACTTGTTATGTCGAGGGAGTTCAGAGGACCTTCCGCACGTATCTTTCCGGATGCGTATCCGCTCATCTGACTGAATACATCCTTCAGGAAAGGTTCTGCGTGCTTGATCTGGAGTCTGTTGAGGTCGATTTCTGCATTGATGTACTTGCTGGAAGGGGAGAAGCGGGCGCTTACGCCGAGGTTCTGTGTTTCGTCCAGTCTGTTGCTTACATTCACATCGTGGCTCAGGAGATCCTTGTTCCAGTTGCTTCTGATTGCCAGTGTTCCCAGAGGTTCTCCTGCAAGGTAGGTCGAGTCGCAGACGAGGTCGACTGCTATTTCATTGGATTCCAGAGGTGAGATCAGCTGCACATCTCCAGTTATCTTTCCTTTGATGCCGATGTCGTATTTGAGAATCTCCTCCATAAGAGTGATGTCGAATCCGTCAAGTCCGACAGAGAGTGTGTCCCTCTTCTCTGAAATGGTTCCGTTTGCCCATAGCTTCTGGCTGCCGCTGGTGATTTCGAAGGAGTCGACCTCGATCACCTCGTCCTCAAGAATAAATGACGAGTGAGGGATGCTCCATTCCTCACCGTTTATATATACGGCAGACGGCATAATGTCTACGTGAGTGTTTATCCTTTCCTCGTTTCTCTCAAGCCTTCCGTGAAGGAGGATGTTTCCGCGGTTTTCAGAGATTCCTCCATATGCAAGACCTATGCTGAGGCTGTCTTTCTGTGCGGTCACGGCCAGGCTGTTGCCTTCCGCCACCATTTTTGCAAGCTCGACTTCTCCAATGTTGATGTCTGCCCTGAGAGTGCTGTCGGCATTTGTTATGACAGCGTCGATGTTTTTTGCGTAGTTGTTGCCTTTAGCGATACGGCCGGACTGAAGAGAGCCGTCAAACAGACCAGTCTCGTCGATCTTTATGTTCAGCGCAGTGTTTTCGTTGATGAACATACCAGGTGCGAGGAAGTCTATGATGTCTGATGTGTTGTGGGTGAGAAGTTGGAATTCGTAGTTCTCGTTGTGCCATTCAAATGAAGGATCCTTGAACAATGACGGTATCTGCTCCCTTGCTGTGATGTTTACGATGTCCTTGATGAATTCTGTGACAGGGGCAGAACCGCTGTAGAAAGCGTCAGCAAAATCAGAGCGGAGACGGAGCTTGTGAGTGCCGTTGCTCAGGTGAGGTGTGAGTGACACGGAATTTATTGTGTACCTGCCCTCAGCATTCTCCATTCTTATGTTGCTGATCTCAAGCTTTCCGTTTGTGGTGCCGTCCTGTGATGTCCTGACGTCTGCGTGCAGTCCGAATGACACTTCCGACTTGCCTCTCTTGTCCAGATTAAGGGCGTGAAGGTCAGCGTAGGCAACTGAACCGTTCAGGTACAGCTTTCTGTTCAACTTCTTGGATGTGGTGAGGTTGCCGCTTGCAAAGATGTTGAGGCTCGGGTCGTTTACTGATATGCCTCCGCTGGCAATCCCTTTGTGGAGGTTTCCGGTGGCTATGATGCCAGTGTAGTCATAGTCGTTGAAGTTCAGCCTGTCGATACGGAGTGTGTCCACTGTGAGCTGAGGTTCTTCGCCCAGAGTGGCGTGGACATCAGTCCTCATTGTTACCGGACCTACCGGAATCTTATCCATTATGCTTTTTAGGTCGAGGTCATCTGTGGAAGCCATTCCGGAGAACTTCAGAGGACCTTTTCCTGCAATAAGATTCTCTACAAGGAATCGTGTGTTTACATTTCCCTTGCTTGATTTGAGACCTGCGTTTACGTTCAGTCTGTTAGCGCGTCCATACGCGTGTGCATCAAGACGGAATCTTATGCCCTTGGCAATGTCGCTGAGTTCAGGAATCCCGTTGCCGGTCCATAAACTTATAAGTTGGTCGGCGCCTCGGGTCGTGAAGCGGAGTCCGCTGAGGTCGACATCAAGTGTCATACCGTCTATGTCCGGAATTCCTCTGATGCTTCCTCCTACAGCTCCTGATATATCTCCTTTGTCTGTAGTGAACTCAAGGTCTTTGAGTGTAAAGTCAGAGATTGTGCCTCCAATGGCTCCTGAGAGGGCAAGTGTAATGTCCTTGCCTTTGACAGCAGGAACAAAGTAGGCCAAGGTCTCGAGATTGAGCCTGCTGGCAGCCACTTCAGCGTCTATCCTCACCTTCTCCGTGAAATATCTGAACACCCTTGAGTTTTCATAACTCATCATAAACAGCGGGAGTTCCAAAGTCGAACGTCCGTCCCTGATCCTGAGGTCTTCGATGATGGTCTTTCCGTTGCCGACCTTCACATCTCCACGCATATCGTATGCGGTGAAACCGCTTTTTTCGGTGAATGACAGACTGTTGGCTACACCAGACATCACTCCGCCCTTGAATCTGAGGCCGTCCGCGTCAAGCTGTATTCCCTTGACGTCAAGGTCGCCCCAGTTTATTCCTCCTTTGTACGGCGTCTTTCTGCTGTCGTAGTCCTTCAGGGCGAATCCCATATTTTCCACCTTGACGTGCTTGATATGGAAGATCTCCTTTTCACTCTTCTTTCTCGGACCTTGAGGTCTTTTGAGGTGGAATATTCTTGAAAGGTTGTTCGGCGGCACAGGTCCGTTGAACGGATCCTCCCTGTACTCTGTCACCAGGTTCATCTGCGCGTCTGACACTGTCACCGAGTTCAGGTGTATTCCCTTTTTGCCGAGCAGTCCTTCAAACGAGAACTTGGCGATGATGTAGCCGGCGCGGAAGAATGTGTCCACCGGTGCTTTCGTCGAATCAAGGACATCTCCCATCGGCTCGCGGTCGATGATGACCACATTCTTGAGCATAAGTGTCTTGAATGGCTGGAAGTGGATCTTGTCCAGATGGATCTCAGCGTCGATGCTCTTGTCCAACTTCTCCATCACCTTGCCGGCAATGGCAGTCTGCACCGCCGGCAGCTGGACGAGCAGACTGACAGCGATGAGCAGAGCGACTACCGACACAAGGATAAGTCGGACTATGTCAAGAGCCTTTTTGATAATTTTATATATTATATAATTCCAACTTGCAAAAATAGTAAAAATATCGGATGATTTTAGTATTTTTGCCCCTTGAAATTATAGCATATTTTGTGCTGAAATGTAATATTTCTTGCTGAAACACATTTTTATGGCAGACATCATTCTTGGAATAGAATCTTCGTGCGACGACACATCGGCGGCAGTCATCTCTGACGGCTATCTTTTGTCAAACGTCCTGGCAAGTCAGGATGTTCATAAGGCCTATGGTGGAGTGATCCCCGAACTTGCTTCGAGAGCGCACCAGCTTAATATAGTACCTGTTGTAAGTGAGGCGATTACGCGTGCCGGTATCAAGCCGGAAGACATTACGGCCATTGCCTTTACGCGTGGCCCCGGCCTTCTTGGATCCCTTCTTGTGGGAACCTCTTTCGCCAAAGGTCTTGCAATGTCGCTGGACAAGCCTCTCGTTGAGGTCAATCACCTTCAGGGACACATCCTTGCAAACTTCATAAAGCAGTACGACAGCGACAACCGTCAGCCGGAGTTCCCTTACCTGTGCCTTCTTGTTTCAGGAGGCAATTCGCAGATAGTGAAGGTGAACAGCCCGCTTGAGTATGAAATCCTAGGCCAGACCATTGATGACGCTGTGGGTGAGGCCTTTGACAAGTGTTCCAAGATGATGGGACTCGGCTATCCGGGAGGTCCGATAGTGGACCGTCTGGCCAAGGAAGGAGACCCTCTGAAGTACAAGTTTTCCAAGCCTCACATTCCGGGCTATGACTATAGTTTCAGCGGCATAAAGACATCACTTCTTTATTTTGTACGTGACCAGATGGCTCTGGACCCAGACTTTATGGAGAAGAACAAGGCTGACATCTGCGCAAGCTTCCAGAAGGCCCTCATCGACATCCTTATGGACAAGCTCATCAAGGCGGCCAAAGACACCGGAATCAAGCAGATAACCATCGGAGGAGGAGTTTCCGCAAACAGCGGACTCAGAGCCCGCATCGTGGAGGAGGGCAAGAAGCGAGGCTGGACAACCTTCCTGCCGGAGTTCAAGTTCACGACAGACAACGCGGCAATGATAGCCATCGCAGGATGGTTCCACTACCAGAACGGCACCAGGACATCCCTGGATGTGGCACCTGTAAGCAGAATCGCTGAATTTTAGAGACTATATGAAAGAAATAGAAATAACAAGCAAGCTCGGCAGCGAGTTGACGGCCGATGAGATACAGACAGCGGCAGTGAAAGCGCTGGGAGTGTCCCCAAAAATCAAGGGACAGTTGAAGTACCGCATAGTAAGGCGCTCGATCGACGCCCGCAACGACATCCTCTACCGCTACAAGGTGGAGGTGTACAAGCCGGAGGAGGTGATGGAGGAATATGTTCTTCCTGAATATAACGACGTCTCCTCGGCGGAGCCGATCGTAGTCATCGGCGCCGGCCCTGCCGGTATGTTTGCAGGACTCCGCCTTCTGATGAAGGGCCTCAAGCCTGTCATCCTGGAAAGAGGAAAGGACGTCCACGCCAGAAAATATGATATGGCAAAGCTTTCAAGGGAAGGTGTTGTAAATGAGGACTCCAACTACTGTTTCGGTGAAGGTGGCGCGGGTACATTCTCGGACGGAAAGCTCTACACCCGTTCTTCAAAGAGGGGAGACATCCGCGAAGTGCTTCATCAGCTTGTGCGTTTCGGAGCAAATCCTTCCATATTGATTGATGCCCATCCTCACATCGGAAGCGACAAGCTTCCGACAGTTGTCGAGAACATCCGCAAGTGCATCATCGAGCACGGCGGCGAGTATCATTTTGACTCGCGTGTCACAGACATCGTTAAAAGGGGAGACGGTTCCTTTGATGTGACCGTTGCTGACGGAACCATATACACATCTCGAAAGGTGATCCTTGCTACCGGCCACTCTGCGCGCGACATCTATGAGATGTTTGACAGGAAGGGTTGGGAGATTCAGGCCAAGGGATTTGCCCTCGGTGTGCGTGTGGAGCACCCTCAGTCCCTTATCAACAAGATACAGTATCACGGTAAGTATCAGCCACATATGCCTACAGCCGAGTACTCCTTCGTGACTCAGGTACTTGACAGGGGAGTCTTCTCATTCTGTATGTGTCCGGGCGGTATCCTTGTTCCGGCTGCAACAGCTTCAGGAGAGCTTGTCCTCAACGGTATGTCAAACTCGCAGCGTAACTCCAAGTGGGCAAACTCCGGTGTTGTGGTTTCCATCGAGCCGGAAGATTTTCCTGAATATGCCAAATACGGTCCTCTTGCTCTCCTTCAGTTCCAGAAGGATGTCGAGAAGTCGATGTTCGACTACACCGGCTCTCTCAAGGCCCCTGCCCAGAGAATGATGGACTTCTGCCGCAGGATTCCTTCCCAGGGACTTCCTCAGACTTCCTACCATCCCGGAGCAGTGAATGCACCTCTCCACGAACTCCTTCCGGAGCACGTGTCACTCAGACTCAAGTATGCATTCCCGGAGATCGGCAATAAGAAGATGCACGGCTACTACACCAACGACGCCCTTCTGCTCGGAGTCGAGTCCCGCACATCTTCGCCAGTCCGTATTCCGCGCGACCCTGAAACATTCGAGCACACTCAGATAGCAGGACTCTATCCGTGCGGCGAAGGCGCAGGCTATGCAGGCGGCATCGTATCCTCGGCTCTGGACGGCATCAACTGCGCCTCGAAAATCTAGTGCGCTGATTGTCAGAAGTTTACTGATTATGCCTGCTGCATAGATACAGCAGGCATTTTATTCAAAATGTTGTAATTCAGATTGTTATGCGTAAGCTTATTCTTTTTGCTGTTTTGATTTTTGTTTCATTGAGCGTGTATGCTCAGGACAAGACCCTCAGGGTGGATTATATATTCTCGGGAACTGCCAAGAGTCAGGTCATTTCTCTCGACGAGATGTCCTGCTATGACGGCTGGGCCGGACGCAGGGTAAATCTTGACACAGTGCCTGTCAGAGGCAACGGGCAGATCGCGCTCACTGACGCCGAGAGCGGAAAGGTCCTCTACCGTCAGAGCTTCTCGACCCTTTTCCAGGAATGGCAGAGCACGGAAGAAGCGACAAGGATAAGCAAGGCGTTCGAGAATGTCTTCCTGCTCCCGATGCCGACTCAGAAGGCTTATGTATATATAGAATTATATGACGTCAAGGGCAATGTCGCCTCGTCTCACCGTCATCTGGTCGATCCTGCTGACGTCCTGATCCGCCGCGTGACTCCGACGCCAGCTCCGCACAAATACATACATCAAAGAGGCAGCGTGGAGGAGAAGATCGACGTCGCGATTGTGGCTGAGGGATATAAGGACGAAGAGGCGGACATCTTCTACGAAGACGCCCGCAAGGCCGTGGAGGCAATTCTTGCCCACGAGCCGTTCGGCACATATAAGGACTGCTTCAATTTTGTTGCAATCGCACTGCCTTCAAAGGACAGCGGAGTCAGCGTTCCTTACGAAGGGGAGTGGAAGGACACTGCCATCAAATCGCACTTCAGCACTTTCTATATGGACCGCTACCTTACGACTCTCCGTCTGAAAAACCTTCACGACAAGCTGGCTGGCGTTCCATATGAACACATTGTAATCCTTGCAAACACAGATACTTACGGTGGTGGCGGCATCCTGAATTCTTACACTCTGACCACTGCACATCATCCGTCTTTCAAACCAGTGGTCGTGCACGAATTCGGTCACAGCTTTGCCGGTCTTGGCGATGAGTACTACTACGATGACCAGTACTCCGAGTACTACTATCCTGACTGCGAACCTTGGGAACAGAACATCACGACCCTCTTCGACTTCCAGTCAAAATGGGATGATATGCTTCCGAGAACAATCTCCATTCCGACAGCTCCGGTGGAAAATGTATGGAAGGAAATCAAGGAAGGAAAGACTCCGGAGTCATTCATTGGAGTCTATGAAGGTGGCGGCTACCAGTCAAAAGGAGTTTACCGTCCGTATCCGGACTGCAGAATGAAGACCAATGCTGCAGAAACCTTCTGCCCGGTCTGCCAGAGGGCGATCGCCCGCGTCATCGAGCACTATACCCGATAGCACCTTCGCCCGAAGTCTTCTTTTTCCTGCTGACCTCCGACACTTTCTCCGCGTTTCCGTCGGAGGTACCCCTCGAAAGCCTTGGACCTCCGACACTTTTCCCGCGTTTCCGTCGGAGGTACCCCTCAAAAGCCTTGGACCTCCGACACTTTTCCCGCGTTTCCGTCGGAGGTACCCCTCGAAAGTCCTAGACCTCCGACACTTTTCCCGCGTTTCCGTCGGAGGTACCCCTCAAAAGCCCTGGACCTCCGACACTTTTCCCGCATTTCTGTCGGAGGTGGGCACAAAGCAAGCCGTGCGAGCCCTTTGGGTCGAGCTCGCGCGGCTTGTTTTGAGTGTTCGGCCCTGGTTCCGGCCGAACACGGTGCCGTTGGG
>JAFZED010000033.1 GCA_017560825.1 Bacteroidales bacterium | reverse complement strand
TTCTTAGGTGTAGTAGTGTACACACGTACGCATACGCCTCTTCTCTGAGGACAAGCATCCAACGCGCGAGATTTGCTCTTCTCGACGATAACCTCGCGTCCTTTGCGAACTAATTGTTGAATTGTAGGCATAAATGTTTGTAAATCTTTAATTTATGTATATTACCCCATATTTTTGGGGCTGCAAATATACGAATATTTTTTTATTTATCAACAAATTTACTGAATTTCAGTGTTTTGCTATGTTGATAACTTCATTTTCGCAGCATTCCGAGGTTATATGCACAAGTTTTTGTATATTTGGGAGTTGGGCTACAGGACAGGGGCGCCGGAAAGAAATCCGCAAGAATTTTCAAGCTATGAAAACAGACCTGAAATGGGTGATTGTCCGCATTGACGGAAAGATTGCCGCCATATCAACCGACTACAGGATGCTGGCAGACATCTCAAGACGTCTTGCCTGCGACGGCAAGGCCGGAACATCAGGGAAAGGCCGGACAACGAATCCGGTATCATATCAGAACATCTCCGCCGAGACCGTAAGCTTCGAGGAGATCTGGAGACTGAAGAAGGAAGCCACCTGGGATGACCTCCTTCTGTTCGGAACGGAATTCCAGAAGAAGGTCTGGAAAAAACTTTATGACCTGACACACACCGAAGACGCTTCCGGCAAGGACGCAAGACTCATCAGCTACACCGATTTTGCAGAACTGTGCCAGAACCGCGCAGGCGTGAGGGCCGTCGCCCACGCCATCGGCCTCAATCCGGTTTCCGTGATAATCCCATGTCACCTTGTCGTACCGAAAGAATCAATCGACAGGATACGCGATATCCGGCACAGAGCAGAGGCAACCATATTCAAGGGGGAAGACCTGTGCCTGGGCAGCATTCTCGCAGATACAGCCATAGACTTCGGAGAATACGCGTCGGGCAAGGAGCTGAAGAGGGCCCTGATAACCCTTGACCTTACCTGATCAGTTATTCAGATAATAGGTGACAGATGTCACGACACGCACCTTCTTTATATAAGGAGTATTGCTGTCACGGTTCTCGATGGTGAAAGTTCCCTGATTTGCAGACTTTATCTTTCCAAGGCGGCTGTCCGAATCCTTTGCAAACTTGTACGCCGCCTCACGGGCATTCATTGTCGCCTCCTCTATCATGTCAGGCTTTATTTCATTCAGCCCTTCATATCTGAACTCAACCGGATTCTCCCAGCTGTTGCCACTTCCGGTGACCACTCCCTTCTTAAGAAGATCCGACTGTTCTGACATCAGAGCGAGAACCTTGTCCACCTTATCCGTACATACGGTGATGACATTTGTCGCAATGTAACGGTATTTACGGCCACTGCCACCGTATTCTTCTGCATACTTGTCGGAAATTTTCGGCACAGACACAGTTATTTCGGAAGCATCGATGCCTCCCTTTTCCAGAAAAGCCATGATGACGGCATTGTTCCCATCCGTCTGGTCATATATTGACTGGACATCATCAGCCATGACCTTATAGACCACCGGCCAGATCACCTTGTCCGCCATCACTTCTCTTTCACACAGTCCCTTCACATTGACCACCCTGTCATATGAACGATATTTAGCCACCGCACCTGTCATATGAAATCCGATGACGATGAGTCCGACCATTACAAACAGGCCGCCGTAGAATCTTCCCTTATCCATAACCTATCGATTTAATGACGCCTGAACCAACAAGAATCAGGCTATATGATACAAAAAGGCCGCATTCTGTCTATGAATGCGGACCCATACTATTTCTTTGTTGTGATCAGGATCACTCCGCACGCACCCCTTGTGCCATATATAGAGGCTGAAGCATCCTTGAGCACCTGTACAGACTTCACATCACGAGGATTGAGGAAACTTATATCATCTACGGCCGAACCGTCGACAATAAAAAGAGGATCCGTTCCCGAATTTATAGAATTGATTCCCCTTACCGCATATTTATACGAATTGCCGTATCTTGTGACGACCAGTCCGGGCACCCTGCCCATCAGATATTCTCCGATATCGGAATATGTCGCAATCTCGTCATCCTTGACATCCACTCCCGACACTGATGTGGTGAGACTCTTCTTCCTTATATAGCCATAGCCGATGTTCACGGAGTCATTTTCAAACTCCAGCATTCGCAACGAATCACGGACAGCCCTTTCTATACGTCTTTGTTCTCTCCTGGCTTCACGCGCTTCTCTCCTGTCCTGGGCAGCAGCAGTAAAAGACAGGACAAACACGAACGCAACTACACATATCGTCTTCATAGCATCCTGATTAATTTATAAGGATCTCCCTTTATCAATATAAGTCGTGTCCATAAAGGCTCTGGTCCCACGGATTGCCGGGCACTTCTCCCAAGCCTTCATTGCTTCCGCACAACACACCTTCGGACAGTATTTCATACTCCACTACTTCCGGAGACACATATTTTTCAGCAAAAAAGTTTTTCATAAATATAAATCCATATCTGCAAATATAGAAAATCTTTGCAAAAAGTGCCCGAAAATCCCCCAAAAATGCATTTTTTCAAAAAAAATGTAATTTTTTCACAAAAAAGTTTGGAAGTTTAAAAAATCTGCGTACCTTTGCAATCCCAAACAACAAGAACGGGTTTTAAATGCGGAAATAGCTCAGTTGGTAGAGCACAACCTTGCCAAGGTTGGGGTCGCGAGTTCGAGTCTCGTTTTCCGCTCCAAAAGAGTCAGCAGAAATGCTGACTTAACTTTTGAAAATAACCAGACGTGGTACAATTATATATGCAGTCGCCCATTAAAGAGGCGGCTTTTCTTTTTTTATACCGATTTCGACTGACAACCACCACATCAACAATATGTCCGTGCCGCCAGAATGGAGCACGGACATCCTATTAAATAATTGACAATCAGGTTATTATTTACCACCTGCTAAAAGCTGAATTCGAAGCGGTAGAGCTTCGGAGAGTCCTCGTCGCTGCCGACCCATACGCAGCCGCGGGCGCGGTCCACGCAGATGGACTCTGCGTTCTCGATCATCGGAACATCATATGATGCAAGCAGCCCGCCTGCCGGTGTGCAGAGGAAGATCTTCCTCATGTTGGAATCCATTACCCAGAGGTAATCAGACTCGGGCTCATAGCACAGGCCTGCTACCTCAGTAGCAAAATCCGAAAGGGACACCTTGGAAAGGAGAGTTCCGTCAAAGCGGTACTGCCAAAGATGGGCATGTTCCTGACTGCCGACAAAGAGAATGCCGTCCTTATAGTATTCCACACCCTCGAGACCGCCGTTCCTATAATTATCGTCAATCGCTTCCTGCACAGGGAATACGTCTGAAACCGTTTGATAATCCGGCGCTGCAAGCCTATAGACATGCTGCTCGCCCTCTATGGCAAGATAAAGGTCACCGGTCGCAGGATCGAGTGTCAATCCCTCCATGTCCGCATCATAAACCAGCATCTCGGAAACGGCACCGTCAAATGAAATACTCTTCACAACTCCCTGGTCGCCGCATGAAACAAGCATTGTCCCATCAGCACTCATGCACAATCCGGAAAGTTCTTCTACATCAACGTCGTATACAACATGGCCCTTCATTATAGGAAGGGCATTCTTTCCGTATGATATTACGGAAAGAATGCATGCCAAAATAAAAAGTATATTCCTTTTCATATCCTACTTATCCAGTTCAATATGAAGACCCTTTACATCTGCAGTGCAGGTTACTGTCTTTGTCTGGCCTGGGAAGAGAGGGAAGAAGTTGTCGCTCCAGTATGCCGGAACAACAAGATTTCCGTCCTTATCCTTGGCCTTGAGGATGTTCATGTATGAGATTACCGCTGAATTGTTCACGAGGGTAACGGTGTATTTTCCATCCTGAGCCTCAACTGTCATCCGGATATCGGCTTCCGGCTGGGCAAAAGCGAAGCTGAGGTCAGTAAACTCAACTACAGGGGTGTAATACCATGTGTAATCCTCCCAGTCATACACATCCGGCTTTGCACCTATGCAATAGAAGTTGTCAGCCAGAATATTTCCTTCAGCATCGGCAATTTCCAGCGCGATGAAATGAGCTGTGCCGTCAAAATCATTGAGGTCAAATGCCTTCACCGTATTGCGGTATGATGTCTCGATCTCGCATGCATCCTCATAAACAAGGGCAGAACCTGCGTCATAAACCTTCACGGACGCAATGAGCTTTCCTGCATCCTTGCCCTCATTGACAGCATATACATTGTGATCCTTATAATTATATATGAGCTGAATCGGCTCACAACCCTTTCTGGTTGCGTAATATGCCGCGCATGGCACTCCATAATAGTCGTACTGCTGCCAGTAGATCGACGGCCATGCCGAATTGAGCATCCACTGAACGATACCTGTAGAAACCGGAGTATTCACACGGAACGCCTCGAACATCGCACGAGTGGCATCGTAGTCCACTGCATGGCCCTTCCTCACGTAATCCTCAAGGTCGGTAGCCTCACCATAAAGGCCGTTGATCACGCGCGTAAGCTCATCCATTGAGTTCATGGCTGTGCCAGAAGTAGTACAGTGACGGTCCCAACACTCAGAAAGCGGCCAAAGATGCTCCTCAGGAATCATCTTGCGGAGAGACTCCGACTGAGGGAGGTTGGCTCCGATACCTGTCTCAGTGTTGAATCCGAAGGCTCCGCCGTTCTGTGTGTCAATATACCAATAATCCGGACCCACATACTCATATGGACCCGCCATCTTGCTTCCTGACCATCCGGTAAGCTTACTCTCCAGACTCTTTGCCGAACTGATATAAGGACGATAGTCATATTTCTCATAAGTCTCAAGATAGCGTTTTTCAAGATCATAGATAGGAACACAGTCACTACCTGTCATCCAAGCGATTACTGAAGCATGATTATGGAGTCTTATCACCTGATCCTCGAAATATCTTGCCGCCAGGTCGATTTCCTTTGGCTCATAGATACATCCTACGTGGTGGATCTCAGGAATGCCGCAGTAGTTCTCCCACTCCCACTGACAACTCCATCCGACAAGGGCAAGCACGCCCTCTCTATCGCAAACATCATAGATGTGATCATCCTTACCCCAGATGTTCTCGAAACGGATAAGGTTCATATTCATATGCTTCACATACTCAACCTGTCTTTCAAGACCTTCATAAGTATCTCTAAGGAAAATGTCATCAGTCCAGCCAGCGCCCTTAAGAAGAATATCCATTCCGTTAAGGGTGAACTGTCTGTAGCCATATTCGTTCAGGCGGCTTTCGATCTTTCTGATACCGAAGGTAACGTCCTCTCTGTCAGAAACAACACCTTCTGTCTCCACATCCACTGCAAGATCATAGAGTTCTGGAGTTCCCAGATCATAGCTCCACCATACTCTCGGATTATCAACATGAAGATTTGCTGCCTGATCTGGAGTAACAGTTACAATTGTCTCCTCACCACCAGCAAGCTCTACAGGCACGCTGCATGTACCACAATCCTGAAGATCAAGAATGATGTTTCCGGAAACAGGGTGAGACTGGTTGTTGCGCAGTGTCACGCGCACCTCAAGATCCGCCTCCGCCATAGTCTCCACGTCAAGATCAGGAATCACATATACATCCTGGATGGAAACAGGACCAGTAGCACGAAGCTGAACTGTCTGAATAATACCCATGCTCTCATCAAGCGGTCTTGGATTCCAGTCCACGAAACCTATGTTCAGGTCGCGTGGTTGAGCTCTCTTTACGCGCACCTCTACAGTATTCTTCTTTCCAAGAAGATCCGTTACGTCATATTCCCTTTTGATGAATACGCCGTAAGTGGTGTCCGAGGATGCGATGCATACATCATTGACAAAGATGTCGGCATAATAGTTCAACCCGTTGAATACCAGGTCATAATGCTGACCTTCAGCCTTGTCCAGAGCAAATGAAGTCTTATATATCCATGTCTTGTCGAAAATGGTCTTGTCTACATCAAAATAATTGAGACCGTCAAGAAGATCCTCGCCCAGAACACCGGCATCACAAAGAGCTCCGGCAACCGTCGAAGGGACTTCCACGTCATAAGTCTTGCTGTCACCCTCCTGATTGAGAGTCCATTGATCAAGAATAACCTCATCACCCTGATTCAAGGCAATAGGAGCGGTACAGGCACACACGAGTGCTGCACAAACATTTACAGATAGTATCTTTTTCATTGCAGTTAGATAAGAGATGCTCCGATGATAGGGATTTCACCGCCTGTACGGACATCAACGATAAGTTTTTCAATATTGTTTTTAAACGGAAACCTTTCCTTCAGGTATCCGACCATCTGATCACGGAAAAGAGGAAGAGCATTGGCGATACCTCCTCCAAGCACGATATGGCTCGGATCGTAAGCAAACATCAGGATCATAAGCGCATATCCCAGATTCCTGCCGAACTCTTCGAAGAGCTTCATCGACCCCGCATTGCCGGCCAATGCCGCCGCACTGGCTTCATGAGGTTTTACACCATGCCTGTCAAAGAACTGACGGCTGCAATATTCTTCCAGACAACCATCCTTATAATCGAGATATCCAAGCTCTCCGGCTCCGCAATTGACACCGCAGAACAGACGTCCGTGGTCAACCACACCTATTCCTATGCCTGTTCCGAGGGTCACAGTAACCAGGACTTCCGGCTTAGCATTTACCGGATATGTGCCATAAGCACCCATTGCATAACAGTTGGCATCATTATTTACGCTGACCGGAAGACCAAAACGCTCTTCCAGAAAACTTTTAAGATGCACCTCCTTCCATGAAGGTATATTGGCGGCATCATATACGATGCCTTTCTCCACATCTACCACAGAAGGAACGCCTATTCCTATCTTTGTGACAGAAGGCAGCAGCATTATGGAAATCTGCTCCGCAAGATATTCCAGGGTCTGCTCCATAGTGGCAGATGGAGCGAACGAAGGAACCGAAGCCATGTTCACGACTACGCCATTATCGACAAGCCCCAAGCAAAGATTCGTTCCTCCCAGGTCTACAGCTAGTACCATGATATTATATATTATCAGATTATTATTTGATCAATGCCCTTATCTTATCGGACAGCTCGGTGTTCTCATATACACCGATAAAGTCTTCCGAATGAGGTCCCCACGCGAACACCGGAAGAGCTATCCCGTTGTGTCCAGTAGTCGAATAATTCACCCGTATCCTCTTATCGTCCAAGCTTCCGCTGAGCAGGGTCATTCCTCCTGTAGCATGGTCGCCGGTAACGATCACAAGTGTCTCTCCATCCTTTGCCGCCCATTCGAGGACAAGACCTATCGTACGGTCAAAGTCAAAGATTTCCTCCATCGTCTTGCCGGCTTTATTGTCATGACCTCCGTCATCGATGCATGAGCCTTCGACCATCAGGAAGAATCCCTTTTTGTTGTCAAGAAGCTGGAGAGCCTTCTCTACTGAAGCCGGAAGGATATCACCGCGGTCAAGAGCCGGCTGGAGTTCATGACTATCCATAAGAGCGACAACCGGACCTTCCTCAACCGCCATGAGGTCTTCCTTGGTCTCTACATAAGTATAACCCTTAGCCTTTACCTGTTCTGTAATATCCTTTCCGTCCTCCCTGTTGCGCCAGAACTTGTAGCCACCTCCTGAAAGAAAGTACACTCCACTGCCAGCCATCTGCTCGACGATATCCTCCTGGCTCTTACGGGTCGCCGAATGGCTGAAGAATACAGCTGGAGTTGCATCGTTGACACGGCATGTCACTGCCGCACCAGCTCTCTTACCCTTCTCCATAGCCTCCTCTGCAAGTGACTTGACTGCAACACTGTCCGGAGTCATCGCCACCATACCGTTATTCGTCTTGTGGCCCGTAGCAAGGGCAGTACCTGCGGCTGCAGAGTCTGTCACGAGCTTATTTGCAGAATATGTCCTCTGGATACCCACATTAGTGAAATTGTCCAGATTAAGCTTTCCTCCGTTGCACACCCATGCCGCGCTGATCTGCTCAAGACCCATTCCGTCGCCGATCATGAAGATGATGTTCTTGACCTTCCTGCCATGAGGTTCCTCTACGGAAACGGTCTCATAAGGCTCGAGCATTGTGTACTTGTCATCTTCCGCAAAGTTGTTTACAGCATACTTCGACCTGTCTCTATCAACAACCTGTGAAAAAGACATCACTGTAAATCCGAAGATGAACGCTATAATAACCAGTGTTCTTTTCATAATTCAGTAAATTTAATTCTTTCTGTGACGATAAGCTATTCCCTCTGACTCATAGTAAGGCATCTCATGAGATACCACAGTGCTGTAGTATCTGTCAAGATCCTCCATGAAGAGAGGATCATCTGCGACTATGGTTCCTTCCCATGAAGGACTTGCATTCCATGCCCTCTCGAAGACACCGCATACCTTAGGGAACACATAAGAGGTCACATGATCAAAACTTCTCACTGTCTCCGTCCATAGCTGGGCCTGTACGCCGACAACGTTCTCTCTTGCCGTCAGAGAAGTCTTTCCTTCAGGAAGTGTGCTGATATCACGCATCCTTCCCTTGTCATCCCATCTGACTGAACGGTATATGTCATAAGGAAGAAGCGAGAAACTTCTTCTCTCATCCACGAAGCCTCCCCACGAGAGACCACGCTCGGTCTTGTCAGGGGTATATGCGAAATCGACATAAGTGTTTGTCATATTGGAAAGCACCACCGGAACTCCGTCATTGGCATATTTATACGGATATTCCTGCTGTTCTCCACCTGTATGCCAGAAATTCACCGAATACAGGTTCTTCTTCATCCTTTCGTACACATGATCCTCGAGATCCATGACAAGCTCCTGCCATCCTGCGATCTTTACGCCTCTAGCCTCAGCTATGTCAAGCACGTTCTCAATGTAATATGACTTGAGAAGCTCGATGTTGTCCCAACCTCTCTCTGCCATGATCTTCTGACATGCAGGCGATCCCACCCATGCACCATGCGGCACCTCATCACCGCCGACATGGATTGCAGGAAGAGGGGCACCGGCCTCCTTATGATATGCGATGAGATCATCAAATACAACCTCTATGAACTTATATGTAGACAGCAGCGCTACATTGATGGCATTGTCCCTATAATACTGCACTGAGCAATATTCGGACACATCCTCCTTCTCGCTGAGCAGACAACTGTCGTCGCCGGTACGCTCCGCATAAGCCTCCATTGCCTTGATAGCTGCTCTTGAATGACCAGGCGTATCAAATTCAGGAATGACCTTGATACGACGCTCCCATGCGTATCTTACGATTTCAATATAATCCTCCTTCGAAAGGTGACCGTTTGCTGACGACTCCATATCATCAGGATCAATTCCACCGTTATATGACGGAAGGAGGTAATCCTCCTCGACATACTCCCCAGCCTGATTCTTGACAGGGAAAGAATGGTAGGCACCGTAAGAGGTGAGCTCAGGGAACTGAGGGATCTCCACTCTCCATCCTTCATCATCACCGAAATGCAGATGGAACACATTCACCTTATAATGCGCAAGGATGTCAATGAACTTGAGGATATTCTCTTTAGAAGTAAAGTTGCGTGATATATCAAGCATGAAGCCTCTATATACGAAGTCAGGCCAGTCCTCAATCACGAGGTCAGGAAGCTCATTTCCACCGGCATTCCTTATAAGGTTCTCAAGGGTCACCTTGGCATAATATGCCCCATCTTCGTCTGCTGCCTCTATCCTACATGCTCCGTCAAGGGTGATCTTATACCAACCTGCCTTCTGACCCTCTACCATGACAGCCTCCGGGAGTGCATCAACCGTAGTTGTACCCTCAGCCGGCTGAACGTGCTTGAGAGAAGGAACCATGTCCCAAACCTCTGTCTTGACGTGATTATAAGGAAAATCAGGAATATTCTCTGACGGGAGGAACTCGTACTTGACCTCAAGAGGAATACGCCTGGATTCTTTTTCGAGCACAAAACCCTCCGGTGCCCAGCAATGGCGCTGGAGAGGACGGTCTGAATACTTCACTACGAGATTCTTGCCCTCGCGAGCAAGAGGAATCATCTTATACCAGCATCCGTGATGGAGTTCAATGACGCCTTCTGTACCCTCAACCTCGCGGGAATCGATATGGTTGGAGGTAAGCCACAACGTCCAATCTGTTCCTTCGGGAGCATTGACAACTGTAATTACGTGCGTCGCACGTCCTGTCTCAGCATCTTTCTCACCTTCGGTCCAAACAATTGAAGGCTTGTTACAGCAGCTTGCCACAACAAAAACAAGCGCCATTGCAGTAAACAATAAGCTCTTTCTCATGTTTTAGGGTTATTACTTTGGTTATTTTAGACAAATATAGAAGAAAGGGTCAAGATTTTGCGCACAATGTCATCACTTTCTGATAAGCTCGTCTATCTTCCCAGGTATGTCTGTATTCTTCATGACACCGGCAAAGTTTTCTGCTCCAGCACCGTATGCGAAGATAGGAACAACTGTTCCTGTATGACCGGATGTGCTGAACTTAAGTCTAAGAGGGCCCTCGTTTGCAGGAGTATGACCATTGTAATATACACCTGCGCCACCTGTCTCATGGTCTGCTGTCACAACGAGAAGAGTCTCAGGATGATTGTTCACATAGTCGATCATCGCGTTGAGTGTGCGACCGAACTCCTGCATCTCCACGATCATGCCGTCTGAATCGTTATTATGACCATAACCGTCGATGATTGCGCTCTCGATCATGAGGAAGAAACCGTCCTTGTTGTTGCGTGAAAGCACGTCGAGTGCCTTTACAGTAGCCTTCTCAAGATATACTGTAGGCTCTGAAAGGTGAGTTGCATTTACATCCTCATTGATGGCCGCCATCTGAGCTGCGAGACAAACCTCCTGTCCCTCAGCAGCACTTGCCGTACCGTTGTTCTCCTCTCTTCTGTGGAGGTCATAAAGCGGAAGGATACCTACGAACTTGTCTGACTCTGTATTAAGGACAGTCTCCCAGTTAAGATACACATCATATCCCTTCTCTATGAGGGTAGCTGTGAGGTCCAATGAGTCAGGACGGGCGATGAAGTGGTCAAGACCGCCACCGATAGCCACATCAACCTCACTCTCAGTAAACTGCTTGGCGATGTCGTAAACCATCTTGCGGCTTGTCACGCCTGCGTAAAACGCGCCAGGTGTTGCCTCTGTGAGGGTTGTGTTCACCACGATACCTGTCTTCATTCCGTATGTCTGAGCCTTCCTGAGGACGCTTGTAAGCTGATTTCCGTCAGGATCCGCTCCCACATAACCGTTGTTCGTGCGTGTGCCTGTTGCAAGTGCAGTGCCACCTGCAGCAGAGTCTGTCACATAATTGTTTGCAGAGCATGTCTCTGAAAGACCGATAACCGGAGCCTCCTCGAATCCTGTCGGCTCATCCTCTGTAAGAAGGAGTGTGGTAACAGCTCCGAATCCCATACCGTCACCGATAAGATAAATTACGTTCTTTACCTTGGGCTCATTGTTGCAGCCGGTAATTGCCAATGCAAGCGAAAGCATTGCCATTGATATAAAACTCTTCTTCATAGTTGTAAATTTAAATTGATTCTAACTTATGGGATTATTTCACCATCTGAGTCTTGATCTCATTGATGTCATTCTGAGGAACACCGATTGAAAGGAGGTATTTCTCAACGCATTCCGCGAATGTTTTACCGCCGAAACTCCACACATATTCACATGCACCTCTGAATGTGCTGACATTGCGGGTGTGGTCATAGTATTGGTTCGGCTCATCACCGGACATACTCCAATCTGCAGGGGAGAAATATGTCAGTTCATAGTCCTTTCCAAGGTCTCCCTCAGACACGCCAAGCAGACCGAGGGTCAGCATGGCGATAGTACCTGTGCGGTCACGTCCTGCTGAACAATGAATGAATACCGGCTTGTTGTTTCTGAGGCATTTCGCAATGAATGTGAAGCACTGCTTGACGCCGCTTGCATAGGTCGTCATCATTCCCTTATATCCGTGAGGGAATCCAGGGCAGATGAAGTCTATATCACTGCCAGCCGGAGACTTTGATGCAGATCCAGCGTCTCTGAGATCGAGATCGGCCTTGATACCAAGAGCCCTCCATTCTTTCTTTCCAGCATCATCAATCCTGACAGCGCCGCCTCGATAAAGCTTGCGATACACCACAGTCTTGCCATCCTTGGTCTTCCATCCGCCAAGATCTCTGGCATTGCGGACTCTGTTGCTGAAATAAACCTGATGGATCGAACCGGTGGTCTTGAATGCTCCATTTGCAACGGCAGTCCCATCGCTATCTGTTACTGTATAATGATAAGTTGAATTAGGGACAAGGTTCAAAAGATCCTGCTTGGAAACTCCTGCTGACAGGGAATATTCACGGCTCCATTCCTCATCCCAGACCTTAAGCGTAGTCTTGCCCGTATAGCCATTGAGATCCCAGCTGATTGTCACCGATGGTGGTATGTCTGCCTCTCCAGGACCTCCGCCAGGGTAATTTTTGATATAGGAAGTGGTCTTGTCCTTATAATCCACATTATAGGTTACCTCATCCATGAATTTCTGCACATATGCATTGGTAACCTGGTAAGACTCCAGATTACTGTCATTGCCTGTACCCTCATCTGAACCTACGCCGAGAAGGCTGCCAGCCAAAGTCTTTGATAATGTCCAGTTGTTGTCATCTGCCTCAATGTTCCAGTACATTGCTCCAAGAAGTCCCTTGCTCTTGATGAAGTCGGCCTTAAGAGCCAGAGACTTGGCATTATCATAGCAGATAACCATATTGCCGCCTGCATCCACGAGATATGGAACCTTGGACTGGTCATCCCAGCGCTCGGTATATGTGCTTAAATAGCTTGAAGCCAGGTCAACGTAATCAACGCTTTCACCCTGAGCCGGCTTACCATAAAACGGAACACCGAGAACAAGCTTCTCATATGGTACTCCTGCCTGATAATGCTTCTCTACAGACTCCGCACAGCTGTTCTTTGTCTTGGAAGAAGAGTACAGCGCAGAATGATGATATGGAGGTCTTCCCATATCATAGGTCATGATATTTACAAAGTCAAGGTATTGCGTCACATTTTTGAAGTCATAATACTTCACGCCTGCATATGTTGCGATAGTGAGAAGTCTGTCTTTGCCGAGTGTCGCCCTAAGGTCTTTCATCAGCAGGGTAAAGTTGCCGATGTCATTTGGCGATGACGAAATACCTGCAGAAGAACTGCCAGGGTATTCCCAATCGATATCGATACCGTCAAGACCGTAGGTCTTTACAGCTGCCAGACAGTTCTCTGCGAATTTTTTTCTGTGATTTGCATCGGCTGCCATCTCACTGAAGTTGCCTGCACCCCAACCTCCGACTGAAAGCACCACCTTCAGGTTTGGATTCTGACTCTTCAACGCAACTATCTTTCTGAGACGTTCCGGTTTCTTTACATCAAGGCTCTCGAAGTCATTCTTGATGAGCGCAAATGCATAATTTATGTGCGTAAGCAAAGTCGGGTCCGGCATACGTGTGTCCCAATATGTTGCATAGCCTACGATAACAGGCCCTCCTGTAGGTGCTGGAACCGGGTCTACAGGAGTTTCAGGAGTCTGAGGGTCATCAGATGGATTCTGCGTATTGTTATCTTTTCCTTGTTCCCAATTAGGGGGAGGTATGATAAATCCTGGATTTGGATCAGTGCAACTTGTCAGCGCAATCGTGAGGATCAAAAAGAAAAGGAGAGTCTTTGTAAATTTCATGTTCTTAATGTCGGTTATATTGGCAGTGGCCGGGAATTTCCCAGCCACCGCAATCTTAAAATTCTGCTACAGTCCTGAGAACTTGACTTTATGCAAAAGGGAGAACTGCTCATCTCCACAGTCTTCACCGACCCAGATGCAGCCGTTCTTCTTGTCCACACAGATTGCTTCAGGGTTCCAATCAGCGAAATCGCCGATATAATACTTGGCAATCAGCCTGGTGGCAGCACCGTCGAACAGATAGATTGTGTAAGGATCATATTGCGGCTTCTCACTGTTGGAGTTGGAGTCGATCACCCACAGCCAATCGTTCTCTTCGTCATAGTCCAGACCTGCAATCTCGGAGATGTTGGAACATACCGTACGAAGGCTCTTCTTCTCCTGCAACTTGCCGTCCAGAGTGTAGCGGAACAGAGTGGCTCCTGTCTGGGTTCCCAGCAGAAGTTCGCCCTTATACCAGGCGATGCCCTCCACGCCGGAGTTGCCCATGTCGCTCGCTCCGTCCACTACCCAGTCAAAGTTGGTCTTGGAGTTGTAACCCGGAGCCGGTACCACATAACCGGAATTGGAAGTTGACTCCAAGCCGACATACATCGTGCCCGTAGCCGGATCCATGGCAAGTGCCTCCATTTCAGCGCTCTTGTCCCAGTGGAGACTGAAAGTTCCATCGAAATTGATACGATACAATCCACCGTTGTCGTCACAGCCCCACAGGAAGTCACCATCCTTGCTCAAACACAGACCAGAGAGTTCCGGAATCCACTTGCCATCACTGGTCTGGAGTTTCTTGGAGAATTCCACCTTGCCCATCTTAGGCGCTTCTTTCTCCGGAACCCACTCGTCCGGGCGTTCGTACTTGCCTGGAGCATCCGGATTTCCGTCCATGGCATGCTTGACCGCATGGCGGAGTGTACCATTCTTGTCATCAAGACGATACTCCCAGATCATTGCACCAAGCATATTCCTGGACTTGAGGAATTCCACCTTTGCATTTACGGATTCTATGTCCTCGTAGCTGGCGTACATCTTGCCAAGGGCGTCGGCAAGGTATGGCACCTTGGCCACATCATCCCATACACGGTAGTTCTTGCCAGCCACGCTCTTACCATCACATGTCCCGTTGAAGAAGATGTCTTCAAGGTCACCATAAGTAACCGAACCAGGATAATAGTTGCTGGTGGTTTGCTTGTAACCGTCACCGTGACCGTAGAATGGAATACCGAAGTTCATCATCTGGTAAGGGATACCCTGCTGGCCGTGGAAGATATTGTCAATAGCCTCCTGGCAGGTGCGGGAACCGGCAATGGAGCTACGGTAGAGAGGAGAATTGTGGTAAGGAGGGTTGCCCTCGTCATAGGTCATCACATTGATGTAGTCAACGTACTGCAGGGCACCTGCGTTATCAGTATATTTTCCGCTTGAAGAAGCCGCGTAGGAAAGTATCTTGTCCGGCATTGCCTCCCTCATTTCCTTGAGAAGGGTGATGAAGTTGTACCAGTCAGAAGGGTCGGCGCCATTGACATATTCTCCGTCCTTGGCCGCATAGGTAGGATACTCCCAGTCTATGTCGAAGCCGTCAGTTCCGTACATCTCCGTAATAGCCACGCAGTCTTCCACAAAAGCTTTACGTTTTGCTTCATCACGAGCCATCTGGGACCAACCATCTGCATTCTTGCCCCAACCACCCATCTGGAACTTGACCTTAAGTTCCGGATATTGGGCTTTGCAGGCAACTAACTTCTGCACCAGGGTAATGGTTTTGGCAGGGATTTCATATCCTGTTCCGTTCACCTTGTCCTTGAAACGAACGTGTCCCACATTGATATGGGTAAAGTTTCTCACTTCTTCCAGGGACGGGAACCAATCATCCTTGGTGTACTCCGTATAGTAGATCTCTATGATAGGAGTGATACCGATACGAGCCTTACGCTCCGGGCTATCCCAAGGATTGTCGGCAGGAAGGTCAGGTGTATCCGGATCCGCACCGGGATCTTCAGGATTGAAAGGATCCCCCGAAGGGATCTCTCCCGAATTCGGCTTGGTATTGGGATCAGGAACAAGCATTCCCATTCGATCCTGAGTGCAGCCGCATACCGCTGCCAGGAAAACCAGCAGCGGCAGCAGCAATATAAACCTGAATCTACTTTTCATGGTAAAGGATTATTATTCAGCAGATTCCGCTACGCAACGTACGCTACCGCCACGAGAGCGAACCTGGCCGGAACGCTGGAACTTGGTACCATCGTCAGTGTAGCCATACATACCATAACCGTTCACGGTACCACTATCCCAACGTCCAGACCATACAAGAGTACGTACTCCTGCCTTCTTCTGCCCCTCTGTACCTTCATCCATATAACCGGCAAGAGGGAAGATCATAGTACCAAGGGTATAGCAGCAGTTATCAGTATCAACTGCAAAATAATCTCGATCAACCAAGTTGCCATCCCAAAATCCACATGATTTATTACGTTCAGGAAGCATGTAGCCAACCGGACATGGGTCATAAATACTCTTTTCAGTTTCACCCCAGAGTTTACCAACAGCGTCAGTTATCTCCGGCAGCCAGTCTTTGCTGTTTTCGTTCTTGGTCACATAAACGGTAGGATTCTTGATTGCTTCCTCAACTGTCATAGGGCCTGCCTGACTGGTCATTTCTGTACCGGCTACGGTAATGGCACCAGCACCGTTTACCACACCAAGGCCTGGGAACGGATCCTTGCGGCCCCACTCATAAAGAAGACCGAAGGACTCTACTGTTGCGACTTGATCAAGAGCTGCAGGTGTATCTACAAGAGCTCCAAGGTTTCTGCTCATTGCTGGCTTGACAGAATAATTCTGCTCAACAGCGTCAGTGACCGGAGTAGCAGGAATCCAGATGTGCCAGCTCCAGAGAACCTCATCATTGGCATCAAGGGCAGCGATGAGAGCATTACCAGGCTTCAGTGTTGAAGGAGTAGAGAAAGTGATGAAGTCATCTGAATAGTCAACAGAAGCGATAACGCTGTTGGCAGTCACTACCTCCTGATTATTCCATGTTTCCCAAAGGAGAGCAGCCTTTGCAACAGCTCCGACACTTTCCTCAGTATTACCCTTCACGAGCGGGAACTTGTATTCGCCAGCCTCACTCACGATGTAGCAGTTCGCGGTTCCATTCTTACCAAGATTCTTAGGACCTTCCTCAATTGCAGAATTGATTACAATGTTCACGAAAGAAGTAAGACCTACCTTAGAGTCAGCATATGCAAGGAGAACTGCGCTCTCTGTAAGTTTGAGAGGAGTAATGACGATGTTTGCGTCGTCTACCTCAACCTTGAAAGCCTTTGGATTGTATCCCGATACATTAACCTCTGTTCCGGCAGTCTTTGCAGACACGGTGTAAGGAATAGTGATCGGATCCATAGTCTCATACTCGAATTCTGTAGTGGCGATGTTCAGCCTGAAGGCTTCAGCGAACGGAATGTTCACTGTTGATCCGTCAGACAAAGTCAAGACAACAGCCTCGTCGGTAACCGCAAGGTCAGTGAAGATGCCATCCTGGAGAGTAGCACCGCCGGTATCATCGCTTGATACAACGGGTCCGAGGTTAGTCTTCTTGCCATTGATCTCGACAAACAGGTTTCCTTCTTCATCGATGGAGAAGACAGGAGTCTGGTACACAGGCACCTCTTCACCATCCACCTTGATGGCGATACCATCCACCGCCCATACCAGCTGGCCGGCACCGTCACGAATTACGGAGAACACAGGACCTTCAGACGGATCAGTCGGAACAATATTGAAGTGTACTACATTGCCGTCAGTGTAAGTAACTGTGATTCCAGTGGTGCGTCCTGTTTCCGGATCCTTATACTCTTCTACCTTGCGAACGAACTTGCCATCACCTACAGCGGACTGAAGGGCCGAAATGTCGTTCTCCAGCTTGCTGATTCGAACGTCCAATCCATTGATCAGATCTCTAAGGCCAGTGTCGTCATATTCCATGGCGCAGCCCACTGTCAGGAGCGCCAGCACAACGAGAGTAAAAAACTTTTTCATATGGTTCTATATTAGTTATTAGTTACAAATTATTCTACGGTACAGCGCACTGAACCAAGACGGGCTTTCGGTGCGGAGCCGAATTTAAAGGTACCCTTGTCGTAGCGAAGGTCAGCGCAAGGTCCCTTGGCATCATCGGATGACTGAGAAGTCCAGTACAGGGTACGGGTACCCACCTTCGCGAGGGCGTCCACACCGTAGTCGTCACGGTAACCGGCAATCGGGAAGACAGATGCCTCTGGAGAGCCAAGCTTGAGCCATCCGGCTGCGCTGTTGATGCCCCATCCCGCCTGTGCAGTCAGGTCACTTGACCAGAACGGATTGGCAGTGATCTTCTTCGGCACTCTGTAACCCGGAGGACACGGATCGTAGATGGTCTTTTCGGCATCTGCCCACAACTCGTTGTTCGGAGTCAGGCACCAATCTCCGTTGTTGATGTGACCGAGCAGACGCGGATCAGCAATAGATTCCTCAAGGGAAATCTGACCTTCTGCCAAAGTTTCAGGAACCCCGTAATAGGTCGCAGGGCTTTCGCCATTGAATTCAGCAGCCGCTGTGAACGGATCCTTGCGGCCCCATTGGTACATCATGCCATATGAAGTCGGATCCACCTGTCCGTCGGTCGCAGCAGTTGCTACGAGGGCACCCAGGTTACGGTCCATAATATCTACACCCATGATGCCACCGAAGTTTGCGGTCACGATACTTGTCGCTGGAATCCAGATGTGCCAGCTCCAGAGGATATTGCCGTTCGCATCCTTAGCGACAACCATCGCGTTGCCGGCTTTCAGAGCCTCCGGCGTACGGATGATTATGTAATCCTCAGCGAATGAAGCAGAGGCAAGCACGCTGTTCTGTGTAACCTCTGATGCGTCGTTCCAAGTCTCCCAGAGAATCTCGGCAGACTCCACATCAGGGATATAGTTTGTAGGCTCATTTCCATATACCGCCTTGAACTTGTAGGTACCCGGCTCCTCAATGATATAGCAGTTCGCGTTACCGACCATATCCAAATCCTTGACATCGCTGGAGAACGGATTGTCATAATGCTGGATGTCTTCAGTGATGTCACCGATATTCACAATGCCGCCGCGTGCAATCTCCACAGGATCAGTGTATTTGAATATCTTGGTATAGTCATCCCCTTCTTTGAACTTCACAACGAAGCCTGACTTGAAAGCAGTGCCTTCCGGCAGGAAAACCATGAGTTCAGAATCGTTGATGGTTCCGTCCATCTGGAGAATTGGATTTCCTACATACTGCTTGTAGTTCTGCTCATTGTCGGTAATCTTCACCTGCAGGAACTCATATCCGATCGCGTCCTTCTTAGGAGTTGATATGGTATATCCGTCATAGTTTCCGTCCACTGACATTGTCAAGAGGCCGCAGATATTCTGGAACTGGAAGGTATCTTCGTTGTTGCACGCCGCCATGATCTGCGCATTGGAGGTCGTGAACTGACTATAGAAGAAGCAGTGCTTGAGGTTGTTCACAAATGACGCCGGATAAGAGGCATACAGGGTGCTTGAGCAGTCTTCTCGCTTATATGGATAAAGTCCGCTCACCTCAACAGTCGCAGCCTTGCCGTCATCAGAAATGTCGTCGGCTGCAAGAGTGACAGTCACCTGATTCTTGGCATATTCGCCATGAACCACGATCTGATCGCCGGCCACCCAAGCTGTCTTCAGAGCATCTGGCACCTCCTCGCCCTCCCCGAGAGTGAATTCAGGGAGGACAAAAGTGAGCGTACGGGTCTCCGGTTCCACTTCAGGCACCCCTGGAACCGGACCTTCCGGATCAAAAGGGTTCTCGTTGCAGGCGAAAAGCGGGAGAATGACTGCGCAAAGAATCGCTATGTTGTAAATCTTTTTCATAATCTCATTCATTTTAAGGTCCTTTGTCTAGTCTTCCCAATTCATCGGAGGAGTGTATTCGTACCACTCAAGGACAGCGGAACCGGAGTTCTCGTTATCCACACCGATGTAAATATTGAAGCCAGTTCCCCAAGTAATGGTACGGAGCAGCGTCTCTGATGTGTCGAAGCTGTTTGTCTCCACGCCGTTCACCAGGTAGGTGACATGGCAGTATCCTGCACCGCTAGGGTCAAACTTGTAGGTAATTTCCACAGGCTGAGTAAAATCTACGGCAGTATAGGCCTCTATAGTAGGCTTATTGCCGTCGCCTGCAGCGTTCACATCATAACCGATCTTGCCGTCGGCCGGACGGATGTCGGCCTTGAGTTCGGCACCCTCGTCGAAGCAGAACCAGTGGCGCACGCGAACTCCTGTCGATGATGCCGGATTCTGCGTGATGGAGCTCCAGTGGAAGGTGTAGTTACCGAACGGCATGCTGCTGTTGTGCAGGCGGGACTTGGCAGTAAAGAGAGTTCCTCCAAGATCCTTGCTGTAAGACGGCGCATTAGTCCAGTCTGAACTCCAGTTGCCGAGTTCATCGCTGTTGAACGGTACGCGGACTGGTGTAATCTTGTATGCCTGCTTCACCTTGATCTCCTTAACAGCGGCATAGTCGCCTTCGTTGACAACTACGTTCTTGAGGAGAATAACCGCGCTGCGAAGACCTTCAGTATCGTTCTGGGTGAAGGAGAGCTGGATCTTGCCGTCGCCTTCGCCGGTTGGTGTGAGGATCTCAAACCAGTCATCAGACTCTGATTCCTTCGTAACAACCCAGTTGGCGTTGGACTGAACATCCAGTTCAGCAGCAAGCTGATCATAGCCGGCGCGGATCTCGGTAGAGAGCGGAACCAACTGAACACCGTCCTGAGTGAACTTGATGAGACCTACGGCAACATCGTGGCGGTCGAACACGGTCACCTCAGCATAACGAAGTTCTGAGGTGTTCTCTGCAGCGCTCACAGTAACAATGCCATTGCCGTTTCCGGTGGCACCTTCAGTAACTTCTACCCAGTCACCGTCAGTGACACGAACACTCCAATCCTGGTTGGAATCTATGTGGATAAAGTGATCGCCACCCTGCTTGGTAACATCCTGATCAAGGTCTTCCTCTGAGATTGTCAAGAAAGCACTACCTTTCTGGCGGACAACGATTTCCTTACCCACCCAGTAGTCACTCTTGATGATAATCTTATCTTCCCTGTCATCAAGGGCAATATTGTCGTAGTACTGCACGCGGACAGTTGTGGCTTCTGCCTTTCCTTGATGCACGAGATCAGGATCAGAGGCTTCACCCTCCTCCTCGCTGATGATACACCAGTCCGGATGTGCGCTCGTAATGGTCCAAGGCTCGGAAGATACCACCATGATGGTGAAGGCCTTGGCTCCGTACGCAGGCAGGTCGTAGCTATCCTCCGCGCGGTAACGTAAGTCCACAATCTTCATGGGCTCATCTACCTTCTGCTGGCAACCGCCGAGCCCTGAAATCAGGGCCACGGCTGCGCAGATTATCAATAAATATCGTTTCATAATAAATTACAATTATTCAGCGATTGGAGTAATTGTGCAAGACTTAAGTATATAATAAGAGCCGTCGTCGACTGCATCATAGAATCCGAAGAACCATCCTCCCATATCAGGATTTGCCTCATTAAATGGACAACCAATATCAAGCTTGAAGACCTCTTCATCATTCATTCCGAATACAAATGTCTCAGGTTTGAATTCAAACTGATATGACTGCATTGCATTCATCTGCTCAACAGTAAGAGTGTTTGCACTATTATAATACTCACTATTACCAGTAACCACCTTGTCACGAAGTCTCATCTTACCCTGTGACATCCAGTTGCCAAAGTCACCTCTTTCCATAGAGAAGAACCAGAACTGACCCTTCTCTCCCCAATGCATCTCCTCTACAACGATATTGGCAGAGAAGTGTGTAAGACGATCCTTAATCTCAACCCTTCCTTTATCTGCGCCTGATACCTTTACAGAACCATCCTCAAGAAGTTCGCAAGATCCGGTAAGCTCAAAGTTCACGTCCTGAGTGATCTCGACGCTCTCTGTAGCTGTGCCTGCAACGATGTTGACGAGGCCTTTGCGCGGAGCGAAAGAGCTGTTGAAACCAGCCACAACCTTGAAATGGGAGTCATCTACCTTCTCTACGGTGAAGCCTGGAACATCAGTCTGAGGCTCCCAGCTCTTGGTAGTGTTAACCTCGATGAGCAGCTCACCTCCCAAACGATTGATGGCAGGGTCTTCCGGAGCTATGATCTCGAAGGTTGCACCAGACTGGAAGATCTCGAACTCGTGAGACTGTCCGCCCGCAGTCACGGTAATCACAGCGCTACGGTTGACATCCTCGTTAGGAGTAGCTGTTACATTGATTACTGTTACATTGTTGCTGCCTTCGCCTGATTCCTTGTCGAAAGAAACCCAGTCCTTATCTGCACTCACTGTCCAAGGGAGGTCAGTGCGGACCTTCAACTGCTGAGTTGCTCCTGCGCCAGAGAACGTACCGGTAATTTCAGTGAGGTCGAAGGTTCCCTTCTGCGCGATATCGAAGGATTCCTCGTCATCGCCGGCAACGACAGTCACAGTTGCGACGCGCTCGAGCACGTCACTAGGCTCTGCTGTGGCAATGATGGTGATGGTTCTTCCGTCCGGATCAGGCTGGCCGTTCTCACGATTGAATGAGAGCCAAGACACGTCAGTACGTACTTCCCACTCCATGTTTGTATTGATGGTGAAGGAAAGAGGACCGCCTGTCGCCACAAAGTCCTTAGAAATCGGTGTCACAAACAACTTGCCCTTGCGGCTCTGGTTGATTGTGATGGTGTAATATTGGTTGATGCGTTCGCCCCTGACGGTCAGGGTTGCGGTACGATCTTCCCCACTTTCATTGTCAGCCACGCTCACGACCACGTCGGAGATAAGGCTGGAAGATGAGCTGGAAGATGGCGTAACGGTGCACCACTCTGCGCCGCTGGAACGTGTGATGGTCCACGGCGTGTTGGAACTCACGTTGAAAGTCACGTTGTCCGCGTTCGTTGAAGGGAACGAATAGCTGTCCACAGCGTCACAGATCAGCCTCAGGTTCGCCAATTCCTTCTCTGGGGTCATCTGCGTGTCAATATCAAACTGCTGGCAGGCAGCCGCAGTCAGGAAGATGGACAAGCTTGCAATGATTCTAGTTAGTGTTTTCATATATCGATAGTTTTTATCCAAGGTTGACGACTGCTACCAGCCGGTATTCTGAGGGTTGAGGTTTGGATTACAGAAGAGCTCGCTCTGTGGAATCGGGAACAAGTTCTGACGTGCAGACCAAGTACGAGTCTCGACAGTCATACGCCTGTAGTCACTCTTACCACCGCTGCGGGTGATTTCCACACCGTCGATCTGTCCCTGTGTAGCCTGGCCGATGTTCCAGCGGCGCACGTCCCAGAAACGATGGTCTTCGAACGCGAACTCCACACGCCACTCGCGGCGCACAGCCTCACGGAAATCACTCTGTGAAGTTACTGTCACGTCAGGCATACCAGCGTTTGCGCGGACCATGTTCAGAGCTTCAAGAGCGCTGACAGTGAACTCTCCTGCTGTTGATGTCGGACTTCCGAGATACTCATTCATAGCCTCAGCATAAGTCAGGAGAGCCTCCGCATAGCGGTAAACAATCCACTGGTGCTTGTTGCTCACAGAGTTCTCCGGAGTGAAGCTGGTGCTTTCCTGGATGTAACGGCGGAGATAGTATCCTGTTGGAGAACCTAAGTCATTGCGGGTTGCTGAGTAGTCCTTACCGCCTACGAAGGTCTCGATTGTGGATCCCTTGAACGACATACCATCAGCGAGGATTGCACGCGCAAAGCGTGGATCGCGACCTTCATACGGCTTGGTGATGTCGAAGTCAGGATCGGAAGTCTGCCAACCGTCTGAACCGAGCGTGATATCATAACCATTCGCTGTCTGGAACGCATCAACAAGGTTCTGAGTAGGATAAGTACCTGACATGTAGGTACGCTGTCCCTCAGTGAAACGAACCGGGAAGTTATACAGCTCGAAGCTGCTGCTTTCCGAACGCATGATCGCGAAGATCACTTCCTGTGAGGTATAGTTGTTGGCCTTCTCATCAGGATCCAACCTGTAAACATTCAGTTCCATGATTTCCTTGGCAGCGGCTGCGGCCTTCTCCCACTTTGACTTGTCACCTGAAGGGTTGTGAAGTGGACTGGCAGCATACAGGAGAGCCTTGGTCTTCACAGCAAGGGCGAAACCTCTGGTGACACGGCCGGTCTCATCATCCAGCAAGCCCACATAGGTGTCAGGCAGATTTTTAGCTGCCTCGTCACACTCGGTCACGATGAAGTTAATGACCTCATCGAAAGGAGTCTTCTCGATCATGTTGGCCTCCTCGGCAGTCAACATAGTCAGCGGCATCGGGATGTCGCCGTATCGACGAGCCAGTTCGAAGAAATAATACGCACGCAGAACCTTTGCCTGGTACGGATAGTACTTGAGGTGCTCCAGCCAACGCTGGTACTTGGTGTCGTACTGGTACATCGACAGGTCCACGGTCTTGATTGACTCAAGGAACTCGTTGGCCGAACGGATTCCACTATACATAGTGCTCCACTTGTCGTCCACCGTGTTCAGAGCGCTCCAAGTACCATTGGTGAAACGCTGCACGCTTGCATCAGGATCACCGTATTCAGCATCGTCAGAGCCACAGTCGCGCAGGGCGTCGCTCACGTCGTAGATATTCTTATTCGGCATATATCCATAGATATTGGTGAGCATCTTCTGGATATTGCTGTATGTAAGGTACATGTCGTCACGACTGTAGTCGCTCGAAGATTCGTCGAAGTCCAGGAAATTGCAGCCAGTCGCAAGGAGGGCTACAGACAAAATATAGAATAACTTTTTCATCTCTTTTCCTGTTTAGAAGTTGAACTTGATACCGGCCCAGAAGACTCTGGTAGAAGGATAGTAGGCTCCTAACTGCTCAGGATCGGCAAATTTGATATTGTCCAGGCTGAACAGGTTGGTTCCGGTCAATGTGACGGTTGCGTCACAGACTTTCATCACCTTCTTCGGAATAGTATATGATATGCCCAGATTGCGCAGCTTGATGAAGGAACCGTCGCGGTACCAAAGCGAGTTTGCCTGGTAGTTGTTCGGGTTCTCCTGAGTAGTCAGGCGCGGCATCGTAGCGTAAGCCTCGCGGCCAGGTGCCCAAGTGACTTCACGGTCCAGGAATGTCTGGGAAATGGTTCCGTTAGACACAAGCGGCTGGTACAGTGGAGAATCCAGGAGATCGATTGTGACACCTGTCACGCCCTGGAAATCCGCATACACCTTGAAATTCTTATAGCTTGCATGGAGGCCGAAACCGAACTGGAGAAGCGGTGTCGAACTACCGAACATCTTCACGCGGTCCTGCTTGTCGATGACACCGTCACCGTTCTGGTCGCGATACTTAAGGTCGCCAGGACGGACAGCGCCGAAGGTCTGCTGCGGGCTGTTGTTGATTTCCTGCTGATTCTGGAAGATACCGATGACCTCAAGACCATAACACTGGTCCACAGGATTACCCTTGTGATAGAGGTAGTCGTACATCTGGTAAGCCTGGCCATCGTTAATCACTTCGGTGAACAGCCATCCGCCGTTTGCGTATACGCCATAGTCGAAGTCTCCGTGACGGTTGTTCCAAGAAACAGAAAGGTCAACACCTTTATAAGTATATTCGCCGATGCTCTGCTCGTTCACGCCAACACCAATCACGTCTGAGATGTTGGATGGTGAGATGAGGATGTTACGGCGGTCCTCAGCGAAGCCTTCTGCATTGATCATGAGTCGCTTGTCAAAGAGACCCAGGTCTAC
>JAFZED010000032.1 GCA_017560825.1 Bacteroidales bacterium | reverse complement strand
AATACGGTCACATTGATGTAATCATTAAGGACGGCATTGCCAACTATAATGGTCGTGTTGAATTCAAGTTCCAGATAGACCAATCATACCTTCCAGAACTGATTGACCAGTTGAAGAAATTCATCGAGACTAATCGCTAAAATTCAAATTTATCTGACTGCCTTGACGCAGTTTAGCTGATTTCCACTGATATGACCACTTGGGATTGTTATGTCTTATCCATAAAAAAGGGCGTTTTCGTGGACACGCACATCAAAATGAGCCTTCTGTCCACAAAAAGGGGTGTTTTCGTGGATGAGGTCCGGGATATTTGTTATATTTGCATAATGTCTTGAGATTTCTCGAGACGAAATATGAAAATACAAACTAACACAATAAAAAATGGCAGATTTTAAATACGCTCCAATGTTTCAGCTTGGCGAGGACAAGACTGAATACTACAAGATTCCGGGTTCAGAGCAGTATGTAAGTACTGGCGAATTCGAGGGACACGAGATTCTCAAGGTTGCTAAGGAAGGTCTCACAGTGCTGTCTAACACTGCTTTCCGTGATGTTTCATTTATGCTTCGTCCGGAGCACAACGAGATGGTTGCAAAGATTCTCCACGATCCTGAGGCTTCCGAGAACGATAAGTATGTAGCTCTTACTTTCCTCCGCAATGCTGAAGTGGCTTGCAAGGGTAAGCTTCCTTTCTGCCAGGACACAGGTACAGCCATTATCCACGGTGAGAAAGGCCAGAGAGTATGGACTGGTTGTGACGACGAAGAGGCACTTTCACTCGGAGTCTACAAGACTTACACTGAGGAGAACCTCCGTTACTCACAGAATGCACCTCTGAATATGTACGATGAGGTCAACACAAAATGCAACCTTCCTGCACAGATCGACATCGAGGCGACTCACGGTGCAGAGTACCACTTCCTTTGCGTGACAAAGGGTGGCGGATCTGCAAACAAGACTTACCTCTATCAGGAGACTAAGGCTATCCTTAACCCGCAGACTCTCGTTCCTTTCCTCGTGGCAAAGATGAAGACTCTCGGTACAGCTGCCTGCCCTCCATATCACATCGCATTCGTAATCGGCGGTACTTCAGCTGAGAGAAACCTCCTTACAGTGAAGCTCGCTTCCTGCAAGTACTACGACAACCTCCCTACAACAGGTGATGAGACAGGACGTGCATTCCGTGATGTAGAGCTTGAGAAGCTCGTTCTTGAGGAGGCACACAAGATCGGTCTCGGTGCACAGTTCGGTGGAAAGTACTTTGCACACGATGTACGCATCATCCGTCTTCCACGCCACGGTGCAAGCTGTCCGGTAGGACTCGGCGTAAGCTGCTCGGCTGACCGTAACATCAAGGCTAAGATCAACAAGGACGGTATCTGGATCGAGAAGCTCGATGACAACCCAGCACGTCTCATCCCAGAGGAACTCCGTCAGGCAGGCGAGGGCGAGGCTGTTAAGATCAACCTTGACCAGCCTATGTCAGAGATTCTCAAGGAGCTCAGCAAGTATCCTGTTTCAACACGCCTCAGCCTTAACGGTACAATCATCGTAGGTCGTGACATCGCACACGCGAAGATCAAGGAGCGCCTTGACAGGGGAGAGGAGATGCCACAGTATCTCAAGGACCATCCGATCTACTATGCCGGTCCTGCAAAGACTCCTGCAGGAATGGCTTGCGGTTCAATGGGACCTACTACAGCAGGTCGTATGGACTCATATGTAGACCTCTTCCAGAGCCACGGCGGAAGTATGATTATGCTTGCAAAGGGTAACAGAGCACAGTGCGTTACTGACGCTTGCCACAAATACGGCGGATTCTACCTCGGCTCAATCGGTGGCCCTGCAGCTATCCTTGCTCAGAACAACATCAAGAGCATCGAGTGCGTAGAGTATCCTGAGCTTGGAATGGAGGCAATCTGGAAGATCCGCGTAGAGGACTTCCCTGCATTCATCCTCGTGGACGACAAGGGTAACGACTTCTTTAAGAAGCTCGGTCTCTAATAAACACTGAAATGTATGACAGGTATTCAGAGGATATTCCTTTGGATACCTGTCATTTCAGAATATCACCTGACCATAAACTGAATATATGAGAAGATTGCTTGCCATTCTGTCTTTCGTGACAGCTTCATTCCTTGCATATGCTTCTGAGGGAACTCCTGCTCCTCAGATCGTGAACGTACAAGGTCGTCATACCATATCCCTTGACGGATTGTGGAAGACGATTGTCGATCCGTACGAAAACGGCTATTATAATTACCGAATGCAGCCGCACAGTGATGCGTCGTCCTATTTTGCAGACAGGGATTTCGATGCGGACCGTACAGTGCTGTACGAATATAACTTCAACTCTGACCGTACCTTGATGGTGCCAGGTGACTGGAATACCCAGCGTGAGACTCTCTACTATTATGAAGGTACAGTATGGTATAGGAATATATTCGATTACAAGCCTGCTCCGGACAAAAGGGTGTTCGTGTATTTCGGTGCAGCGAATTATGATGCTGTAGTAGGTTTGAACGGTAAGAAGATCGCCAGACACGTCGGAGGTTATACTCCTTTCAATGTCGAAGTCACAGGAATGCTTAAGGAGGAAGGCAATTCGCTGATAGTCAAGGTGGACAACAAGAGGCATACGGATGGAGTGCCGACCCTGAACTCTGACTGGTGGAATTACGGAGGCCTCACACGCAGCGTGCTTCTGGTGGAGACGCCTATGACGTTCATTCGTGACTATAGTGTTCAGCTTAAGCAGGATAACCCGAAGATGGTCGAAGGCTGGGTGCGCCTTGACGGAGAACAGTCCGAACAGGATGTGGTAGTGGAGATCCCCGAACTCAAGTCTAAAGTGACTGTACGCACTGATAAGGATGGCTATGCATCTTTTGAGATGAAGGTAAAACCTCAGTACTGGTGCCCTGAGAATCCTAAGCTTTATGATGTTATCCTTTCATCTGAAACGGATTCAGTCAAGGACCGCATCGGTTTCAGGACCATAGAGACCCGTGGAACAGAGATCCTTCTCAACGGTGAGCCGGTGTTCTGCAAAGGTGTGAGCATACACGAAGAAATGCCCTACTCCGCAAGTGGACGTGCGTATTCGGAGGAGCACGCCAGAACCCTGCTGGGCTGGGCAAAGGAGATGGGCTGCAATTTTGTCAGACTGGCCCATTATCCGCACAACGAGCATATGGTCCGCGTGGCTGAGGAGATGGGACTTATGGTATGGTCGGAGATCCCGGTGTACTGGACAATCCAGTTCGATAACCCTCAGACCTATGCAAATGCGGAATCCCAGCTTGTAGATATGATAACCAGGGACAAGAACAGGGCAAATGTCATCATCTGGTCTGTTGCCAATGAGACTCCTCACGGAGTGGCTCGTCTTGAGTTCCTGAAGAGACTTATCGCCAAGACTCGTGAGATGGATCCGACAAGGCTGGTGAGTGCTGCTATGGAGAAGGATAATATCGACGCCACTACAGTGACTGTAAAGGATGAACTTATTGAATATGTGGACCTTATAAGCTTCAATCAATATGTTGGATGGTATGACGGCACTTCGGAGAAATGCGACAGAATGAACTGGGTGTTCGATGTGAAGAAACCTGTGTTCATCTCCGAGTTCGGAGGTGGAGCGGTCTACGGACGACACGGAGATGTCAGCGAAAGGTTTACTGAAGAATACCAGGAAGACCTCTATCAGAGAAGCGTGAATATGATGGACCGCATAGAAGGCCTTGCAGGCACAACACCGTGGATCCTGAAGGACTTCCGCTCGCCTCGTCGTCAGATCGTCGGCATCCAGGACGACTTCAACCGCAAGGGCCTGATCTCAGATCAGGGCGGCAAGAAGAAAGCCTTCTATGTGATGAAGAAGTGGTATGAAGGAAAATAAAGAATCTGAACAATGACCGATGATCTTCGAACATCTTGTATATATTAAAAGCCGGTCAGATGACCGGCTCATTGTTTAGGTTGAGATACCAGGATTCGAACCTGGACAGACAGAACCAAAATCTGTAGTGCTACCGTTACACCATATCTCAATACCAGGTCGCAAAGATATCACTAATTTTGCTTTTGTGCAAATGCAAAATCTAGAAAAGTCCGTAGATGAGGTTCCAGACCAGGAACCTCGCAAATTTGCCTGCCAGCAGCAGGAGCATTGTCCAGCCCGGACGGGTCTTGTAGAAGCCTAAGGCTATGGCTATGACGTCGCCGATGAACGGGATCCAGGCCGTCAGGGCGAGCCACACTCCGTACCTGTCTATCTTTTCCTTCTGCTTCTGGAGGGTCTCTGGCTTCACCTTGAACCATTTCTCTATCCACTCCCATCTGCCAAGCCAGCCTATCCAATAGGTGAGCACACTTCCTAGCCAGTTGCCCAAGGTGCCCACCAGCAGACAGCCGATAGGGTTTGCTGTGGCTGCAAGTATTGCCATATACAGTACGTCAGAACTGAACGGGAATATTGTGGCAGCCAGGAAGGTGCCGATGAACAGACCAAGTAGGCCGAGGCTTTCCAACCACTCCATAGCTATTTCCTTTTTCTCTGGAAAAATTCAGAAACGATGTTGCCGCACTCCTCTGCCATTATGCCTGACACGATTTCTGTCTTCGGATGCATAAGGGAAGGGGAGAATCTTGAGAATCCTCGTTTGGGGTCAGACGCTCCATAGACCACTTTGCCTATCTGAGACCAGGCAAGCGCTCCTGCGCACATAGGGCAAGGCTCTACTGTCACATAGAGGGTGCAATCATTGAGGTACTTTCCTCCCACTGCCTCTGTTGCTGCTGTAATGGCAATCATCTCCGCGTGGGCTGTAGGGTCATTCAGACGTTCGGTCATATTGTGACCCTTGGCGATGATCCTGCCCTGGCAGACGATCACAGCTCCGATGGGTACCTCATCTTCCGCAGCTGCCCTCTGGGCTTCGCGCAGAGCGTCGAACATATATTTTTCGTGATTGTTTTCCATAATATTACCTATAAAAAAAGGATGTCTTCTCGACATCCTTCTTATTTTCTACCTTTTCAGGCCTGATTACCATCTGTCCTCAGATGATACAGTCAGTTTCTTGCGGCCGCGACGACGGCGAGCTGCCAATACGCGACGTCCGTTAGGAGTCGACATGCGCTCGCGGAAACCGTGCTTGTTGCGGCGCTTGCGCTGTGATGGTTGGAATGTTCTTTTCATATCTAGATATTTTTATATTTTCCTTTACAATTTGGGAGTGCAAAGGTAGCACTTTTGAATTTATTTACAAAATATTTTTGAAATTTCTTGTGCAATCTGTCAGGTATTCACCTAAGCTTCTATGTAAATGACCATTTTTGTCTCGAAAAACGGGTCATTTGTCCAATATGAGATGGGCCAGGTGTGGACTGAGCCCTTGCGCATCTTGAATTTGGCCATAGCTGTAGAGATCTCTTCGGCGAGGTCTCCACCCTTGAGATAGAGGATGCCGTCGCGGTATTTGCCCTTTACCCAAGGCATAAAGTTCTCGAGCGAGGTGACTGCGCGGGATACAACATAGTCGAAGGTCTCAGGCAGAGTCTCTGCGCGGGCGTTTACTGTCTTTACGTTTTCAAGCTCCAGTCCCTTTGACACTTCTGTAGCTACGATGATCTTCTTTCCGATCGAATCGCAGAGGGTAAACTGAGCGTGCGGGAAGATCACAGACAAAGGAATGCCGGGGAAACCTCCGCCGGTTCCCAGGTCCAGGATCTTCAGAGGCTCAGAGACTGCATAAGGACCTTCTCCACGCAGTCTGTCATAGACATCCGGCATCTTGGTCTTGACGTATGCTGCAATGCAGAGTGAATGCAGTACGTGATGACGGTAAAGCTCATCGATGTCTTTGCGTGAAACTACATTTATCTTCGAGTTCCAGTCACGGTAGAGCTCTTCCATCTTGCGGAATCTTTCCATCTGTTCCGGTGTGACTTCAGGGAACTTCTCTTCGATTATTGTCTTGAATTCTTCGAATATCATATTAAAAATATTTAGATCCTCACGTCGGTTGTGCCTCCTCAGGATGGCAGGGGTTATAAAAGTTCGTCAGAGTAGTCCATCATTTTCAGCAGCATAGCCTTGGCGCGGCGTATTCTGGTCTTGACGGTGTTGATCGGGATGTCAAGGGCTTCTGCGACTTCCTTATATCCAAGATTGTCGATGAGGTTCAACCGTGCCACTATGCGGTAGTCGTCCTTGAGCTTCTCGATGTTGGTCAGCCATTTGTCGTACTCCTGCTGGTTGATTATGTCTTCCTCAGGATTGTGCATTGTTGCCGGCAGCTCCTTCAGTTCGGTGAGGTCCTCGCTGATGGAGGTGGTAGGCATATTCGACTTCTCTCTGTCGTGCTTGCTGAGATGGTCGAAGGCGGTGTTGCGTGCAATCCTGTAGAGCCAGGTTGAGAACTTGTACTCCGCATTATAGGTACCTATCTGGCTGAATGCTTTCTGGAAACTTTCCAGGCAGATGTCTTCTATGTCCTCCTTCTGGGTGACATACCTGGATATGTGGCTTTTGACACCTGCGTTGTAACGGGTGTAGAGCACGATATATGCCGCCTGGTTCTGTTCCAGGGCGAGACGGACAAGCTCGGTGTCCGTCAGATTAGTGAGCTTCGAGCCAGTTGTTTCCATAATTGCATTCTACTGTAAGTGGGACAGAGAGTCTGATCACGTTCTCCATCTCTTCCGTTACTATTGCCTTGAGATTGTCCACTTCGTCACGGACAGCGTCAAACATAAGTTCGTCGTGGATCTGAAGGATCATCCTGCTTGTCATCTTTTCCTGTTCAAGTCTCTTTGCGACATTGATCATAGCAAGCTTTATGATGTCTGCCGAGGTACCCTGGATAGGGGCGTTGACGGCATTCCTTTCTGCAAGCGAGCGCACTGTCGCATTCCTGGAATTGATGTCCGGAAGGAATCTGCGGCGGCCGAACAAGGTTTCGACATATCCCATTTCTCGCGCAGAGGCGATGGTGTCATTGATATATGAAGATATGGCAGGGAAGTTGGCGAAATAATCGTCGATGATCTTCTTGGCCTCGGCTCTGCTGATGTGCAGACGCTGAGAAAGTCCGAATGCTGAAATGCCGTACATAATGCCGAAGTTGGCAGTCTTGGCTATTCTACGCTGATCGGATGTCACCTCGGAAAGGTCCACGCCGAAGATCTTGGCTGCAGTCATTGCGTGTACGTCCTGGCCGTTCCTGAATGCTGTGATCAGGTGGGTGTCGCAGCTGAGGTGAGCCATAATCCTGAGCTCGATCTGAGAGTAGTCGGCTGATACGATGACCCCGTCCGGACGGCTTGGGATGAAGGCCTTGCGGATCTCCTTTCCGCGTTCTGTCCTGACCGGAATGTTCTGGAGGTTCGGCTTTGACGAACTGAGCCTTCCCGTTGCAGTAAGCGCCTGGTTGAAGGTGGTGTGTATCTTTCCTGTTCTTGGATTTACATAGGCCGGAAGCGGTTCTATGTAGGTTGAGAGCAGTTTCTTTATGCCTCTGTACTCAAGGATCTCACTCACGATAGGGTGGCGGTCTATGAGTGTGTTGAGTGTGTCTTCGTCTGTCGGATAGCTGTTGCGCGCTCCTGACTTAGGCTTCATCTTAGGGTCGATGGCCAGCTTTTCGAAGAGGACTGTACCGATCTGTTTAGGGGACATAATGTTCAATGTCGGCTCGCCGGCCATCTCACGTATCCTTTCCTGGATGTCCTGGAGCATAGTCTCCAGTCCGGAAGCGAATGTGCGAAGCTGCTGGAGGTCGATCTTCACTCCTTCCATCTCCATATCCGAGAGGACCTTCAGCAGAGGCTCTTCCATTGTGTCGTACAGATTGCACAGGTCCAGACCGGCCATCTCGTCCCATATCTTTCCTCCGAGCAGGATGATGGCTGCGGCTTCCTTGCTTCTGTCCGCTGATGTCTCGTCTTCTTCCGGAACGTCGTCAAACAGAGACAAGGTCTCTACCTGTTTCTTTTCATTCCCTGCATCTTCGAGGTTGATGTCCAGGTAGGATTTTGACAGGATTTCGATCTTATGACTCTTCTCAGGGTTGATGAGGTAGTGCATAAGTTCGATGTCCATATATTTACCCTTGAGGTCTGTGCCCTCGCTTTTGAGGATGTTCCTCTGGGATTTCAGGTCGTAGCCGTACTTTGTGACGTTTTCGTCGCAAAGGATGGCTGCGAACTCACCTACAGTGCCGGACGACGTCGATATATTCCCGTCTTCTTCTGCTGCGACGAATATTTTTCTTGCGGCGAAGCCCTGTTCACCTTCGGTGATGACGGAGCACCTGCCGGTCCTGGTGATGATCCGGCATATTTCTTCAGGGGATATGGCGCTGAATGACAGCTGCTTCTCCTCCTTCGGTGCGGCTGTATGGACGTTGCCGAGGTATTTCTTGAGTGAGCCGAATTCGTACTTTTCGAAGAGGTCGGCGACCTTGGCGTCATATGCGCAGTCCACCTCCATATCCTCTCTTTTTACATCAAGAGGGATGTCGGTCTTGATGGTGACAAGGTCGTGGCTCATACGGATATGGCCTTCGGCACCGCGGAACGCCTCCTGCTGCTTCGGAGTGAGTTCGTCGATGTGGGAATATATGTTCTCGATCGTTCCGTACTTGGATATGAGCTTGCTCGCGCCGACTTCACCGACTCCCTTCACTCCCGGAATGTTGTCGGAGGTGTCTCCGCATATTGTAAGGATCTCGATGAACTGTTCAGGGGTCTTGATGCTGAACTTTTCGCATATCTTAGCGACGTCCACCAGCTCGTCGTCGCCTCCGGATTTGCCTGGCTTGAACTGGGTGATGTGCTCGGATATGAGCTGGCCGTAGTCCTTGTCCGGGGTTACCATATACACGTCAAACCCTTCTTTTTCAGCACGTTTGGCCATTGAGCCGATCACGTCGTCCGCTTCATATCCCTTGACCATAAGGACGGGGATGTTCATTGCGCTACACAACTCGCAGAGCGGCTCGAGGGAGTCGATCACAAGTTGCGGGGTTTCCTGGCGGGTGCCTTTGTAGTCGGGGTAGATCTGGTGGCGGAACGTTCCTCCCGGTGGGTCAAACGCGACAGCCAGATGTGTCGGCTTTTCCTTCTCGATGAGTTCGAGGATATATTTGGTGAATCCGAATAGAATGGACATATCGGCGCCCTTGGAGTTGATCATAGGGCGGCGGAGGAACGCGTAGTACATCTTGAATACCAGCGCGTGTCCATCAATCAGATATAATCTTTTTCCCATATAGGTTTCTTCTTGAAATTGAAACCCAAAGGTATAAAAAGTTTCGTTATCTCGGACTTTATGTCTGAAAAAGTTTCTTATTGGATAGGGACTACGGCGTAGAATTCGAGGTCAGACTCGGAATCGTTGATCAGACTGTGGCTGTGGCCTTTCGGACAATAGAGGCAGTCACCTTCCGAAACCTTCTTCCTCTCGCCCTCATCGATGAGGGAACCCTGGCCTTTGATTATGAATATTGTCTCGGAACTGTCCTCGTGGGTGTGCATACCGATGGAGGCTCCGGGGATGAGGGTGCCCTTCATTATCCTGTTGCTGCCGTCAAAAAACATCTTTGCCCTGTACTCCTTTTCGCCTCCTTTGAAGGCCGGAAGTACTGTAAGGTCCATTTCGTCAAATCTGATTATCATTTTGCTTGTCTTTAAATATGGTTTTGACTGTTTCTTTCAAGTCGGTTTTTGAAGTCCTGACAATGCCGTCAGAGCCGAGCGCTACGACCTTGTCGCAGACGGCAAGGCCGTCGTGCAGGTCGTGGGTGGAGAATATGACGGCAGGCTTCTCCGGGGTGCTGCACAGATGCTTGAGAGTCTTGAGGACATTGATCCTGTTCTCTGCATCCAGGAATGCGGTCGGTTCGTCGAGAAGTATAATAGCTGCCTTGCGTACCAGTGCGGCTGCTATGCTGCCTTTCTGGAATTCTCCGTCACTGAGGGTGGAGATGTCCTGCTGTGCAAGGTGCTGAAGGCCAAGAGTTTCCAAAGCCTGGTCGATTCTGCTCTCCTGTTCTGGAGAAAGTCTGCCCGCGAAGTCGCTTTGGCTGAAGCAGCTGATTCGGATGAATTCCCGCAGGGTGAAGCCTTCTACCTTCGGGATCCTTGTGGGAATCATAATGATTTCCTTGCCTTTCATTTCTGCGCCCTCGCCCTTCATTCCGGCAAGCGCCTTCAGCAGGGTGGTCTTGCCGCTTCCGTTGGCTCCACAGAGCATTATGCATTCGCTTTCGCGGATCTCGATGTCCACTCCGCTGTAAAGCGTCCTGTCTCGGTGCCCTATGGTCATACCCTTTATGTCCAGCAATATGTTTCCTTTCTGTGTCATTTTCCGAATGAAGGTTTACCTATTAATATATATAGTATGACCGGTATGCCCACAAGGGCCATTGTGCTGGCTGTCGGCAGCGGGGAAGGGGACAGCTGGCTTATGAGGTCGGCTGCTATGCTGATGATGCCTCCGGTAAGTATAGAGGCAGGGATGATGACTTTATGCGATGATGTTCCGAACATCCATCTTGCTATGTGTGGGGCAGTGATGCCGACAAAGCCGAGCGGACCGCAGAAGGCGGTAACGGCTCCTGTCATAATGCAGCAGCTCAGGAGGGCTGTCAGTCTGATGTTTCCCACTTTCGCTCCAGCCATCAGCGCGAACTCGTCTCCGAACAGTATGATGTCCAGACCTTTGCGTCCGGCTATGGCCAGTGCTGTGCCGATAAGGACGGCTATGGCCAGTGTGATGATGTCTGACCAGGTGGTGGTCGAAAAACTTCCGGCAGACCAGCTGTAGAAGAGCTTCAGGCTTTCTGCGTCAGTACTGAACTGGAGAATGGCCACAAGTGCGTTTACTATGAAGCCGAGCATTATTCCGAATATGAGGAGGGTGCTTGCGCTGTGGAATTTCTTTGAAGCGAGAAGAATGATCAGTGCTGATGCCATCGCTCCGACTGAGGCGGCAAGGGCGACAGACAGGCCTCCTGAGTGTGAGATGGCTGACATAGTCGCTATTGCGGCTCCCAGAGAGGCTCCTGCGCTCACTCCCATAATGTGGGGATCTGCCAGAGGGTTCCTGAATATGCTCTGCATCTGGGTGCCGGACAGGGCGAGGGCGGCGCCGGCGAGGAGCGCCGTGGCTACACGGGGCGCGCGAAGCAGGCGCAGCACCTGACTGTCAGCGGCCCCTCCGCAAAGGAGGTCCGCAGCAGCAAGCGCCACCAGGAATGCAAGGCCGATAATGCCGGCAACTATGTTTCTGCGTCGTTTCATAAGCTTGTACAAAATTATAAAAAACAATCGTAGAAGAAAAATTTATGAAATAATTTAGAAAAATTCCAAAATACGCTTGCATTTATGAAAAAAGGAGCTATATTTGCAAAAACCAACTAAATTTTAATTACTATAAATTATGAAAAAGTACTTTGTTATGATAGTCAGCGCATTGCTGCTTTCCCTTTCTGCTAATGCCGATGAGCGCCCGATAACATTTGACAGACTTCCTGTCCAGGCCCGTACATTTATAAATAATCACTATCTGGCATCTGAAGTGACTCACGTCCTCAGAGATGAGAGCGTCATCAGACCGGAGTATACCGTCTACATCGCCCACGGCGTAAGTGTTGAGTTTGATTATAACGGTTCACTGGAGAAGATCTCTTCTAAAGAGACTCCGATCCCGTCTGATGTTATCCCGACTCAGATAAAGGACTATGTTGCCCGCCATTATCCAGATGCTGCCTTTGTTGAGTATGAGGTGGATCATAAGCATTATGAGGTGAAACTCTCGAATCGAGTAGAGCTTAACTTCAACAGGAAATTCAATCTGATTGAAGTCGATTATTAACAAGAATTTAAATTTGAACAAGCTATGAAAAAGATAATTATTGCGCTGGCCATCGTGGCGGCATCAATGACAGCACTTTCGTGCGACAAGTATGACGACGGACGTCCTCCAAAGGTTGTAAGAGAACTCTTTGCCGATATGTTCCCAGATGCGAAAGATGTGGAGTGGGAAGTTGAGATGGGTTACTGGAAGGTGTCTTTCGAGACTGGAACCGGAGCCTCACGCGTGGATTCTGAAGCTTGGTATGATGAAGCAGGAGAATGGGTGAGGACAGAGACAGACAGATTTCCATCTTCACTTCCAGAAGAGATCAAAGCCATTATCAGCAGCTCGGAGTACGCATCTGCAATGATAGATGACGTGAAGTACGTGCAGACACCTTCTGAGGAATACTATCAGTTCGAGCTGAGTGTGGCAGGTGCTTCGATCTATATCAACGTCTACAATGACGGAAGGATAATCCCGGCGAAATTCGAGTGGTAAAGATTATTTGTGATAGTGTGAAAAGAGTGCTAAATTTGTTGAGAATTTAGCACTCTGTTTTTATGAAAAAGTACATCATTACAGCGGCTGCAGCCGTTATTTTTTCTGGCCTGGTCTCGGCTCAGCAGACCGCAGGGCCAGTCGAAGGTGGAATCTCTCCGGAAATGCTTGCACGTATCAGTGCATCTTATGAAGACAATGCCAGCGACAGGGCCATCAGCAATGCCCTTGCAGGTGTGAACATAGCTACTCTGGCGGTGAATGCAGACAATGCGGCAATGATCGACACCCATTTCTCTGACAGGGTGAAGACCAAAGGCATCACCGACCAGCAGTCATCTGGAAGATGCTGGCTCTTTACAGGTCTTAATGTTTTGAGAGCCAAGATGATAGATAAGTATGACCTTCCTGGTATGGAGTTCTCTCAGAACTATCTTTTCTTCTATGACCAGCTCGAAAAGGCAAACCTTTTCCTTCAAGGCGTCATTGACACAAAGGAGCTTCCGTTCGAGGACAGGAAGGTTGACTGGCTTTTCTCAAATCCGTTGAGTGATGGCGGCCAGTTTACAGGAGTGTCGAACCTCATCACAAAATACGGTCTCGTTCCAGCTGAAGCAATGCCGGAGACATACCAGGCAAACAACACTTCTCAGATGGCAAACCTCCTCAAGCTCAAGCTTCGTGAGGATGGTCTTGACCTGAGGGAGGCTTATAGGACAGGATACGAGAAGTCGAAGAAACTCCCTAAAAAGGATGTCGCAAAGGCAATGACAAAGCTCGACGCCCAGCTTCAGGAAATGAAGATCGCCCAGCTTTCGGAAATATACCGTATGCTCGCCCTCTGCCTTGGCGAACCCGTACAGGAGTTCGAGTGGACTCGCTGTGACAAGGACAACAAGATCGTGGACCGTAGGAAATACACCCCTATGTCCTTCTATCAGGAATATATAGGCGAAGACCTCGAGAACAACTACGTTATGATAATGAACGACCCTTGCCGCGAGTACGGAAAGGTCTACGAGATCGACTATGACAGACACGTCTATGACGGACACAACTGGCTGTATGTCAACCTTCCTGTCGAGCGTATCAAGGAGATGGCAATAGCGTCCATCAAGGACAATGTGGCTATGTACTTCTCTTGTGATGTGGGTAAGTTCTACAGCAGCAAGAAGGGCGTACTTGACCTTGCCAACTTCGACTATGAGTCGCTTATGGGCGTTTCGTTCGGAATGGACAAGAAGGAAAGAGTGCAGACCCACGCCAGCGGATCGTCACACGCAATGACACTTATCGCAGTGGACATCGTGGATGGAAAGCCTGCAAAGTGGATGGTGGAGAACAGCTGGGGACCATCTTCAGGCTACAAAGGCTGTCTCATTATGACTGACGAGTGGTTTGACGAGTATATGTTCCGTCTCGTAGTAGAGAAGAAATACGTCCCTGCAGATGTCCTCGAGATGTTGAACCAGACTCCGGTACAGCTCCCGGCCTGGGACCCTATGTTCGCAGCAGAAGAATAGCAGCACCGCATTTCTCATCAGCTCCATCGACTTTGTCATTTCGAGCTCGTCGAGAAATCTTTTTACTATATTTGCACCCTCTAATAGAAAACATACATATCAATGGCACAGAAACCATCAATCCCAAAGGGAACAAGAGATTTCGGACCTGCTGAGATGGCAGGACGCAACTATATATTTGACACAATCAGGTCCGTATTCAAGACCTACGGTTATGCACCTATCGAGACTCCTTCGATGGAGAACCTCAGCACCCTCCTCGGCAAGTACGGTGAGGAAGGCGACAAGCTCCTGTTCAGAATCCTGAACTCCGGAGACGCATTCTCAAAGATCAACTATGACGAGTACCGCGTGGAAGGCACTGAGAACGGCTACAACAGCAAGGCACTTTCCCTCAAGGTGTGTGAGAAGGGTCTCCGTTATGACCTCACTGTGCCGTTTGCACGTTTCGTGGTTCAGCACCAGAATGAGATCTCATTCCCTTTCAAGAGGTTCCAGATCCAGCCTGTATGGCGCGCTGACCGTCCTCAGAAGGGAAGATACAGAGAGTTCTATCAGTGCGATGTGGACGTCATCGGTTCGACATCACAGCTGAACGAGCTTGAACTTGTGCAGATCGTTGACAGGGTCTTCACCCTCTTCGATGTAAACGTGTGCATCAAGATAAACAACCGCAAGGTGCTTACCGGAATGGCTGAGATCTGCGGTTTCCCTGACAAGGTGGTGGACATCACTGTGGCTATAGACAAGATCGACAAGATCGGCCTTGAGGCAGTTGAGGCTGAGATGGCTGAGAAGGGGCTTACTCCTGAAGCTATCGAGGTTATCCGTCCTATCCTCACACTCTCGGGCACAACAGCAGAGAAGATCGCAGTTATGCGTGAGCTTATGAGCGGTCACTCGACATCAGGTCTTGTGTCAGAGACAGGTCTCAAGGGACTCGACGAGCTCGAGGAACTCTTTGGATATATCGACGCTGCCGGCATCCGCCACGACGTCGAAATCGACCTTTCGCTTGCGCGCGGTCTGAATTATTACACTGGAGCCATCTTCGAGGTGAAGGCCAAGGACTTCGCGATCGGAAGCATCTGCGGCGGCGGACGCTACGATAACCTCACAGGTATATTCGGCCTTCCGAATATGTCAGGAGTCGGCATCTCATTCGGAGCAGACCGTATCTACGACGTACTCAAGGGTCTTGACAAGTTCCCGTCAGAGGTTACTTCCACTACAAAGATCCTCTTCGCAAATATGGGAACAGACGAGCTTAAGTACCTCATCCCTGTGGTGAAGTCACTTCGCGAGGCAGGAGTCGCTTGTGAAATCTATCCTGAGCAGTCCAAGCTCAAGAAGCAGTTTGACTATGCCGACAAGAAGACTATCCCGTTCCTCTCTATAGTAGGAGGCAACGAGATTGCAGAGGGAGTAGTGAACATAAAGAATCTTTCGACAGGAGAGCAGAAATCCTTTGCAAAGGACGACTTGGCCTCAATGTTGGAGTTCCTTGCATAAGCTGAATCGAGCATATAGACGGAAATTTCTGCAAAAAAGTTAAGTTTTTTTTGCTATTGTAAAAAATGTCCGTATATTTGCAGTCCAATATCGCGGGATAGAGCAGTTGGTAGCTCGTCGGGCTCATAACCCGGAGGCCGGAGGTTCGAGTCCTCCTCCCGCTACCAAGAAAAGCAGATGAAAATCTGCTTTTTCATTTAAATACCGTCGCGGGCGTGTTGAAATTGGTAGACAAGCCAGACTTAGGATCTGGTGCCGAGAGGCGTATGGGTTCGATTCCCTTCGCCCGCACAAAAAGAGCTTTAATTCTTAACTGATTATAAATCAAATAGTTAGAGCTCTT
>JAFZED010000031.1 GCA_017560825.1 Bacteroidales bacterium | reverse complement strand
CTGGCTCAGGTAACGGTCAGGAATGCCTATGGCCTTTACTGGCAGCGGCTTCTCCTGTGCAGACACAAATTCTGTTACAGCTCCGTACAATCCTCCGATCACTGTTCCGTCTTCTACGGTGATTATTCTGGAGAATTTACCACATATTTCAGTCAGAAGTTCAGTGTCAATCGGCTTTATATACCTTATATTATATATAGCAGGATTTTTTCCTGTCTTTTCCATCATCTTCATCGCTGCTTCGACCGCTCTGTTTGCGACCGGGCCTGCTGCGATCACTGCGATCTCTTCGCCGTCCATAAGCTTTTCGCCCTTGCCTTCCTGGAGTTTCTGGAAGCTGTGCTCCTTCCATTCGACGCCTTCACCATAGCCGCGGGGATACCTTATTATATAAGGGCCGCCGGGATACTCCATTGCGGAGTACATCATATCCTTAAGCTCGATCTCGTTCCTTGGTGCCGCAATCACGGCGCCAGGTATGCTTCTGTATATGGACATATCGTAACAGCCGTGGTGTGTCGCGCCGTCCTGGCCTACGATTCCGCCTCGATCCAGGCAGAGAACGACAGGGAGGTCCTGCAGGGCCACATCGTGGAAGATCTGGTCAAAGGCCCTGTGGGAGAATGATGAATATATATTACAGAACGGCTTCATCCCGCCTGCGGCGAGACCGGCCGCAAAGGTCACGGCGTGCTCTTCTTCTATGCCGACGTCGTAGAATCTTTCAGGCATAGCCTCTGCAAGCATATTCATACCGCAGCCTGAGGCCATTGCCGGGGTGATGCCCACAACTTTCGTGTTCATCTTTGCCAGTTCCACCAGTACAGTTCCGAACACATCCTGATACCTGCTTTCGCCCTTTGAACTCTTCATCCTTTCGCCGGTCTCGGGATCGAATACTCCCGGAGCGTGCCATACTGTCTGGTTCTCCTCTGCAGGGGCATATCCCTTTCCCTTGGTCGTGAGGGTGTGAAGCAGCTTAGGGCCTTCGATCTCCTTGAGTTTGGTCAAAGTCTTTACAACCTGCTCTATGTCGTTGCCGTCGATAGGACCGAAGTAACGGAAGCCCATTGATTCGAAGAGGTCGCCTCCGCTGTGGCGTACGAGGGATGACTTGGCGCTTATGACGAACTTCTGCACGCGGTTTCTGAACCATCCGTCACCGAGGCTGTCCCAGACCTGCTTCTTTGCGCGGTTGTAGCGGGGATTGGTGGTGATGTTCAGGAGGTACTCGTGCAGGGCTCCGATGTTTCTGTCTATGGATATGTTGTTGTCGTTCAGGACAACGAGGATGTCTGATTTTGCGGCGCCGGCGTTGTTCAGGCCCTCAAGCGCGAGGCCGCCGGTGAGGGATCCGTCGCCTATCAGGGCGACGACCTTCTCGCCGAGCCCCTGGAGCTTGGACGCTTCGGCAAAGCCGAGGGCTGCTGATATGGAAGTGGATGAGTGGCCGGCTCCGAATGCGTCATACGGGCTCTCGGATCTCTTTGGGAAACCGCTGATGCCGTCCTTCATCCTGTTCTTGCGGAAGGCTTCGCGGCGGCCTGTGATGATCTTGTGGGCATAGGCCTGATGACCGACGTCAAACACCAGCTTGTCTGCCGGCGCGTCATAGACGTAGTGCAGTCCTATGATCAGTTCGACTGCTCCGAGGCTTGAACCGAGGTGACCCGGGTTTACAGAACAGCATTCGATCATATAATGACGGATCTCTGCGCACAGCTCGCGCAGCTCGTCTATGCTGAATCCCTTGATGTCCGCCGGTGAATCCACCTTTTCCAGAAGCCTGTATGTTATGTTTCCTGATTCCATATCAATAATACAACTCGCGAAGTTAAGACTTTATTCGGATATTCAGAAATCTGTTTTGCCGATTAGCTTAAAAAGCCCTATCTTCGCCTTTGGGAAAAATCTAACAATCAAATATTATGGCAGAAACATTAAAAAAGTATCTTAACGACAGCTTCGTTGCAAGATGGGCAGCGCTCATCCTTATCGCGCTTGCTATGTTCTTCGCGTATATGTTTGTCGATGTAATGTCACCTCTTCAGTCACTTATTGAGTCTTCAAGAGGTTGGGACAGCTCAGTTTTCGGAACTTATGCGGCATCTGAGTACATTCTCAATGTGTGCGGATTCCTTATCCTTGCAGGTATCATCCTTGACAAGATGGGCGTACGCTTTACAGGTATCCTTTCTACAGCCCTTATGGTTGTGGGTGCCTCGATCAAATATGTCGGAATCACCGAATGGTTCCAGGCAACAGCCTTCTGCGAATGGCTTGGCTCTTGGTGGGTGGCTCTTCCTGGCAGTGCAAAGATGGCATCACTGGGCTTTATGATCTTCGGATGCGGCTGCGAGATGGCAGGTATCACCGTTTCAAAGGCTATCGCAAAGTGGTTCAACGGTAAGGAAATGGCCCTTGCAATGGGCCTTGAGATGGCAATTGCCCGCCTTGGTGTGTTTGCAGTCCTTTCAGCTTCTCCACGTCTTGCAGACAAGTTCGGCAACGTAGAGGCTCCTATCCTCTTCTGTGTCGTACTCCTTCTCATCGGTCTGATCAACTTCATCATTTTCTCGGTTATGGACAGCAAGCTGGACAAGCAGATGGGTGTAGTTGCAGGTGGTTCAAGCGAAGAGGAGTTCAAGGTAAGCGACCTTGGAAAGATCTTCAGAAGCAAGATGTTCTGGCTTGTCGCTCTTCTTTGTGTCCTCTATTACTCTGCGATCTTCCCATTCCAGAGATATGCGACCAACTTCCTCGAGGTGACTCTCCAGATCCCTGCATCTGAGGCAGCTGACCTCTTCAGATGGTTCCCTATCCTCGCGATGGTGCTTACTCCGTTCCTCGGAGCCTTCCTTGACAACAAGGGTAAGGGAGCTACAATGCTTATGATCGGTGCAATCATTATGATCGCGTGCCACCTCAGCTTTGCGTTCCTCCTCCCGCTCTATCCTGTGAAGTGGTTCGCCCTCCTTCTCATCGTGGTGCTCGGAGTCTCATTCTCATTGGTTCCTGCAGCTCTGTGGCCATCGGTTCCTAAGATCATCGATCCAGTAATCCTCGGAAGTGCGTACTCACTCATCTTCTGGATCCAGAACGTAGGTCTCTGCTTTGTTCCGCTCATCATCGGAAACGCCCTCAAGGCTACAGGCGGTTACCTTGTTCCTATGATAATCTTCGCATCGTTCGGTGTCGTTGCCTTCGTGATGTCATTCCTCCTCAAGGTCGAGGACCGCAAGAAAGGCTATGGACTTGAACTTCCAAACATCAAGAAAT
>JAFZED010000030.1 GCA_017560825.1 Bacteroidales bacterium | reverse complement strand
GGCCTGAGATGTCAGTAATCTGCTTTGATTTTACCCACTTTCCTTCCTCAGGAATTGGAGCTGGACCGTGGTTAGGGCCCTTCTTTACGCAGCACATCTGCTGCACTTCGTGTGAATAAACCATAATAGTACTATTGTTTTTAAAAACGTTGTTTCAAAATCACGCAAATATAATAAATTTTCAGATACGCGCTACATACTTTCGATTACTCTGCGATTAATCCTGCTCAGACGGTCAAGATCCAGCTTCATCACCTTTCTGTCGTAGGTCATAAGGCCGTTCACCTCGATCTCCACGTCAGTGGTCTGAGTGTATATCGCCGCAGCGAAACCGTCATCGATCAGGCCGATGAGCATATCCGCATATTTCTCATATGTGTCGAGAACCTCGTCAGCGCTCTTGAACTGGACATATCCCCAGTTGCGGTCAGGCTGCCAGAGGTGGCCCTCAACCGGCCAGCCGATGCCGCCGTACTCGCCAAGGATGTTCACATAGTCCTTGTCATAAAGGTACATTTCAGGATGTGGGTAGTTGTGCAGGTCGATGATGTCGCCCGAACATTTCACAAAGTTACCGCCTGAAGCGTAGTTGATAAGACGTGTCGCATCAAGGGCACGTGTGAACTGCACGACAGTTTCTGTGTCGAACTGTCCCCAAGCCTCATTGAAAGGAACCCACGAAACGATACAAGGGAACACCTTATATGCATTGATGATCTCCGACCACTCCTTGTAATAGTTGGCCTTGCCTTCTTCAGTCACAGGTGTGTCTGTTCCGCCTTCATATGTCCTGTTGGCCCAGACATTCGTGCTGTTGTCAGCTATGCTCGGCATATCCTGCCATACGAGCACACCGAGACGGTCGCAATGCCAGTACCAGCGAGCCGGCTCCACCTTCACGTGCTTGCGGATGAGGTTGAAGCCCATCTCCTTGGTCTTCTCGATGTCGAATGCAAGAGCCTCATCGCAAGGAGCAGTGTAAAGTCCGTCAGGCCACCATCCCTGATCGAGCGGGCCATACTGGAAGAGAGGCTCGCCGTTCAAGGTCATACGCTTGTGACCGGCCTTGTCCCTGATCACACCGATCTCCCTCATAGCGGTATATCCCTTGACTTCGTCGACAACGACGTCGCCACGTAAAATCTTGATTTTCAGGTCATATAAATATGGCGATGCTGGTGACCACAGCCTCGCAGACGGCACCGCGAGGGTCACTTCCCTACCCTGAGCCTTGGCCACTGGTTCACCGTCCTCAAGAAGTACGATCTCGACGATGTCTCCCTCTTCAACAGCGGCGTCAACGCTCACCTTCAAGGTCGAAGCATCGACGTCGGCAACGGCCTCATATGAATTGATATGCGCAGCCGGAACCGGCTCCATCCACACGGTCTGCCATATTCCTGTGACAGCAGTGTACCATATTCCTTCCGGGTTCGACACCTGCTTTCCGCGAGGCTGGAACCACTTGTCTGTCTTGTCGGTGACCTTCACCTTGAGCTCGTGCTTGGTGCCCTTGCCCAAGAGGTCTGTAATATCCATTGAGAATGGTGCATAGCCGCCTGTGTGCTCGCCTGCCTTCTGACCGTCGACATACACCTCAGCCTTCCAGTCCACTGCACCGAAATTAAGCATAAGTCTCTGTCCTGCCCAAGCCTGAGGTACTTCAAACTGGCGGCTGTACCAGAGCGCATCGTTTTCAGTCACTGCACGGCCGACACCGGAAAGGGCCGACTCCACTGCAAAAGGTACGAGGATTGCGCCGTCCATCTTTTCAGGCTCTGCATCGGCTGCTGTTATTGCATAGTGCCACAGGCCGTTGAGATTCTGCCACTGGTCACGCACGAGCTGCGGACGCGGGTACTCTGGAAGAACGTTTGTCGGGTCAAGATTCTCACCCCAAGAAGTCATAATGCGGTCTCCTGCCGGAGCCCAGTCATCTGCCGATATGGCTGATTTGCAGGAAATTGCAGAAAGAGCAGCCATTGCAACGATAAGAATATGTCTGATTTTCATATTGAAATTGGTTAGTTCAGTCCGTAAAGTTAGCATTTTTGTCAGGGAATAATGCATATTATTCGTTATATTTGCAAGAGATCCCCGATCAGGTCGGGGATGACGGAGGATATATGAAATTCAAGATTGATTCAGAATATAAGCCATCGGGCGACCAGCCTGCGGCCATCGAGGGGATATGCTCAGCTTTGAACAGCGGAGTTGACGCCGTCACACTCCTTGGTGTGACCGGCTCGGGCAAGACCTTCACAATGGCGAACGTCATCGAGAAGCTCCAGCGCCCCGCCCTCATCCTGAGCCACAACAAGACACTCGCCGCACAGCTGTACGGCGAGTTCAAGTCATTCTTCCCGAACAACGCCGTCGAGTACTTCGTTTCCTACTACGACTACTATCAGCCGGAGGCATATCTGCCTGTGACTGACACATATATAGAGAAAGACCTCAGCATCAACGACGAGATCGAGAAACTGCGCCTCAGCGCGGCCTCGTCCCTTCTTTCGGGCAGGCGCGACGTCATCGTCATATCCAGTGTATCCTGCCTCTACGGCATCGGAAACCCTGCCGATTTCCACGAACAGACCGTTCTGGTGAGGCGTGGGGAGCAGCGCAGTATGACAAGGCTGCTTTACCAACTGGTGGATGCGCTGTACTCAAGGACTGAGACGGAGTTCAAAAGAGGAACATTCAGGGTCCGCGGAGACACTGTGGACATCTGCATAGGCTACGGCGAGAACGCCGTACGAATCGAGTTCTTCGGCGACGAGGTGGAGCAGATTTCCATCATAGACCCGCTGACTGGTGCGTTCATCGATGAACTGGAAGAGATTGCGATATATCCTGCCGGAAACTTCGTCACCACAAAGGAGAGAAGCATCAAGGCCATCAGCCAGATACAGGATGATATGCACGCGCAGTGCGAGTATTTCAAAGAGATAGGCAAACACCTGGAGGCCAAGAGATTGCAGCAGCGCGTGGAGTACGATCTGGAGTTCATCAAGGAGATGGGATACTGTCCGGGAATCGAGAACTATTCACGCTATTTTGACGGAAGAACCGAAGGTATGAGGCCATTCTGCCTTATCGATTACTTCCCTAAGGACTTCATCACATTCATCGACGAGAGTCACGTGACACTGCCTCAGATCAGGGCTATGTACGGAGGTGACCATTCCCGTAAGTCCGTGCTTGTGGACTACGGATTCAGACTTCCTGCCGCAGCCGACAACAGGCCGCTGAAATTCGAGGAGTTCGAGGCAATCACCGGACAGAAAGTCTTTGTCAGCGCCACACCGGCAGAATACGAATTGAACAGATCGGAAGGACTGGTGGTGGAACAGGTTGTCCGCCCTACCGGCCTCCTTGACCCGCCTATAGAGGTAAGACCCGTGGAAAATCAGGTAGACGACCTTTTGGAAGAGATCCGTGTAAGGGAGGAGAGAGACGAAAGAGTACTTGTCACCACCCTCACAAAACGAATGGCTGAAGAGCTGGAGAAGTACTTCACAAAGATGGGAGTCCGCTGCCGCTACATCCACTCCGACGTGGACACTATGGAGCGAGTGGAGATCATCGAGGACTTCAAGAACGGATTGTTCGACGTGCTGGTGGGTGTAAACCTTCTCCGCGAAGGTCTGGACATCCCGTCGGTTTCACTGGTAGCCATCCTGGATGCCGACAAGGAGGGATTCCTCAGGTCAGGAAGGGCTCTCACACAGACTGCAGGACGAGCTGCCCGAAACGTGAACGGACTTGTGATAATGTATGCCGACACGATCACGGATTCTATGCAGCAGACCATATACGAGACAGACAGGCGCCGTACCAAGCAGATGGAGTACAACAAACTGCACGGCATCACCCCGACTCAGGTCGCAATCAAGAAGAATGTGCTCCTGGACGAGGCCGGAGTGGAGACCAAGCAGCGCAACCCGCGACTCGCAAACACAGTCAGCGGCAAGGTCAGCGCAGCGAACTCCTACGACGACCCGACATACATCCCGGATCCGTCAGACCTCGGAAAGGGTACGGTCAGTGTCGGATTGGGCCACGACTCGAAACGAGAAAGCAATTCTGCATATATTGACGGCTACCTTCAGGCAGACCTCGCGGCCGTGCTTCAAGATCCGGTGATCCGCTCGATGAGCCGCCAGCAGGTGGAGAAGGCAGTAGAGCAGGCGAAGAAGAATATGCAGAAGGCAGCAGCAGACCTCGACTTTATGGCAGCAGCGAAGTACCGCGACGAGATGTGGGCGCTGCAGCAGTACCTGAAGGTCTGGAAAGGCTGACCCCCGACCGAGCGAAGCGAGTGGCCTCGTCATATCGAACGAGCGAAGCGAGTAGCCTTGTAATATCGACCGAGCGAAGCGAGTGGAGATATCCCCATATAACTATATATAAAACAACAACAAATATGGATTTTGAAAAACTGTTTCCAAGATACGACAGCAAAGGAATCGAGACTGTCAGGTCAGCATATGCAATAGCTGAGGAAGCGCTGAAGGATATGAAGCGAGGAAACGGAGCTATGTTTATCGAGCACCCCCTTGAAGTCGCAAAGATAGTATATGAAGAGATCGGTCTTTCAGCCGAATGTGTTGCAGCCGTGTTCCTTCACGAGGCTACAAGGTTCTTCCCCGAGACCGACATAGCTTCAGCGAAGTTCAGCCAGGACGTGTACACAATGGTGGACGGATTGAACAAGATTTCCACCATCAAGCCCAAGGACACCAAACTCGAGGCTGAGAACTACAAGAAACTCATAGTATCCTACTCAAAGGACCCGCGCGTGACAGTTATCAAGATCGCTGACAGACTTGAAGTTATGCGCTCCCTCGATATGTTCCCCAAGTCATCACGCGAGCGCAAAGTCCTGGAGACTATGATGTTGTACATCCCTCTGGCACACCAGCTCGGTCTTTATAACATAAAGAGCGAGATGGAAGACATATATTTCCGTCACGCCGAGCCGGAGCAGTACCGCCTCATCACCAACAAGCTCAAGAGCACTGAAAAGGACAGGCAGAAGCTGATGACACAGTTCATCGAGCCGCTGAAGCAGAGGCTGTCTGACGAGGGAATCAAATACAAGCTGAAGGTCCGCACAAAGACAGCTTTATCCATATACAAGAAGATGCAGAAGCAGAAGGTGCCTTTCGAAGGCGTCTTCGATGTCTTCGCGATCCGCTTCATCATCGACTGCGAGGAGGAAAGGGCCATCGAGCACGCACTCTGCTGGAAGGTGTTCTCATATGTGACCGAAGAGTACGAATCCGACACAAAGCGCCTCCGCGACTGGATCTCTAACCCTAAGCCGAACGGCTATGAGTCCCTGCATATAACGGTAAAGAACAGGGAGGGCAGCTTCATCGAAGTGCAGATCAGGACCAAGCGAATGGATGATATGGCCGAAAGCGGCCTTGCGTCTCATTGGTCATATAAGGGTATACGCCACGAAGAGACTCTGACTCAGTGGCTTACAGCTGTGCGTCGCGCCCTGGAGAGCCCTCTGGGATCGGAAAGCGACCCTATGGCTGCATATTACGAAGATGAACTTATGTCTATGCCGACAAAGGAGGTCTTCGTGTTCACGCCGTCGGGAGAGCTGCGTAAGCTGCCTGCCGGAGCAACTGTACTGGACTTTGCATTCGACATCCACACCAACCTCGGAGTGAAATGCACCGGAGGTAAGGTAAACGGCAAGGCTGTGAAGATCAACGAGAAGCTCAAGACCGGAGATGTCGTGGAGATTATGTCCGGCAAGAACCAGAAGCCTTCACAGGACTGGCTCAGCATAGTGGTCAGCACCAAGGCCCGCAACAAAATACGCCAGAAGCTCAGCGAAGCGGAGTTCAAGAAGGCCTCTGACGGCAAGGAGCTCCTTGCAAGACGTCTGAAGAACTGGAAGATGGAGCTGGATGACGAGACAATGGCGACGATAATGAAGAAACTCCCCTACAAGACCATCAATGCATTCTATGCGGCGGTCGGCGAGGGTGAGCTTGACGTCACCGATGTCAAGAATATGATCTCCGAAGTCCAGAACGGAGAAGTACAGATCCAGGAGGCAGACAAGAAGCAGACATCAGGAATACAGCCACGCCAGAAGGCCGGAGGAGATGACATCCTTGTGATCGATGCCAAGAACGTACGCGGAATCGACTACAAGATGGCAAGATGCTGCAATCCTATCTACGGAGACGATGTTTTCGGTTTCGTGACAAGGACTGAAGGTATCAAGATTCACAGAATGACCTGTCCTAACGCAGCCCGACTCCTTGACACCTACCCATACAGAATCCAGAAGGTGAAATGGAGCGAGAGCCCGAGTACAAGCAACTTCCAGACCGGCCTGCGCGTTACAGCAGCCCTGGAGCCATACGTGATCAACGAGATTATGGACATCGTAAACTCATTCAGAGCCTCGATCCGAATGTTCAACGTAGCCGAAAACGAGCGCCAGAGCACCTACGAGATCAGTATGAAGATCGCTGTCCCAAGCAACCTGGAGCTTGACAAGGTCATATCCCAGATCCGCAACCTCCGCAACGTAATAAAAATCACAAGAATGTAGCACACCGCCTGTCATACCGAGCGACTGCGAGACACACTCAGCACATTACCTGTCATACCGAGCGACCGAAGGAAGTCGAGGTATCTGTTAATATATAACTATATGAAAGAAATCAACATCGAAGAACGAGTAGCCAAAGCCAAAAGGCTTTTCAAGGAAGAGGGATATAACTGCTGCCAGGCGGTCGTACTGGCATATAACGACCTGTTCGGTCTCAGCGACGAGCTCGCCGCCTCCATCGCCTCCGGCTTCGGCGGCGGTATGGGCCGCCTGCGCGAAGTCTGCGGCAGCGTCAGCGGAATGGTGCTGCTGGCCGGCCTTATATCCCCTGCTTCCGATCCTTCCATCAAGAGCGGAAGGACTTCCAACTACGCCCTTGTCCAGGATATGGCTTCAAGCTTCAAGGAACTCAACGGCAGCATCGTCTGCAAGGAACTCCTCGGGCTGGTACCGATGGGCAGCGGTGCTCCTGCAGCAAAGGAGTCACCGGAACCTTCAGACAGGACGCCAGAGTACTACAAGAAACGCCCTTGTGAGGAGCTTGTAGGCATCTCAGCAAGAATCGTAGGTACAAAGATTATGGAGATGTTCAAAAAAAGAAGCGATTTCTGATATATGGTGACATCTTTTTACTAACTTTGCGCGGTAAAAACTATTGCAGATGGACTATAAGAACGCACATAAAGCACATCCTTGGCACGGAATCAGCCTTGGAAAGAGCGTGCCCGAAGAAGTTAGGGCATTCATTGAAATCGTACCTACAGACACAGTAAAATATGAAGTGGACAAAGAGTCAGGCTACCTTTCTCTTGACCGTCCTCAGAAGTTCTCCAACATCGTACCGTCACTCTACGGATTCCTTCCACGCACCTATTGCGGACCGAAGATGGCAGCACTCACCAACAAAGCCCTCGTAAGACTTGACATCGAAGGCGACGGTGATCCGCTTGACATCTGTATCCTTACAGAGAAAGACGTGACCCACGGAGACATCATCGTAAACGCCCGTCCTATCGGAGGTCTTCGCCTGCTCGACCACAACCAGGCCGACGACAAGATCATCGCAGTCCTCAAGAGCGACGCAGTGTACGGCGAGATGACAGACATCGAACAGGTACCTGTCGACATCATCCGCCGCCTCATCCACTACTTCAGCACCTACAAGGACATCCCGGGAGAGCACACCAGCCGTATGCAGTTCATCAGCATCTACGGTCCTGACGTAGCAAAAGACGTCATCGTCCGCGCAATGGAAGACTACGACGACTACATCGCAGCAAAATAAGGTTCCCCCAGCGGAGCCGTAAAACCAAAGTTCCAGGAGACACCAAATAAGGTTTCCCATTGGGACTGCAAAAGAGAATGAGCCAAAGCAGAGATTTCAAAAGGAATCTCTGCTTCTTTTTTTTCGCACAATCCGCCTCTCAACCTCTGCCCGCAATCACATTCGCACCCGGGTGTAATTTTCAGCAACACCTAAGTGCAACAATACCCCTCAGAACGCACCCAGAGGCAGGTCTGCGCACCCGGGTGTCGGGAAACAATACACCTAGGTGCAACAATGCCCCTCACAGCACACTCAGAGGCAGATCAGTGCACCCGGGTGTCAGGGAATAAGACACCTAGGTGCATTGGGTGATTAAGGAGCAGCGGTTCTTATGCTGGGACGGTAGTCTGGAGAGGATATTCTGGAGGCGCTTGCTGATGACAGCAAACAGTATCCCAATAGTATCTGTGCCAGCACTCCTCAGAAAATTACTGTGAAAGCATCTTCCTTACCAGTTCTCGTGGCAAACCAATGATTCGTGAGATCTGGTGTACTGTTGTCTTGTGGTTAAAGAATAGTGATTTGAGTATGGAGCATTTTTCTGCTGTAGTAAGATCTGAGATAGCCTTGTTGCGGAAACGCATAGCAACCAATTTAGAGACAGCGTCATACATATCATTATCCGTTGCCTGCATCATAGGTTTATATATAAGTTCATACTCTGTCTTGGCGTCATTACAACTGCCTAGATGATACATAAGCACCTTTCCTGAATTCAAGAACGCATTAGACACAATATCATTTCTGACAAATGAATCCAGAGTGACATATCCCCTATCATCCACACACAAAGGACATTTCGACATATCCCTGCTGGTATGCATCACCTGGCGTCTTTCCCTATATTTCAGGTCTGAAATTTTCCTTGCATTTTCACTGGTTGGAACAGGTTTAAGGCAAGAATGATAACTGGACCATTTATATTCTTCCGGCTTGACACATATCCTTGCACTTATCGGGTTTCTGAAAATATATGCTATGCAGTTTCTCAGATACTTTATGGAGTCGATTAAAGAGATTGAGTCACTTGAGTTATGCAAGATATGAGAGACACCATATTTATTTCTCAGATATGTAGACAGCAATTGCTTAAACAGCTTGATTGCCTTCTGGGCCTTAATGATATCACGGCAAGCCAGAAGGGTGTGTATGTGATTTGACATCAAGACAAATGCTACGACGTCCACACCAGTCCTCCAAGCAACCAGCGCAAGATAGTTCCAGGCAATCCTGTAATCCTCTTCATCTTTTAATAGGGTAACCTGCTCCAACCCCTCTGTGCTTACGTGATAGAAATTCCCATCAAATAAGTCTTTCAACGACAATTCACGCATAGTACCAAAAATTTTGTGGGCTAAATATATGGAGAGAACTTCAGAGTAGCAGCAACTTATAAAAAAGATTCATCAAGTTTTTCTTTTTTTTAAAAAGTTTTGTCTTTTTTTTAACAAATCGTCGCACAGGCTAGTCAAAAATCCAGCAATTTCAAGCCGAAACTCAATAGCTAATATGTGGCTCACGTGCTTAGAATCCCAATATGCACCCGGGTGTCAGGAAACAATACACCTAGGTGCAGCAAGGCCTCTCACAGCACACCCAGAGGCAGATCCGTGCACCCGGGTGTCGGGCATCAATACACCTAGGTGCAGCAAGGCCCCTCACAACGCTCTCAGAGGCAGATCAGTGCACCCGGGTGTCGGGGAATAACACACCCGAGTGCATTATAGAGTGGTCCAGCAGCAAGCTGGAGCGAGCTAGAGCGAATAGTAGAGAAAAAAGCGAAAGCAGAAGAGAAGGCAAGAGAGAAGAGATGTGAAATGAGAGAGGAAAGAGGAGTGAAGGGAGAAGAGAGAAGAAGGAAGAGGAATATATATAAAAAAGCTGACCTCCGTGCGGGAGATCAGCTTTAGGGGTTCTGAAGGGCAAGGTGCCGGGCGTAGAAGAAGCGAGGCATCAGTCCTTCCGTATGAAGGGTGAGATTACTCAGCCTTGCCGTTTGATCCGAGAACGTTAACGATCTTGTGGATGTAGAGCTTCTTCATATTGTCACGAGCTGGACCGAGGTACTTACGTGGGTCGAACTCAGCTGGCTTTGTTGCGAATACCTCGCGGATAGCTGCTGTCATAGCGAGACGTGAGTCAGAGTCGATGTTGATCTTGCATACTGCAGACTCAGCAGCTTTGCGGAGCCAAGGCTCTGGAATACCGATAGCTGCCTTGAGGGCACCACCGTACTGGTTGATAGTAGCAACCTCGTCCTGTGGAACTGATGAAGAACCGTGGAGAACGATTGGGAATCCTGGGAGCTCCTTCTCAACACCCTCGAGAACGTCGAAAGCGAGCATTGGAGGTACGAGGAGACCAGTCTCAGGGTCAGTTGTGCACTGCTCTGGAGTGAACTTGTAAGCACCGTGTGAAGTTCCGAT
>JAFZED010000029.1 GCA_017560825.1 Bacteroidales bacterium | reverse complement strand
TCTCTCTCATAGTTGTGCAAATATAAAAATAAACAAATTTGTTTGCAATATAGATGCCATAAATTTTAAAAGTATCTTTTTGAGGACCACATCAACATAGCTATTAACAGCGATAATACACTAGAAATGATTTGCAAATACAATCCAAATGTCTATCTTTGCAATGTTAGGTATGGACGGACAAAGTCTCATTGTATATCATTATATATCAATGCTTTGCATCGTCGTAGAAAAATATTTCGGCATCATAAAAGAGAACTCTTTAATAATCAATTTATCTAACTTTCTGCATCGGAAAATAACCCACGATCAGCAACAATTGCGAAACATCAGTATTGATTATAGAAGCGCTTATTATGAGCGCTTCTCTTTTGGCCATATGGCCCAATAGTTCTAATTGTTCCCCACCTGGGACTACGTGGCGATCCTTGAGCAGTTGCGCGAGCACGAGCAGTGCCTCCAGAAGCTGGAGGCACTCTGCAGAAAGGCGGTGCACTAATCCTCGCAGAAGAAACGCCTCTATTTTCTGCAAGGATTCCAAATGACGGCTCAAAAACGGCCTTTGGGGATAAAAACAGCAATCCTTGCAGAAAAAACGCTTGATTCTTCTGCAAGGATTCCTGCACTAACATTAGCCCAAAGCTTATGCTAACCTCCAGTCCTTAAAAAGGGGGCTCTGTAAGGACTGGAAGCAGAAAATGCAGGTCTAGTCCTTAAAAAGGGGCCTTAACAAGGACTGGGAAATTGCTGCCAGGCTATTTCAGGTGGGAAATGGCTCGGGCCTAAATTTTGGCCGTGGTCTGTAAGAACACATCAAGACTTCTCTCACTACCTACAGCAGCCATTACCTATAACTGCACAAAGCAGGCAGCGCGAACCCTTCGGGTTTAGTTCGCGCTGCCTGCTTTGAGTCGTCGGCCCTGGTTATGGCAGGCGACGGTGCTCCATAGACTAATTAGTGGTCGGCCGGCGTATTCGCCGACCACGTCCTATTATAATATTTACAATTATCCTTCCGCGAGGATTACTGCATTGACATCAGCCCAAAGCCTATGCTCACCTCAGCCCCTGATAACCAACCACTTAAGCAATATGCCTGCTGCATCACGACAGCAGGCATATCACATAAAGCATTATCAGTCAGCAAATTATAAAAACATCGCTACAGACTCTGAATCCGTGAGATGAAAGCGTCGACGTCAGACGGGCTGGTTGCCCAGCTGGTTACTATGCGGATGTCCGAGACGGTCTCGCCGCGTGGGCCCCAGTACTCGAAGGTGAAGGCGTCGGACAGGGAGTCGATGACTTCGTTCGGCAGGCGGAAGAACTGCTGGTTGGTTGGAGACGGGATGAACGGAGGGTAGCCGGCGGCGGTGAAGGCGTCGCGTATGCGGATAGCCTGAGAGACGGCGTGGCGGCCGATTTCCTCGTACAGGCCGTCTGTGAAGAGGGCGTCGAACTGGACTCCGAGTAGCCTTCCTTTGGCAAGGAGGGCGCCGTGCTGCTTTACCAGCGGAGTGAAGTGCGGAAGCCATCCGGGAGAAGCTACAACAGCCTCACCAAAGAGAGCACCCACTTTGGTTCCTCCAATATAGAAGACATCACAAAGTCGCGCTACGTCATTGAGAGTCACATCATTACCTTCAGCAGCAAGAGCATATGCAAGACGGGCGCCGTCCATATATAAAGGGATTCCCGCCTGCTCGCAGACAGTACTGAGATCTGCCAATTCTTCCAATGTATATATGGTTCCATACTCAGTAGGATTGGATATATACACCATACCAGGCGCGACCATATGTTCATATGTCTCATCTGCGTAGAAATCGTCGATGAATTTCTCGACCTCCTCGGCCTTCAGCTTGCCCTCGTGCTGAGGAAGCACAAGCACCTTATGTCCTGTCGCTTCAATGGCGCCGGACTCGTGAACGTTGATATGTCCGCTCTCAGCAGCGATTACACCTTCGTGACGGGCGAGAAGGGCATCGATAACAGTCGCATTGGTCTGGGTGCCGCCAACGAGGAAATATACGTCAGCATCCGGGCAGCCGCAGGCGAGACGGACTTTGTCCTTTGCTGCAGCGGTGAACGCGTCGTTACCATATCCAGGGGTCGAGACCTCGTTGGTCTCTATAAGTTTCTGAAGGACCTTCGGATGGGCGCCTTCCATATAATCGCAGTCTAGTCTGATCATAGTATTTTCGGTTATAATGATTTACATATATAATAGATATCTCCGCTCGCTTCGCTCGGTCGATATGACAGAAGTTACAGGCTGCTGCCGCCGATGAAGCCGCGCAGGAGGGAGGTTGCCGGCACGTCCTTGTCGGAAACAGGCACAAAATAGCTGAGGAATTTCTTGAGACGATGGACTTCGCTGTACTCCGGACAGTTTTTAGGAACAGTCATCAGGATACGCTCAGCGTGGGCACGGATCACGGCAAACTCCACAAGATAAGCCGAATTGAAGAGGACATCCGCACATTCCTGGTACGGATATATCCACTTCACCTCACTGCGACGCACGTTCGGCCAGTGCATAATCGACTCGCGCGCGGTGAACGCTCCTTTGTTGAAGTCGCGCACGATTCGGCGCAGAAGACGGTTGTCGCTGGTAGGGATGCAGTTGTGGTCGTCAAGGGATATGCTGGTGATCGTGTTGATGAATATCCTATATTTATATGACTCGGCCACCTTGTCGGTCAGACGAGGGTTCAGGGCGTGGATTCCTTCGATCAAAAGGATGGAGCCCGGCTCGAGCCTGAGTTTCTTGCCGTTTAACTCTCTGAGACCCGTAACAAAGTTATATTCAGGCACATCCACTGTCTCGCCGGCAAGAAGTTTCATCACATCACTCTGGAGATACTGGTGGTCTACCGTGTCGAAGTTGTCGAAATCAAACGAGCCGTCAGGGAGACGCGGAGTGTCAAGGCGGTTCACGAAATAGTCATCTGTGGAGAATGAAATCGGACGGATACCGCAGGCCTTGAGCTGAATGCTGAGTCGCTTGCAGAATGTAGACTTTCCGCTTGAGCTTGGTCCTGTGATAAGTACTATACGTACAGGATCCGGCTGGTTGACACGGCGTTCGATTTCCTCTGCAATCTGTACGATCTTTTTCTCCTGAAGGGCCTCAGCTATCATAATAAGGTCTGAAGCCTCTCCCCTTTTGCAGGCAAGATTCACGTCTCCGACATTGTCCAGACGCATAATCCTGTTCCACTTCAGGTTTTCGTGGAAGACTTCGAATGTCTTGGGTTGTTCCACAAACGGAGCAAGTTCCTCCGGCTTGTGTCTGTTCGGCACTCTCAAAAGGAGTCCGCCCCTGTACATCGACACGTCCCAGACCTTAAGATAGCCTGTGCTTGCGCACAATGCCTCGTAGTAGTAGTCAGGCGTGTCACCAAGTGTATAATAGTTCACATAGACGTCTGCAGATGTCTCCAGCAGCTTTACCTTGTCATCGTAGCCAAGGCTGCGGAACAGTTCTATCGCCTCCTCCCTCTGCACCTCATACCTGCGGAATGGAAGGTCAGCATCTACTATCTCCCTCATTCTCACCTTGATACGTTCAAGATCATTATGAGTAAGTTCTGTGCCGTCATTCTTGTTTACTGAGCAGAAGTAACCCTTTGAAATCGGTCTACGGAGGGTAACCTTTCCTCCTGGGAATATGTCCTGGGCTGCCTTGCAGAAGAGGAAGCAGAGCGAGTTGCAGTAGACGCTTCGTCCGGCATAGGAGGTGTAGTCAAGAAACTCCACCTGACGGCTGTTGAAGGCGCGATACTTCAGTCCCTGGCAGACATTGTTAACCTTGGCTGCGAGAATGGGATACGGAGTCTCAAATTCCTGTTCGAAGGCTGGAAGCATCTCCAGCAGAGAAGTACCTTCAGGAAAGGTCTTGCTGGACTGGGTGTTTATACAGAATATTTTAACCATAACAATCTTTGAATAGAACAACGAATATACGAAATATTTCGTAAGTTTGCCTTGATAAAGGCATATATTAACCTGCGAAACTTGAATATATATATGGAACTGCCAAAAGACCCGATGATGCTTATGAGCGTCATCAATATGAAACTCAGGGATTTCTACTCCGACCTCGACTCTCTCTGCGAGGACCTGGGAATAGACAGAAACGAGCTTGAGAAGACTCTTTCTGCATCAGGATTTGAATACAATCAGGAACTCAACAAGTTCTGGTAAAACCATTTGACAACTATGAACAAAACCTTTACTTTAATTGCAGCCGCATTGCTTACAGCTTGCGCCGGCGCACCGCAGAACCACTCTTGCGGCACCACAGAAGGCACAGTCAAGATCATCGACGACAGCACATCAGTATACCAGATAAAGGGCTGCATACCTGTCGAGAAGGAGGCTGATATGGAATGGATTCTCAGATACGAGGATCAGGTGCAGGAGCTCGATGCAAGAGCTGCGACAGAGCCTGAGGATGTGGATGTAGTCTTCTTCGGCAGTTCTTCCATAAGATTCTGGAAAGGTCTTGCAGAAATGATGGCACCGCTCAGCGTTGTAAACAGAGGCTACGGCGGAGCAAGCATCAGAGACATCCACTACAACTACGACCGCATTATGGCCGATTATAACCCTAAGGCCTTCGTTGTGTTCTGCGACAACGACATATGCGGATGGAAAGAAGGAGATATGACAGTGGGAGAAGTGTTCGACCACTACAGAATGCTCTTCCTCAGACTTGACAAGGACTATCCGGGCATTCCCGTATATTTCCTTTCGTGGAAATACTCAGAGCTCAGGGCAGGCCTGAGAGACAAGCAGAAGCTTGTAAATGACATAATGAAGGACTTCGCCGAAAGCAGCAGACAGGTCACATTTGTGGATGTAAACTCACTGCTTGTAAACGAAGACGGCACTATAAAGGCAGAGCTGTTCGAATCTGACAACCTGCATATAAACACAGAGGGCTACCTCCTTTGGACCTCAATGCTGAAGCCACATCTGCTCGAGGTGTGCGGCAAGTAACTATCTGACGTCCAATAAGGTAATATCGAATATTAAAGTAGAGAAAGCCTTGATGTTGCCACAGGCACGCGAACCATAGCCAAGGTTATATGGGATCACGACTTCCCATCTCGAACCGCTCGGCATCTCACGCATAGCCGTGATCCAGCCGGTGATGAGCTCATTCAGACGGAATGTCGCAGGACGGCCTTTCTGAGTCTGGTCAAAGATCTTTCCGTTGATCAGCTTACCTATATAATAGACAGTCACAAAACTCTTGGGAGACGGCTTAGGGCCGTTTCCCTTTGTTATTTCACGGTACATCACACCGTTGAACATTATCTTCACACCCGGTCTCTGGGCGTACTCCTGAAGAAATTCCTGATTGCGGAGCTTGTATGCGTTGTCTACTGGTGGCATAGGATTGGATTCAAATTTGTGGCGCGAAATTACTAAGAATAGTCAGTTTGTCAAAATAAATGATAAATTTGCAGACGAATACTAAAACCTTAAATGTTATGAAAAAGATTTTTATGTGTATGCTCCTGGCCCTCGTGCCTGTTATGGCAGCTATGGCTCAGGACGTGATCGGAAAGTGGAAACTCGGTGACGGGTCAGCAGTTGTTGAGATCTACAAGAGCGGCGACTCGTTCAACGGCAAGATCGTTTGGCTTGAAGAGCCTACAGATGAGGCTGGCAAGCCGTCAGTAGACAAGAACAATCCTGACAAGTCACTCCGCACCCGCCCACTTATGGGCCTCAACCTCCTCAGCGGACTCAAGAAGAACGGAGGCGAGTACACCGGAGGAACAATCTACGACCCGGCAAACGGCAAGACCTACAACTGCTCGATGAAGGTGGAAGGCGACGTCCTCAAGGTTCGCGGCTCACTCGACAAGAAGGGTCTCCTCGGAAGAACAATGGACTGGTTCAGACAGAAATAATCAGTCATTCCTGTCTCGCAAGGGACATCAAACCAACTATCAGAAAGTGGTACCATAGCATTGGTGCCACTTTTTTTGTTAAAAAAAAGATTCAAAACCTTTAAAAATAAATTTTAATGTGTTAAAAATTCGACAATCTTTTAAAAATTTAGAAAAACTTTGCTGTCGAGCCATTTCGAAATAGCTATTAATCAATCCCTTACATATACCTTTGTCATCGAAGCCCTCCCCTCAAGGCGGCGGGAGCAAGCCAACGGAAACATCAAAAACAACAAAGGATATGGACAAAAATTTCACCATTTCAGACCTGGAAGCGAGGATAACTTCAATCATCGGCTCGCACCGAGAGACAGCTTTCACTATCGCAGAAGAGGAAATGTATAAGGCGTTCGGAGAGATTGCGGACCTGCTGAAAGATGCGGATTACCTGGCACTCTCCCAAAGGAAGCTGAAGGGGATCAGCACCAGGACAGTCAGGAGAATAGCCTTGCTCAGAAACAAGGGCATCACAGATTTCAAGGCAGCACGCACCGAGGGCACCATAAACGAGGAGACCAATCTGAATTATATGATAGAGTTTCTGAAGGTGCGCTCCCTCACATTTGAAGCAACCAGGATAAAGTACCCGAATTACCTTAAGCCGTGGACCGTTTCAGATGATCTCGAACTTGAGAGGCTCTGGTGTGAAGGAGTGAAGGAAGAAGAGCTTGCAAGGATGTTCAAGAGAAATATCGGGGCTATCCACGCGAGAATAGAGAAGCTTGAACTTCTGGAGAAATACGGAGAGGTAGTCAAAGGTAATATCTTATAGAACAACACTATGGAAAAGATTATCTCCATTTTAACTTTAGCAACCTTTATGAGCTCCTGCGTCGCAGAAGACATAGGAAAAGAACAAGTCAGCGAGCAGGAGACCGCCGTGCAGTTCTTCATAGAAAGCATTGACACCGATTCCGTAAAGAGCAGTATCGATGCTTCTGAAACGGTCGTCAAGGACATCAACATCTATGCGTACCATAACGGTAAACTCGAGAAGGCCGAGTACTTCGAGGATGTCAGCAGCTTCACTGTGTCCCTTATAAAGGAACGCAAGTACAATCTCTATGCTCTGTCGAATATGGGCAGGCTGACTCCCCCATCACTTGAAGAATCAATGCTGCAGACCAAGTTTTCAATGGGCTCGATGTCATATATCAACGGCGGCTTCCCTATGTCCTGGTCACAGAATGAATTCCGTGTAAACGGGAGCGAGCCAAGAGTAAACATAGCCCTCATCCGCCTGGTCTCCAGAATACGTTTCAGCCTGGACAGATCTGAAATAGAGAATTTTGCCGTAAGGTCCATCAGACTATGCCAGAGTGCAGTGAAGGTCTACCCTTTCGGCACGGACAGCAGGGCTGAGACTCCTTCTGACGTCAGCTATGGTGACTATGCTTCATCACAGGACCTGCAGTCCATCAACTCTGGGGGAAACATTTCCTTCTATGCCTATGAGAACTGCCAGGGAGTGCTTCTTCCTGACAATCCTCACGCAGAATCGAAGATTCCTTTAAGCATACCAGCCAACGAGAAGCTCTGCACCTATCTTGAGATGACAGCCTCATTCTCAGGCAAATACGACGGAGTAAACGTCTCATCAGACAATGTCAAATACAGATTCTACCTTGGGGCAGACAACTGCTCGGACTTCAATGTAAAGAGGAACACCGACATCAATGTCCACCTGAAAGTAACCGAAGACAGAATCTTTGACGAGAGCTGGCGGGTTGACTACGGGGCAGACCTTCCTGAGGTGGATTACGGCTTTGAAATAGTGCAGCCGGAAGCTGAGGTGGGCGTAGGCCTGACCTCTGCCCTGTCCGCCAACTATTACAGATTGGTTGACGGGGCAAGAGACCAGAACACTGACGTCACAGGCTACTCCGCCTGGACATCAAGCGATGAATCCATTGCCACAGTGTCAGGCGGTGTCATCACCGGAATATCCAAAGGAACTGCCACAATAACAGCCACTTACAACGGCTACCGGTCAACAAGCGTCGTAACCGTCAAAGATGTCACTTCCTACAAGCTGAATATATCTCCGTCAAATATGAACCTTATCATAGGCAGGTCCGGAAAGATGACCGCAGTCCTTGCCACCCTGCTCAACGGCACCCAGATAAACGGATCTGAAGTATCGGCCAAGTGTTCCTGGACCTCAAGCGACACTTCAGTCGCAACGGTGAACGGAATCGGTATGATCACAGGAGTGAATTATGGAACAGCAGAAATCACCGCTACCTATGAAGGCATAACAGCAACCGGCACCGTCACAGTGGTGCCTCTGATCACATACGAACTCGTGCTGAGCCCTGGATCATTATCAATATACAAAGGTGCAGGCAGTCTGATTGCAGCCACATACAGGGTCTATGAAGATGGAGAACTTCAGTCTGAGACAGATGTAACGAAAGATGCAGTCTGGTCTACAGGAAACAGCAAAACAGCCACGGTAGAAAAGGGATATATAACAGGCGTAGGACTGGGCTCAACCACCATTACGGCATCATATAACGGGCTGACAGCCACAACGTCAGTACTTGTGAAAGGTGCCCCGACACTGTCCCTGGGATGGACAAGCAAGACGCTCAAGCGTGGAGATGTTATAGCAAACACAGCAATATACCATCCGAACGACGGAAGCGCATCCAGAAATGTGACATCATCAGCCACCTGGACCACAAGCAACTCCGGAGTAGCGACTGTAGGCGGCGGAGTAATCACTGCGCAAGGCCCTGGAACCGCTATAATCACAGTGACTTACAATGGCATCAGGTCTGTCTGTGTAGTCACCGTGACAGCAGAGGTCTACATAGACCCGTCAGTCCACGTCACTTCTGTGTATGCCACTCAGGTCAATCTGGCAGAAAACCTCTGTAAGATAATGCTTTCCATCAGACTCAGCAACGGAAAAGTCATAGATGACGTGCCATACAAATGGAGTGTGAAATACTCTCAAAACCCTGACATCGACACATCAGCCGGCGGAGAAGATCCTATCATATACCAGACCGGAAGCAGCAACTTTATGATGGAAGCAGGAATCACGACCACAAATGCCTACAAGGACTCCAACGGTACCTTAAAGCAGTTCAACGTGCAGACAACATTCTCCCACAGCGTCGATTGGAAACCATAATAGGCCTACTTTGAAAATGTTTTCTTATATTCGCAAAATTTGAACTTAGGGTAATATGCCACAGCAGGAACAGGAAAGACAAAGCAGGGTCATTACCAGACCCTCAAACCGCGAACCACGCAGGTTCCGTGTGAGCGTCCTGAACGACGACTTCACAACCTTCGAGTTTGTCATTATGGTGATGATGACCGTCTTCAACAAGTCGATGGCGGAAGCCGAAGACATTGCAGAAACCACTCACATACACCAGAAGTCCACAGTGGGCGTCTATTCACTGGACATAGCCCAGAGCAAGGTAGCCAAGGCCACAGAAATGGCAAGGGCTGAGAACTACCCTCTCAGATTTGAGATCCAACCAGAATAAGAAACAGTATTGAAATGCCTATAACACAGACAGCAAATGTCACCGGAGCCCTTGTAGAAGCCTTCGGTATTGCAAACGAAAAACGTAACGAATTCCTTACGCCAGAACATCTTGTCGCGGGCTTCCTGAAAGACCGCGACTTCTGGGACGCATTCTGCAAGTGCGGACGCGCAGAGGCACTTGAAGCCGAGATATATCAGTATATCAACAGTTTAGACAAGACACCGGAAGACAAGGAGCTTTCGATTGAGTTCTCTGCCCAGCTCAAGGAGATGTTCGACATCGCCGGCAACGCTGCAGCATCTGCTATGGTCAACGCCGTACAGACACACCACATCATCTACGCGATATTCCAGCTGGAAGACTCCTATGCAAGATTCTATCTTGAACAGAACCTGGAGTCCAGCATACCGGACTTTCTGAACTCGCTCATCAGCCTGTCTGATGATGAAGACGGAGGTGTGGAGTCAGGCGAAAAGCTCGCCCGCTACCTTACGCCGGTACTGCCAAGGGAGATTGTGGGAATGAAGGATGAGGCTGACAGGCTTCTGCGCGTGCTCTGCCGCAAGACCAGAAGCAACGTCCTTGTGGCAGGAGGAAGAGGAGTAGGAAAGACAGCTCTGGCAGGAGGAATATCAGACAGACTTGAAAAAGGCAAGGTCCCTGATATGCTCAAGGACTATCTCCTTATGGAGCTGAACACCACAGCCATCCTTAGCGGAACCCAATACCGCGGCGACCTGGAAGGAAGGGTGCACTCCATTATGGAATCCATTGCAGATCAAGAAAATATAATCCTTTATATAGATGAACTGAAGTCACTCGGAGGCACATCCAAGACTGACGACGGCTCAAAGGACATTCTGAGCCTGCTCGTTCCATATATGAAATCAGGGGAGGTGAAGTTCGTGATCTCTGCCACACACGAAGACATCAAGAAACTCACCGCCACCGACAACGGCGTGCTCAGCCTTTTCCGTCAGATAGACATAGAAGAGCCTTCTGATGAGGATGCGGCCAAGATCATAAAGGGCATACTTCCTGAGTTGTCAGAACACCACGGAGTAAAGTACGACAAGGATGTGACTGCACAGGCCATATCGCTCAGCCGCAGATACATCCAGGACCGCTGTATGCCCGACAAGGCCATAGACCTTCTGGACGAGGCTGGCGCATACGCACAGACAAGACACGAAAAGAAGGTGACAGAAAAGACCGTAGCTCAGGCATTGGCTGACATATGCAGAATCGACGTCGCTGCATCTGACGACCAGACAAAGGGCGACCTCTACAATATGGAGGAAGGCCTCAAGAAGAAAATATACGGACAGGAGAAGGCCATCAGACAGGTCTCAGAGGCCATTTTGATGTCCAAGGCCGGTCTCCTGGACAATGACAAGACTATCGGAAGCTTCCTATTTGTAGGACCTACAGGTGTCGGCAAGACAGAACTGTCCAAAGTGCTGGCCAAGCAGCTGCACGTTCCGCTTCACCGTTTCGATATGAGTGAGTACTCAGAGAAGCATTCTGTGGCAAAACTCATAGGCTCCCCTGCCGGCTATGTCGGCTATGATGACGGAGGTATACTCACTGACACCGTAAGAAAGAATCCGTACTGCGTCCTGCTGCTTGATGAGATCGAAAAGGCTCACGAGGACATCTACAACCTGCTTCTCCAGGTGATGGACTACGCCGTCATCTCAGACAACAAGGGAAGAAAAGTGGATTTCAGGAACGTTGTGCTCATTATGACGTCAAATGCAGGTGCGCGCTATGCCCATAAGGCAGCCGTTGGCTTCGACAGGACGGCAAATGCCGGCGAGGCTATGGCAAAGGAGGTCAAGAGCGTCTTTGCACCGGAATTCATCAACAGGCTCACTTCTGTAGTAGTCTTCAACGATATGGACAAGACAATGGCAGGAATGATCCTCGATGACAAGATCAGCAAGCTCCAGGGCAGACTCGACAGCAAGGGAATCACACTGGAAGTCAGCCCAGAAGCTTATGAGGCACTTCTGAAGGAAGGATTCTCTCCTGCTTACGGAGCAAGAGAGATAGAAAGAGTGGTCAATTCACGACTTACTCCGCTTCTTATGAAGGAAATCCTCTTCGGCAGAAAGACAGGCTTTACAGCTTCAGTAAAATATGAAAACGGAGAGTTCACACTATGATCTTTGATTTGAGCAGATGCAATGACTTTCCGGACCCACGTCTGGCCAATGAAGACGGCTTTTATGCCGTCGGAGGCGACGTGACGCCGGAAAGGCTCATAGAGGGCTATCCTATGGGAATATTCCCGTATTTCGCATTCAGACACGAGCCTGTGATCTGGTGGGCACCTCAGGAGAGATTCGTCATATTCCCGGATGAGATCCACGTTTCCCATTCGATGAGGAATATGATGAACAAGAAGAAGTACCGCTGCACGATCAACCAGGACTTCCAGGGCGTGATCGAATCCTGTGCAGGAGTGGATGACAGGATCTTCGAGGACTGCGCCTGGCTGGGACCTCAGATGATAGAGGTCTGGCTGGAACTGAACAGACGAGGCTACGCAAAGAGTGTGGAAGTGTGGGAAGGAGACCTGCTTGTCGGAGGCCTTTACGGCTTCGTTACCGGAGGCTGTTTCCTTGGTGACAGTATGTTCTCGGAAGCACCGGGAGCATCCAAGCTTGCCCTCATCCATCTCGCAAGACATATGCAGAAAGAGGGTGGAAAATTCATCGACTGCCAGCTGGAAACGCCTCATCTGAAGTCAATGGGAGCAAGATATATCAGCTACGATGACTTCCTGGAGCAGACAAAAGGCTCGGAAAGCATAAATTGGGAGTAAAACGCATAACACACTGAAACACATAATCTAAAACACATTTGTTTACACTAATAACATTTTTGTTAACACTATGAAAAAGGTAAAAATCGGCCTATTGGGCAAGATTCTGATTGCGATAGCACTCGGTATCGGACTCGGACTCATCGTTCCGGGATGGCTGGTAAGGATCTTCCTTACATTCAACGGCATCTTCAGCCAGTTCCTCGGTTTTGCCATCCCGCTGATCATTGTGGGTCTGGTCACACCGGCGATTTCAGACATTGGAAAGACAGCAGGAAAGATGCTCCTGGTGACAGTTGCCATTGCCTACGGCTCCACTGTATTCGCAGGCCTGGTGTCATATCTTACCGGCGCGGCACTATTCCCTGGAATGATAGATCAGTCAGCAATGCAGCAAGTCGAGACAGCTGCTGAGCTAAGCCCCTACTTCACAGTCACCATTCCTCCATTTATGAATGTGATGACAGCGCTTGTTCTCGCATTCACTCTCGGACTTGGCCTTGCCTCATTGGGAAAGACCACCTTGAACGATGCGGTACACGATTTTGAAAAGATCATCGTCAAGACCATCAAGACAGCCATCATTCCCCTGCTGCCTATATACATATTCGGTATATTCCTTAATATGACCTTTGTCGGCCAGGTGTTCTCGATCCTGACGGTCTTCATAAAGATAATCGGCATCATATTCCTTATCCACATCGGCATACTTATCCTTCAGTTCTGCATAGCAGGAGGCTTCGCAAGGAAAAACCCGTTCAAAATGCTCTGGAATATGCTCCCTGCCTATTTCACTGCCCTCGGCACGCAGTCTTCGGCAGCGACTATTCCTGTGACACTTGAGCAGACACGCAAGAACGGCGTGTCAGAAGACATAGCAGGCTTCACCATCCCTCTGTGCTCGACCATACATATGTCCGGAAGTACACTCAAGATCGTGGCCTGTGCACTTGCCCTTATGATTATGCAGGGAATGCCGTATGATTTCGGCTTGTTCGCCGGCTTCATCTGTATGCTGGGAATCACAATGGTAGCAGCCCCAGGCGTACCTGGAGGCGCAATAATGGCATCGCTGGGACTGCTTCAGTCAATGCTTGGATTCAATCAGGAAGCACAGGCGCTGATGATAGCCCTGTATATAGCAATGGACAGCTTTGGCACGGCCTGCAACGTGACAGGCGACGGCGCCATAGCTGTCGTAATCGAAAAGCTGATGGGAAAAAAGGCTTAAAGAACAGGAATTACATACACGATTCCAAGTGATATGCGCTGAGTGTGCGGAACAACCGCCATCAGCGCTTTTGCATTTTCTGTAAGCTCGTGACCCTTATACAGATAGTGTGCAAACACCTTGAATCCCTTTGCTTCTGAAAGCGGGAACCACTCCAGACAAGCCTGGGCATTCCAAGAAGTGAGGTAGCGGCCTTCAGCAAAGACTCCGTTGGCCTTGTAGATGTCCGCAGTCTCGTATGCACCCTTCACATATGCATTCCACTTAGGATGGAACTGATAGTCAAAGTTTGCGATAAATGTCAGATACTCGACATTCTGAGCAGTCTGTGGAATCCAACCGGCACCGGCACCCTGGAGAGTTGTGACTCTCTGCTGGCAGTCAAGTCCCTCACGTGAGTACATAGCGTCGAAATAGGCCACGATCGGTCCTTTCTCATAGACGTTACCGCAAGTCAGGTAGTAGATGTTCTTACCCTGTGCAAGCTGACCTGCAGAAGCTGAATAACGGAAATGAAGAGCTCTGTCTGCAAAGAATCCGTTCCAGTTCAATGTAGCAAGAAGAGGAGTCTTTGACTGCTCCACTCCGTCAGGTCGTCCATAGACATAAAGGTCGCTGTCGCTTCCGCTTCTGTTGTTCACGACCTGGAGAATGAGCTGCTGGTCCTCATTGAAATCAATCACTCCCATAAGACCTGCCTGATACACGGCAACATTGTTATTGAACTCAGAGAACTCCCTCACTCTCAGCGCATTCACATAAGCCTCATAGCCTCCCAATGCCACAAACTGCTTTCCGGCAACCAGAGAGAACTTGTCCGATCCGCGCCAGGTGATGTTGGCATACTCGATCGAAGATGCAAGGTTGTCAAGAGAATGCGGATTGTAGTAACGGTTGAACGACTGACGGAAATGATAAGAAAGACGGTCGTTAAGAGGTCCGCTGATTTCAAGTCTCACCCTGTTGATCTTGAATGAGAGTTCGTCGAACCTGTTCTCAGTAAAATAAGCATTTGTACTGGTGTAGAACTCAAGGTTCATATGTGACTGGTACTTTTCGTTCTGCGAGATCAAAGTTTCATTCTGTGCCGCTGCAAGTACAGGAAGCAGCAAAGCAAGCATCAAAATCAGTTTTTTCATAAAGGTGTCCGTAATTGAAGCGACAAATATAATATTTAATTTTCTGCGAAAAAAATATTGAGAAATCAGTACCTTGTGTTGCAAGGTATTTAAAAAATTATATATCTTTGTGGTGTTGGAATACTTTGTGAAAGAATCCCAACATTCACTGACAGGTGAATCAAGCTGAAATATTAACATAACTAATTGATAATAAAGATGAAAAAGACAGTTAACGCTGCTATCGGCGGATGTAGCTTCACTATTGACGATGACGCCTACAACTACCTCAATGACTACCTCGAACGTTTCAGAGCCTCTCTTGAGGGCACCCTTTCAAGCAAGGAAGTGATGGACGAACTGGAAGCCAGGATAGCTGACCTGCTCAAAGGAAGGCTCGGCGGCAGAGAAGTCGTGGACATCACTATGACAGAGGCTGTCATCGGCCAGCTGGGCTACCCGGACAAGGCCCCTGCCCCACAGACTGAAGAAAATGCAGAGTCAGCAGAAGAGCCTGTGAAGAAGCTTTTCAGGAATCCGGACGACAAGAGGATAGGAGGAGTCTGCAGCGGACTCGCCCTGTTCTTCGACATAGACGTAGTACTTATCAGAGTGATCTTCCTCATCGGCCTGTTCTTCGGATCTGCCGGATTCTGGGTGTATCTCGCCATCTGGATCGCAGCTCCTGAAGCAAAGACAGCGACTGAAAAATGCCAGATGAGAGGTGTAAGTCCTACTGCAGATAACATACGTAAATTCACTGAAGCACAATAATATATGGATAACACAGGCATAATAGAGAACAACAAGACCCAGATGAGACGAGGCGTGCTGGAGTACAGCATTCTTCTGATCCTGGCTTCTGGAGACGAGTATGCCTCATCTATAATCCAGAAGCTCAAGGAGGTCGACATAATAGTAGCGGAAGGCACCACCTATCCCCTGCTGATCCGCCTCAAGAAGCTGGGCCTTCTCACATACAGGTGGGAAGAATCCCCTCAGGGCCCGCCACGCAAGTACTATATGATCACCGACTACGGAAGAGAACAGCTTGCCGGCCTTGACGCAGCCTGGGACGAACTGTCCCGCGGCATAGAATCAATCAGAAACGGAGCAAAAGCATAACCACAGATGAAGACAACAGAAAACATAAGCCTCGCAGGCTATTCATTTACTATAGAGACCGATGCCTATCAGGAGCTCGGCCAGTACCTGGATGAGATAAGAGCGGCATTTGGCGGAAGCGATATGGCTGAAGAAATCGCAGCCGACATCGAGGAACGCATATCGGAACTGCTCAGAGAAATCTGCGTTCCGGGAATGGTGGTGAACCTGGAAATGGTAAACAGCATCAAGAAAAGAATCGGCGACCCTAAAGAGATGGCTCAGAGCGACATAGAACAGGAAAGCCCACAACAGGAAGAGCAGAAGGAAGAGACAAGAACTCCAAGAAACAGGAAACTGTACAGAAACATCGACGAGAGAGTACTCGGAGGTGTATGTTCAGGACTTGGACTATACTTCGGCGTCGATAAAGTCATCTTCAGACTTGCATTCCTGATCGCATTCTTCATAGGAGTGTTTGCAGATGTCGAACTGTTCCTGGGAATCGCATTCCTTGGCTACATCTGCCTGTGGATAGCAACTCCGGCAGCACGTACTGCCGAGCAGAAACGTGAGATGAAAGGAAAGCCTGTGAGTCTTGAAGGCTACCGCGCCAAAGACTTTGAACTGGGCAAAGAAGTGAAGGAAATGGCAGAATCCCCTGCTGCACAGGCATTTAAAAGGGTCGGAGGCGTCTTCCTCGGACTTATGCTCCTGACAGCAGGTGCAGGTGGTCTTCTCTCAACATTCATCATTCCGGCACTGCCTCAGATCATCCAACACGAAATCTATGAGGAAATCCACGACGAGTTCATTGAAGACTGGGACCTCCCGGCTGACGAAGAGATGATAATGGCACAGATCACAGACATCCACACATTCTGGGTACTACTTGCAGTAACGGCAGGCATTCTTTTCGTCTGGTTCCTCTACAACGGAGTGATGCTGACCTTCAACCTGAAATCACCATCGTGGCGTCCGGGCCTGGTCCTGTTCATCGCGTGGATCATCAGCCTGCTCACACTCTGTGCGTGGACAATAAGGCAAGTCGCAGAAATAATCACAACGATAATATAAAATCGACTCAAAAGTTCATTTACGGCACAGTTTGTGCAAATACTCACAATCGAGACATAGATTTGTTAGACATAAACATTGAACGAACAGCAGCCGTCCGCCGAAGAGATTCGTCGGACGGTTTTATTATTTTGCTATCTTTGCACAAAGCTGTGGAGTGAAGCTCCGCAAGACTCACAAACCTCAGATAAAAAATTAAAGTAAAAATTGATATAAATATGAAGAAATCACTATTAATCATTGCGTTAGCAATCACATCTATCTTTTCAGCCAAGGCTGATGAAGGTATGTGGCTGCCTTCGCTCATCTCACAGCGTATCGAGGATATGCAGGGCAAAGGCTTCAAGCTCAGCGCCGAGGATATCTACAGCATCAACCAGGCATCCCTCAAGGATGCTGTCGTGCTGTTCGGCCGAGGCTGCACCGGAGAACTTATCTCTGCAGAAGGTCTGATCCTTACAAACCACCATTGCGGCTACGGCCAGATCCAGCAGCACAGCAGCGTGGAGCACGACTACCTCCGCGACGGTTTCTGGGCTATGAGCCGTGAAGAAGAGCTTCCTAACAAAGGCCTTACAGTCAGCTTCTTGGAGAGAATGGATGATGTAACCGAGATGATTCTTGACGGCTACAACCCTTCAATGGCAGAGCAGGAGCGCGCAGAGCTGGTGAAGGCGAACTCCGACAAGCTCATCAAGGAGGCGACCCAGGAAGGAAACGGCCTCAGAGCAACCGTAGAGGCTCTTTACTACGGCAACCAGTACTTCCTCTTCCTCTATCGCGAGTACTCAGACATCCGCCTCGTAGGCGCTCCGCCGTCATCGATCGGAAAGTTCGGCGGCGACACAGACAACTGGATGTGGCCTCGCCACACAGGCGACTTCTCCATCTTCAGAATCTACGCCGACAAGGACAACAACCCGGCAGCATATTCAAAGGACAACGTCCCTTACCAGCCGAAGAAATATTTCAAGATCTCGACCTCAGGTGTGCAGGAGGGCGATTTCACCTTCATCTATGGTTTCCCTGGCCGCACTCAGGAATATATCCACTCGGAGGGCGTACGCTACATCGAGCAGACAGGCGACCCGCACAAGATCCACCTCCGCACCCTTCGCCTGGACATAATGAAGAAATATATGAACGAAAGCCAGAAGGTGCGCATCCAGTACTCTTCGAAGAATGCGAACGTCGCCAACGCCTGGAAGAAGTGGCAGGGCGAGGTCAAGGGCATCAAGAAGATGAAGACCGTCCAGACAAAGCAGGAATTCGAGAAGGCCTTCGACAAATGGGCGAAGGGCGGCGAATTCGACGGGGTCATCGAGAAGATTGAAGGAATATACGCACAGCTGGAGCCATATCAGTTCGCGACAGACTACTACACAGAGACCGTACGCACTGTCGAGGTGGCAAACTTCGCTATGAGCTTTGCAAGACTCTTCAAGAAGACAGACTCAGAAGTGACTTTGGACAAGGCCAAGGCAGACGAACTCGCCGAGTCATTCTACAAGGACTGGTACCTCCCTATCGACAAGGAATCATTCGTTGCGATTATGAACGAGTACGAGAAGAACGTCCCTGCAGACTTCAAGCCGGCATACTACAAAGAGAAACTCGCAGCATACGGCTCGATCGAGACCTGGGCTGAAGACATCTTCACGAACTCCATCTTCATCGATCCTGCTAAGGTAGCAGCTATCACAGCAGAAGACAGAGAGGCAGTCCTGAAAGACCCTGCAACAGAGTTCTTCAACGAATTCCTCAAATGGTACTCTAATGACATTCAGCCGGTTACAACAAAGCTGAACCAGGACCTCCAGCTCGCTTACAGAGACTATATGCGCGGACAGATGGTCTACTGCCGCACCCAGAGAGTACCTAAGGCATTCTATCCTGATGCAAACCTCACCCTCCGAGTGGCTTACGGACACATCAAGGGCTACTCCCCTGCTGACGGAGCCTACTACAAGCCTTCTTCAACCATCAAGGGCATTATGGAGAAGGACAATCCTGAGATCTTTGACTACAACATCCCTCAGCGTCTGCGCGACATCTATGCAGCCAAAGACTACGGACGTTGGGCTGATGCAACAGGAGAAGTTCCTGTCTGCTTCATAGCCACGAACCACACCACAGGCGGCAACTCAGGAAGTCCGGTGATCAACGCCGACGGCAACCTGATCGGAATCAACTTCGACAGGGTGTGGGAAGGTACAATGAGCGACATCGTCTTCGATCCGGAAATATGCCGAAACATTTCCCTCGACATCAGATACGTCCTCTTCACCATCGACAAGGTAGCGGACGCAGACCATCTGCTGGAGGAGATGACTCTCGTAGAATAAAGGCATCTCGACAAGACGATATAAAAATGGCGTGGGCCGGGTACGGTCCACGCCTTCTGCATATATATGGAGCCATCAGCGTCAGTCGGCCTTGCTGGCACCTCCGGACGAATGCACTATTTCACCTTCACCATCTCCACCGGCTGCTGCTGAACCTGATCCAGAGGATGCGACTGGTACTTGATCTTTGAGAAGTCGATGCTCATAAGGTCAATGCACCTGATGTTGCTGTTCCACGCTGTGCGGTAGTACAGTTTCATCGCAGTCTGGTCTGTGGCAGCAGTGAACTGAGTTGCGCTCGGAAGACCCTTAGGCATATCAGCCTGCGTGTGCTGGCTTCCGATCGGGATGTCAAAGTTGTTCAGGATATGAAAGGCCTGCACTACTGTCTCAAAACCTGTAGCCCACACCGGAGATGTAGTCTGGAAGAATGTCGCACGGACAAATCTTGAAGGGGATGTAAAGTCACCCGGCAGTCCGAGCATTCCGCTTCCGTGTCCCAGGCCTGAAAGTGTTATGCCCTTAGCTATCGTATTGTTCGGAGCAGAACCAGGCTGAAGGTTGACATAGTTGTTGAGATTTGTCATATGCCAGTTGAAACCTGGAGCGTTTGTAAGCACTCCGAGAGTATTCTCATAGAAATGAGGGACTCCTGCGACTACCTCAAGTACAACCATCCTTCCGTCAGGCTGAGCTATCCTCCAATGCACTGCACCTATCTTGTGGTTCAAGGTGACAAGGTCGATTTCATTCAACGCAGCCTTGACCTGGTCGATGGTAGAGAATCCGGAAAGCACCCAGGACACGAACTGCATATCACAGAGTGTCTTGGCATTGTTCGCCGAATCATAAGGAGCATATTCACCATATTGCGGGAAGAAGAAAAGCCCAGCGGACAGGCCGGCTTCGTTGACTCCCTCTACAACAAACGGTTCATATTCCGTATATATACCTACATATCCATATACAGACTTATATTTAAGTCCGTTTTCCCCTGTCGGGGTGTAGGACTGATGGACGTGCCCGCGCGGAGCGACCACATAGCCGCACTGCATCGGCGTCGCTGCCCATTCTACGGTCCTTGCCACTACCCTGCTGCCGTCCTGCGCGGTAAGGGATATTCCTGTGCAGGCGTCGGCATCTGAAGAGTAAATCGCTCCTGCGAGCACGACCGCGAAAATTGCTATAATTCTTTTCATATATCATATATTTTAAAAAGTTCCATCGGGATATAGCAAGGTTCAGACCATATGACGAAAAAGGCCGCCCCTTTTAAGGAACGGCCACATATATGAAAATATATGAATTTATTTGCTGAACTGTGCTCTGAGAACCTCGTTCTTTGCGTCTGCATCAGATCCCTTGATGCCGAAGTAGAACTTGATCTTAGGCTCTGTACCTGAAGGACGTACTGTAACCACGTCACCAGCCTCGTTGTAGAACTGAAGCACATTAGATGAAGGAAGACCTGTCTCCTCTGGCTTAGTGTAGTCGATGACCTTGATGACAGGTGAACCTGCAAGCTCCTTAGGAGGGTTGTTGCGGTAGTCTACCATCATCTGAGCGATTTCCTCGAGACCTGCCTTGCCCTTCTTGGTCACTGAGATAAGAGACTCCTTGTAGTAGCCGAACTCAGCATAGATGTCCTGGAGGAGCTGATAGAGGGTCTTGCCCTGTGCTGCAGCCCAAGCTGCGCACTCTGCAACCATTGCGCAAGAGATAGGAGCATCCTTGTCACGTACGAACTCGCCCACGTTGAAGCCGTAGCTTTCCTCACCACCGCATACGAATGTTGTCTCGCCTTCGTTCTTCTTTATCACGTCAGCAATCCACTTGAAGCCGGTAAGCACGTTATAAACCTTAACGCCGTACTTCTCAGCGATTGCGCGCATAAGCTCTGTAGTCACGATGGTCTTTACAATGTACTGCTTGCCGTCGAGCTTTCCGAGCTCTGACCAGCGGCGGAGGATATAATATGTAAGGATAGAACCTGTCTGGTTACCGTTGAGAAGAACCATCTTGCCTTCGTTGTCGCGTACTGCGATACCGATACGGTCAGCGTCAGGGTCAGTTGCCATAACAAGGTCAGCACCTTCCTTCTCTGCCACTGCAACAGCCATTGCAAGTGCAGAAGGCTCCTCTGGGTTTGGAGACATTACTGTAGGGAAGTTTCCGTCCACTACGTCCTGCTCAGGAACGTGATAGATGTTCTCGAAACCGAGTTTCTGGAGGAACTCAGGCACGATCTCTACACCTGATCCGTGGATAGGAGTGTAAACGATCTTGATGTCCTTGTGAGCCTCACGTGCCTCTGGAGAGAGCATAAGGGTCATCACTGAGTCGAGATAAGCCTCATCCATCTCGTGGCCCATAACCTCGATAGGAGCAGCACCCTCGGCAGCCTCGAACTTCACCATTGAAGGGTCAGTGATCTTTGCCACCTCGTCAACGATCTCCTTGTCAACCGGAGACTTCACCTGTGCTCCGTCTGACCAGAACACCTTGTAGCCGTTGTACTCCTTAGGGTTGTGTGATGCTGTAATCATAATACCGGCAGTAGCCTTCTTAAGTCTTACAGAGTAGCTCATAAGAGCGATCGGATGGAGTTTGTCAAAGATATATACGTGGATACCGTTTGCTGCGAGTACGTTTGCAGCAATCTGGGCGAATTCAGGAGAGTTGTTACGGCTGTCGTAAGAGATGCACACGCTGAGAGGTCCTTCGCAATTCTCCTTCATATAGTTTGCGAGACCCTGGGTTGCCATACCTACTGTGTATTTGTTCATACGGTTAGTACCCACACCCATAATACCGCGGAGACCACCTGTACCGAACTCGAGGTTTCTGTAGAATGCATCCTCAAGACCTACAGGGTCGTTTGCCTGAAGCTCTCTGATCTGTGCTTTTGTAGCTTCATCGAAATTACCGTCCAGCCAGCTCTGGACAACTGTTCTGAAATCTTTTTCCATATGGTTTAATAGTTAATAGTTTTATCTTGATGGTCGGATTTAACGTTTTCGCGTGTATCCGAGCAAATATACTGATAAATATTCAACAAAAAGCCTATTTTTGCATAAATTTTTAATGCGGAACTTGAGCATATGAAAAATCTGACCTCATTCGTATCAGAACATATAAAAGACGACACCACCAGGCTGATTCTTGACAGGAATAAATGGCCTGATATAGATGTGGATATGGCAGTGAACTGCATCGAAAGCCGTCGCAAGCTCAGGGGCAAAGTCCAGGAGTGGTACGATGAGCCGGAGCTCATCTTCCCCCTGAAACTTTCCGCCGAGCAGTGCAGCAGCAGCGGCACTGCACGCTACAAGGCCAGGCTGGCACAAAGGATTGCAGAGGCAGGGATTAAAGTTGCGGGTGAAGGGATGAAGATTGCTGACCTGACAGGAGGCTTCGGAGTGGACAGCTGGTTCTTTTCCAAGATCGCTGACAAAGTGCTGTACAATGAGATGCAGAGCGTCCTTGCAGATGCAGCAAGACACAACTTCTCTATACTTGGAGCAGACAATATCATCATAAGCAACAAGATGGTTTCCAAAGACGAAGACAGCACAGTAGCTGAGGTGCTCGGTGAGTTTGCGCCCGACATCGTCTATATGGATCCTGCAAGACGAGGAGAAGGCGGCAGGAAGGTGTTCCTGATAGAAGACTGCCAGCCCGATGTCCTTGGGCTGAAGGAGGATATATTCAAAGCGTCCCCGCATTTTCTGATCAAGCTCTCCCCTATGGCTGACATCACAATGGCTGCAGAGCGGTTGGGCCGCCAGTGCCGTGAGATACACATCGTGGCTGCCGGAGGAGAATGCAAGGAGCTCCTGATCTGGATGGACAGGGATTGGGATGACGACTACAGTGTAATCACCTGCGAGATAAGCAACGATTCCACTGAATATAAAGGACTTACATTCAAGCCTTCTGACGAAAGAGAATCGATAGCCCTGTCTGTTGGAAAACCTCTGGAAGCTGCAGGCAAATGGCTGTTCGAACCTGGAAAGGCCCTGATGAAGGCCGGTGCATTCAACCTCATTTCGGCAAAGTTCGGGATAGGCAAGCTCGGACGATCGACACATTATTATATAGTGGACACCCCAGAACAAGCCCTCCAGCTCAAGCAGTACGGAAAAGTCTTCACCATCCTCAGATGTGAACCGCTGGACAAACGCAGCATCAAGGCTGCAGGAAAGGACTTCCCCAAAGCCGAAGTCACAGCCCGCAACATCCCGATGGACACAGACACCCTCCGCAAGAAACTGGGCACCGCCTCCAGCGACACAACCCACATCTTCGGCCTGAAATCCGACACCGCCGGCAACCTCCTGATAATCACAACATCAAAAATATAATAACAACGGCTCCCTGACCAATGTCACGGAGCCGTATTCCATATAAGGATATATTCCTAGTAGAGAGATATCATACCCCAAGACTGCGGGCCGCCTTCGATGGTAACGTAGATTGTCACCTCTCTTTCCATTCCTGCTGTCGATCCTGGACCCTTGAACGGGATCTTTACAGCCTGACGCGGATTGCGGATCTTCTGGTCAAGGTCGAAGACACCGAACCACTTCGGACCTGACTTGAATTCAACCTTGCTGATCTTCACTTTCTCGCCACGCGCATTTGTGATAATAAGACCGTTCATCTTTGCAAAGTCAGTAGCCATAATGGTCATATAGAGTCTCTTCTTAGACTTGCCTTCAAAGTCCTGAGGGCACCAGTAGGCCACTTCACGTGCGGGTGCATATGGGTTGAATGCCTTGTCGTTGTAGTCAACTGCAGAGTACTTCTGAACCAGTTCTGCTGCAGCTGCAAGAGGATTCTCGAACGGCTCGATCACAGACACCGGAGTCTCGCCTGCCGGGCAGACATCATCAGCAGTACCATAGGCTGTACCGTAATGGTACTGATTCTCAAATGTAACCATATCAGCAAGTTCTCCCTTGATTGCCTTTGAGTAATAGTACTCCAGACGAGGAACGTAGAAGTCTCTCACAAGACCTGACCATACTCTTGCAGAGTAGTCCTTAAGTGAAGGACCAGACCAAGTCGAAACAAGTCTCTTGACCTCTTTCTGGAATGCAGCTACCTCCTCTGGAGAAGTAGCGTTCTCTGCAGCCATATCCATCCATCTCTGGATGCGGAGGATAGGGTGAGACTCAAGGAGTCTGTCCATATCCAGGAGCATCTCAAGAAGCTGGTCCACAAGGGTCTGTGCCTTAGCGGAGTCACCAGCTACAATAGCCCAGTTAGCTGCTTTGAGAGCGTATTCTGCCTTTGCAGCAAGGTAAAGAGCCGCATACTGGATTGCATCAGTGACATAGAGCTCGTTGTCCTTGTACTGGTCAGCGACAGAAAGGAATGCCTCGATACCATCAAAGTAGTGCTCGTTGATTGTCATTGTCTCACCTCTGTGGTAAGCCGGACGCTGCTGCCACAAGAAACGGGCATTGTTGGTGAAGTTGTTATATACAGACTGACGGAGTTCAGACCAGAACTTTGCGAAAGCAGGGTCTGCAGCACCGTAACGTGCTCTGCTGTAAGACTCCAGGAATGCGTCAAGATCGATCTCAGAGTCGCTCCAACCAGCTGCAGAGATGAGTTCGTAAAGAATCTCGTTATTCTCCACACCCTCTGGAGATGTACCGAAACCGGTGAGGTGACCCTTGTTCTCAGAACGTACTGCATCAAGATGACCATTAAGGTAGAAGTCAAGCGGACCCTTGAGAGCTGTACGGCCACCGAAGTTAGGCACTGTGCTCCAGATCCAGGACTTGCCAAAGAAACCACTGAGGTTATCCCAGCTGTTTCCGTTCTTCCAGACATAGTTGTTGAAGTCCACAGCAAGGTCGATCACCATCATCTTGTCATCCGGTGCACCGCTCAGGAGGGCCTCAACGCTCTGCGGGTCCCAGATGTCACGCTGATAACCGAACATCCAGCCCTGCATAACCCACACTGCATCCGGATTGGCTGCAGCAAGCGCATTGTAGATGGTCTTGCTGTAATGCTGAAGCTTGTCGTGACGCTCCTGAGAACCCTTTTCTCCGAACGGGATGTCAAGTTCGTTGAAGCTGTCAATAAGATAGTACTTACCCTTGCCGAACTCCTTCTCCCACTCCTTTATGAACTCTGTTCCGATCACGCTGAAAAGCGAATCCACAGGAGAAAGCATATAGCTTTCGTGACCTGACCACTTTGTAGTCATCATATCCACTTCCGGATAGTGATCCTTCATCGCCTTAGGCACGAATCCCGCAAATCCCTGATATACAGGAGTCATCCCGAGGTCAAGCATACGGTCGTTGATCTTATGTTGGAGAGCGATCTGCTCCTTGTGCCAGTCCTGCGACATTCCACCGTCGACTGCTGTCATATTACCCATTCTCATCCAAGGGAAGTGAGCAGGACCTGTAAAATAAGCGTCAATCTCTTCCTGGCTCAGGCCAAGCTTAGACCACACACGTGCGAGGATGGCCTCACCAGCGATAGGTGCAAGAGGCATACTGAAACCGTGAAGGGCAATCCAGTCGATCTCCTTCTCCCACTCTTTCCAACCCCAGAAAGGACTGGTGTATCCATATGTACAAACGTTGTAATAAAGACGGTCGCAGAAAGGCGTTGTCACGCTCTTGCGCGCCATATCAGCAAGCTCAGAAGGGAATTCAAGCCTGTCACCTGTCCAGCTTGCGATACCATAGCCGTTCTCAAGTACGAAATCATAAAAACCTCTGCAGAGAGCGATCGCTGAAGTTCCTTCGACCTTCAACACACCGTCCTTCACTGAAAGGGCATAAGTGTCAAGGCTGTCCGGCTTTTCAAGCATTGCAAATTCAACATTCGACGGTACAGCACCGAATGTTCTTTCAATAACTCCCTCAGCTTCCTTTACAGGCGCAGGAGTACAGCTGCTTAACACAGCCAGAGCCATTGCAAAAATTACAAATAATCTTTTCATACGATAAATAACTAATTTGCCGCGAAAATACACAAATAGCCTTATACTTTTTCAATATTTTCACGCGAATCGCACAATTTTATAAATATAAAGGAAGAAAATTACTAATTTTGGCGGTCTTTTGCCCGAACAGGCAGCTTATAAACTAAACCTAATAGTAAAGAAATGGAAAACAAACCGCAGAGACTGCTATCAATCGACGCCCTTAGAGGATTTGATATGCTCTTCATTATGGGCTTTTCATCGCTCGTGATCTCCATATGCTCACTGTTCCCGGGCGGAGCCGACTGCTGGCTCGCCACAACAATGGGACACGCAAAATGGCACGGCCTGACCCATCACGACACCATATTCCCGCTTTTCCTCTTCCTTGCGGGTATGTCTTTCCCATTCTCTTATGCAAAACAGGTAGCTTCTGGAAAGACTTCAAAGCAGATCTACATCAAGATTTTCAAGAGAGCCCTCATCCTCATCTTCCTTGGAGTCGTCTATAACGGATTCTTCAAATTTGACTTTGCAAGCCTGCGTATCTGCAGTGTTCTCGGAAGAATAGGTCTTGCCTGGATGTGTGCAGCCATCCTGTACATCAACTTCAGCGCAAAGACCAGAGCCATCATCTGCGGCGCTGTGCTCATCGGCTACTGGCTTCTGATCTGCTATGTTCCGGCTCCAGACGCAGAAGGTGCAGCAGCACTTACTATGCAGGGCAACCTTATCGGCTACATCGACAGACTCATCACCCCGGGCAGACTCATCTATGACGGAGGACGCTTCGATCCGGAAGGACTCCTCAGCACTGTACCGGCAGTGGTAACAGCGATGCTTGGAATCTTCACAGGTGAGTTCGTACGCATCCCGGAAGAAAAGATATCAGGCAAAAGAAAATCTCTTTATATGGCGGGAGCCGCTGCCGCACTTCTTGCAACAGGACTTCTCTGGAGCCTTGTCTTCCCGTTGAACAAGATGCTCTGGTCCAGCTCGTTCGTCCTTGTCGTAGGAGCATACAGCGTCGGAATGTTTGCCATTTTCTATTATATCATAGATGTAAGGAAGTGGCAGAAATGGACAAAGTTCTTTGCTGTCATAGGTATGAACTCCATCACCATCTATATGGCTCAGAGAATCATAAGCTTCAGCAGCATCAACAAGTTCTTCTTCGGAGGCATAGCCGAAAAACTCCCTCCACAGTGGGCGGACGTCCTTCTCGACTTCGGTTTCGTTGCCATCAGCTGGCTCTTCCTCTACTTCCTCTATCAGAAGAAGACCTTCCTTAAGATATAAGCATATATTAATATAGGTATATAAAAAAATCCAAGGCCTCGATTGACCTTGGATTTTTTATATCATTTAGTTCTGATGAGCCGGTCTGAGGAGATCGAGAACGACTTTCACAGGGTTGAATGTTGCAAGCGGAACTTCAACGAAGAGAGTGTTCCAGTTGCTCATCGCTCCATTCCAAAGACCTGGAAGCTCGAGAGCCTTGAGCTCGCGTCCCTGATAGCTCTTTGAGCTGATGAATCCTGCGTCCTCGTCTACATATTTGAGGAGGTCGAAGCTTTCTCCCTTATAGTCGTGGAGGCAGCATACGATGTCAACCGGGTTGAAGTGTGTAGCTGAAGCGAGAGCGTTGCGCGCGTGGTCATCAGACATATTGATCTGAACGCTTTCGAGAACCTGGAGCGAAGTCGAGCCGTCCTTCTCTGCGATGATGAAAGGACCACCTCCTGGTTCACCCTGGTTCTTAACCATACCTGCAACACGTACAGGACGGTTGAGTTTCTCGCGAAGAGCCTCTACCCTAGCCTTAGGAGTCTCGGCAACCGGCATTTCGATGCAAAGTACATTCTTAAGGAATGCCTCAATGTCGTCACAAAGCTGCATAGCCTCAGGTGTTGCACAAAGATCATCATAAATAGGATCATAACCTGGAACACCTACAGTTCTGTTCTCAGAACCAGGAATAGGCTTGCATACTATGTCAAGCTCACGGAGATAGCCGTGGAGAGTGTCACGAAGCTCAAGGGCCTTGCCAAGAAGGACCTTCTTCCAGGTTGCTGTCTCCGGAAGGAGTCTCTCGTTAGCCACATTGTCGATATTCTTGATGGAAACCACCTCTTCCTCGATCTTATTGAGGTTGTAGATGAGAGCACCGTGTCCTGCAGGACGGAAAAGGAGGGAGTCTGTCTCTGTTCTGAAAGGCTTGTTCTCCACGTCCACAGCGATAGTGTCTGTAGCCTTGTCCTGGAATGTGAATGTAATGTTGTACGCAACTCCGTACTTAGCCTCATAAGCGGCCTTCACTTCAGCATATGCCTCTTCAAAGAGGTGCTGATGCTCAGGAGAGATGGTGACTACGAGATTCGCTGTACCGTCGTTGTTTCTCATATAGTTCTGAGCCTCAACGAGATGCTCCGCGAACGCGGTGCGGATCTCTCCGTCGGTATATTTATGGAACTTGAGAACTCCCTTAGGCTTTGAGCCGTAGCCGAGTCCTTCGTCTGTGAGGGTCTTTGCAAGAACATCCTTGCGGTACTCAGGGCATTTGCAGGTCTGCTCACCGAAAAGTTCAGGAGTGTAGAATGCGAATTCCTGGATCTTGTCTACGAACTTTGCAGCAGGAGCGTCGTCTGCGAGTTCCTTGCCTGCCTTCAATGCGTCAAGGCCGCTGAAAAGGTCCTTGAACATACGCGAGGCTGCTCCTGATGCCGGAACGAACTTGCACTTTCCATTGATTTCAGCACCCTCATAGTACTTTACTGCAGCTTCTACAGCAGCCTCATCAAGGACCTGGATTCCTTTCTCAGGAGTCGCTGGAGCGATGATCTTCATCCAAGGGAAACCCTGCTTGAATCTTTCCACCTGCTGTTCAACTGTCTGCACTGACGAGCCTCTCTGCTCAATCTGCGCGATGTCTTCTTTTCTAAACATAATGATTATCAATTATTTGGTTATTCTAATACTATTTCTCTTCTGTACTGGTACTCGTTTCTGAGTTTCTCAAACTTTTGAGGCTCCATTCTGAAACGGAAGTCATCCGTAAATATCGGATAGTTGTACTGGAGGACTGCCGCAATCTCACCGTGGGTCCTTCCCCTCAGGTCGAGCCTTACCGGCTGGCGGTCCTCGTCCGAATCATCAGGAGAAAAATCCTTCAGAGGCTCTATGTCGAGACACTCAGCGACGGCCCTTACAGCCATTCTCGTGCCATTGACCTTTCCCTGATAGGAATAGCCTGCAATGTGGGGTGTCGCTATGTCGACAAGCTCCACAAGCTCCTCATTCACATTCGGTTCATTGTTCCAGGTGTCTATCACCACAGCTCCAAGCTTCGGTATGGCAGTCATCAAGGCCTCTTCATTGACCACTTCTCCCCTTGCCGCATTTATGAATATGGCTCCGGGAAGCATAAGGGTAAAGAAGGCATCGTTTGCCATTCCCCTTGTAGTCTCGTCAAGCGGGACGTGAAGCGTCACCACCTGAGACTGAGCCAGAAGTTCCTCTATGGTGCAGAATCCTTCCGGTCCTTCCTTCTGGGCGCGCGGAGGGTCGCAGCGCATTACCTTGAAGCCCAGCGACTCTGCCATATCCGCTACAAGTCTTCCTACATTTCCGACTCCCACCACTCCGAAAGTGACGTCATCCAGCTTTATTCCTTTGCGTGCTGCAATACCGTAGACCGCTGAAAACACGTACTGCATAACACCTCCGGCATTGCATCCGCTTGCATTAGCGACCTGGATGCCGCGTGAAGCGCAGTACTCCTTATCTATATGATCGGTACCGATTGTAGCCGAAGCCACGATCTTCACCTTCGAGCCTTCCAGAAGTGAAGCGTCGCACTGTGTCCTGGTACGTACAAGCAGCGCGTCTGCATCCACAACATCGTCAGCGACGATGTCTATACCTTTTTTATATATAACCTCACCATATGGCTCAAAAACTCCTTCGAGGAAGGGAATGTCCACATCCGCTACAATCTTCATATCTATTTCAATATCAATTTCTTAACTATAGGTCCTGTACCCTGTTGAGCAAAGAGCGGATCCTTGGAAAGGTACTCGTTCAGCCTCTGGGTCAGGGCATTGAGCTGGAAATACAGCTGATTGCGTACCACTGACGAGCTCAAGGTGCAGGTCATCACTCCCCTGTCCAGACGCACCTCAAGGGTGTAGGCTTCCGCGCCGCTCACTGCGTTCCACGCGGCAGCCGCGTGCACCTTGTCCAGACCGGACGAAAGTTTCATTTCTCTGATGAACTGATTCACCAGATCTTCCATCCCGACCGCATCCTGACGGCGCATCTTATTTTGTCTTGCATCGTATGCCATAGCCTGATTACAATCGTCTGAATGTGCCAGCTGAAGTGTCGAAATAGGCCCTGTCCTGGGTCAGTTTGTCAACGATTCCCGCCATACGGACCTTGTTGCTGTCTGTGATGAAGATCTGGCCGAAATCATTGCTCGCCACCATCTCCAGAAGGTTGGAGATCCTGCTCATATCCAGTTTGTCGAAGACATCATCAAGAAGAAGGACTGGTGCGAAACCGTAATTCTTCTTCATCAGCTCATACTGGGCAAACTTAAGGGACACAAGAAACGACTTCTGCTGTCCCTGGGAGCCGTACCTGCGGATAGGATGGCCGTTCATCTTGAAGAGGAAATCATCTCTCTGGATGCCCGCACTTGTGTACTTGAGGGCCCTGTCCTTGTCATAGGAAGCTGCCAGAATCTGCTCCAGAGAAGCTTTGGAAAGCTCTGAGTCATACTCGATGCTCACCTGCTCGGAGTCACCGGAAAGGGCCTTGTAGTACTCCTGCACTATCGGGGTGAGCTCTTCGACAAACTTCTTTCTTGCCTGGAATACAGGTTCGGCGAAGGCTGACATACGCATATCTATGACTTCCAGCAGTCCCCTGTCCACATCCTGCTCCTTGAGCATCTTGTTGCGCTGGAGCAGCAGGCGGTTGTACTGCTGCAGAGATGTCATATATTCCCTGTCCATCTGTGAGAGAACGGCATTGACGAAGCGGCGTCTCTCCTCGCCTGATTCGCTCACCATCGATATATCCGAAGGCGAGACCATAACCACCGGCAGCACGCCTATATGTTCCGAAACCTTTCCGTACTGCTTCTCGTCGCGCTTCATCTTTTTCTCTCCCTTCGAGGTCATCTTCACCGAAAAACGGCTCGAAAGGCCGTTTTCCATCCTGTAAAGTCCCGAAAGTGAGAATTCTTCAGTACCGTGTCTGAAATTGAACTTGTCCGAAAGCGCGAAGGCGCTCTTTGTCATCGAGAGATAATATATCGCGTCAAGAAGATTGGTCTTTCCTTCTCCGTTGTTGCCGCTTACGCAGTTCACGTTCGGAGAGAACTCCAGTTCCTGGAGGATTATGTTCCTGAAATCCGAAATGACTATTTTCTCAAGAATGGGCATAGGTTAATCTCTTATTAGCGATATCTTGGCAAATGTAACAAATAATAGCGACAAATCCAACGAATATATATGATAGGAGAATATGAAAATATTTATTGGGAGTTTGGACATTTTTTCCTAAATTTGCCGCCTGTTTGGAGTGACTGGACCGTCGCCAGACATAATCAAGTACATATCAGACAAATATAAAACTATTGAAATATGGCTAAAGAAATCAAAAACGAGAATGCCGAGGTAATCGTCGAGGCAGTTTCAAAGACAGAGCAGTTCTTCGAGAAGAACGGTAAGCTCCTTATCTCTATCCTTGCAGGTGCAGTAGTACTCTGCGCTGCAGTATTCTGCTGGTACAAGTTTGTAAACCAGCCTAAGACTGTGGAGGCTCAGGGCCAGATGGCTTATGCAGAGCAGAACTTCCGCGCAGCTGATTACGAGGTTGCCCTCAACGGCGACGGCAACGTACTCGGTTTCGCACAGATCATCGACGAGTATGGCAAGAAGGCAGGTAAGGCAGTTTACTTCTACGCAGGTGTTTGCGAGCTCCAGCTCGGCAACTTCGAATCTGCTATCAAGTACCTCGAGTCTTACAACGGTAAGGACGCTATCCTCGCAGCACGTGCAACCGCTTGCATCGGTGACGCTTATGTAGGTCTTGAGAACTACGAGAAGGCTCTCGCTTGCTTCGAGAAGGCAGCTTCTACTGTTGACAATATGTTCGCTGCAGGTTACCTCCTCAAGGCTGGTGCAGTAGCTGAGAAGCTTGGCCAGAACGCCAAGGCACTCGGTTTCTACGAGACAATCAAGGATCAGTATCCACAGTCTGTAGAGGCTTACGACATCGACAAGTACATCGGTAGAATCGAGAACAAGTAATCGTTATGGGAAGAGCATTTGAGTTCCGCAAGGAGAGAAAATTCAAGAGATGGGGTCATATGGCCCGCGTCTTCACCAAGATCGGTAAGGAAATCACAATCGCTGTAAAGCAGGGCGGTCCTGATGTTACAGGTAACCCACGCCTCCGTGCGCTTATCCAGACTGCACGAAGCGAGAATATGCCTAAGGACAACATCGAGCGCGCCATCAAGAGAGCTACCGACAAGGATCAGGCAGATTACAAGGAGGTAGTATTCGAAGGATACGGTCCTCACGGTATCGCTGTCCTCGTAGAGGCTGCAACCGACAACAACAACCGTACAGTGGCTAACGTACGTTCATACTTCACAAAGAGCGGCGGATCACTCGGAACTTCAGGAAGCGTTGACTATATGTTCGACCGCAAGTGTATGTTCCGTATGAAGAGCGCAAACCCTTACGACCTCGAGGAGCTTGAGCTTGAGCTCATCGACTTCGGAGTGGAAGAAATCTTTGAGGAGGAGAACGAGAACGAGGAGATGGAGATCGTACTCTACGGTGAGTTCACAGCATTCAACACCATCCAGAAGTGGATCGAGGAGAACGGCTACGAGCTCGTTGCTGCAGAGTTCACCCGCCTTCCAAACGTAGACCTCAAGGAGCTCAGCGACGAGGCTAAGGCTGACATCGAGAAGCTCATCGAGAGAATCGAGGAGGACGACGACGTTCAGAACGTTTACCACACAATGAAGCCGTAATCACATTATTACGCACTATAAACGATCCGATGGCCGAAAAGTCATCGGATTTTTTGTGTAGCACAATCTTGGAATGACTTGAAATAAATGTTAACTTTGTGGGTTGTACAGAATACGCACAACGTATAATCTAAACCTCTGACAATATGAACACTTTTGTTTTACTACAGGTCTCAGAACAAGTTGCAGCCAAGAGTGCTGATATGGCCGCAAAAGATCCTCACGGCATCATAATCACTGCCGTATCGGTGTCTGTAGTGTTCATTGCCCTTATCATACTCTACTTTGCGTACACTTTCATAGGCAAGCTGACCTCTGGACAGATCAAGATGCCTAAGATAAAACTGCCGTCATTCAAAAAGAAGACAGCGGAGGTCCATCCGACTCCTGAAGAGATGGCAGCGATAGCCTTGGCGCTTGAGAGCAAGCGCTCGGGCGAGGTTTACGCGGCCATCGGTCTGGCTCTTCATCAGCATATGAACGAAAAGGTACACGACAACGAGAGTTACGTCATTACCATCAAGAGAAGAAACTAACTTAGGCAACTTTATGAACACAATAATAGAAAGTCTGCAGCAGTTCTGGCAGTACACCGGATTTGCAAATATGACCTATCAGCATCTGATTATGGTTCTGATCGGCATAGCCTTCATCACAGTAGCCATCAAGAAGGACTGGGAGCCGCTGCTTCTGGTTCCGATAGGATTCGGAATGATCATAGGCAATATTCCTATCACTGAGGGACTTAACGTAGGTATATACGAAGAGGGATCTGTACTCAACATCCTCTATCAGGGTGTGCATCAGGGTTGGTATCCTCCCCTTATATTCCTTGGTATCGGAGCTATGACCGACTTTTCGGCACTGATCTCCCAACCGCGCCTTATGCTCATCGGAGCTGCGGCTCAGATCGGTATATTCGGTGCCTATGCGCTCGCGCTTCAGCTGGGCTTCAATCCTGCCGAGGCCGGAGCCATCGGCATTATCGGCGGCGCCGACGGCCCTACCGCCATATTCCTTTCATCGAAGCTTGCGCCCCACCTTATGGGTGCCATCGCTGTGTCGGCATATTCCTATATGGCCCTTGTCCCTGTGATCCAGCGACCTATTATGCTGCTGCTCACCACCAGGAAGGAGCGCCTGATCAGGATGAAGCCACCAAGAGTCGTGTCTCAGAAGGAGAAGATCATATTCCCTGTGGTCGGATTCATCCTCACTGCGATGATAGTTCCTTCTGGAATGGCCCTTCTGGGTATGCTTTTCTTCGGTAACCTCCTGAAGGAGAGCGGAGTAACAAAACGACTTGCGGAGACTGCACGCGGACCGCTCATTGATGTCGTGACTATTCTCATCGGTGTGACCGTGGGATGTTCGACCCAGGCGGACGTGTTCCTTACCGGCAGTTCTGTCAAGATTTTCGGTCTGGGACTTATGTCGTTCATCATCGCGACAATGTGCGGAGTGCTGTTCGTGAAGTTTATGAACCTGTTCTGCAAGCCGGAAAACAAGATAAACCCTCTTATCGGAAACGCGGGAGTGTCAGCCGTGCCGGATGCGGCCAGAGTGTCGCAGAATGCTGGCAGGGAGTTCGACAAGAGCAACCACCTGCTTATGCACGCGATGGCTCCGAATGTGGCAGGAGTGATCGGATCGGCCGTTGCAGCCGGAATCCTGCTCAGTTTCCTGGGATAATCCGTATATTTGCAATATGATTTTTGACAGAAAGATACTTGTCCTGGACGGTGCGATGGGCACTATGATCCAGAAATACGGACTTACAGAAAAGGACTACCACAATGGTCCTTTTCTTGAGTGTAATAAAGAGCTGAAAGGCAACAACGAGTGCCTGAATCTCACCCGTCCGGAGATAATCAAGGCGATTCATAAGGAATATATTGACGCAGGCGCGGACATCATCGAGACCAACACCTTCAGTGCGAATGTAATCTCGCAGGCCGAGTACGGCTGCGAGGATTTTGCCGGTATGATGGCATATGCGGGTGCAAGGCTTGCGAGAGAGGCTGCAGATTCTTGCGGCCGTCGTGTTCTCGTGGCAGGAAGTATGGGACCGACTTCAAAGTCCCTGTCGCTTTCTCCTGACATCGCTGACCCGTCTTTCAGGCCATATTCATTCGACGATATGCGCAGCGCCTACCTCCAGCAGGCGAAGGAACTTCTCCGCGGAGGCGCTGACCTTCTTCTTATAGAGACCTGCTTCGATGCGCTTAATGTGAAGGCAGCCCTTTCTGCAATCCAGGAGTGCAATGATGAAAGAGGCGAAGTTGTCCCTGTAATGATCTCAGTATCAGTCGGAGACAGGAGCGGGCGCACACTCACAGGCCAGACCTTGGAAGCTTTCTACACTTCGGTAATGCACTACCCCATCCTCTCGTTCGGACTTAACTGTTCGCTCGGAGCCGCTGAACTTCAGCCGCTTGTGGAAGACATAAACAGATGGTGCAGATGCGGCGTCAGCTGCTACCCTAATGCCGGACTTCCTAACGAAATGGGAGGTTACGACCAGACGCCAGAGGATATGGCCACTCAGGTCAGGGCAATGGCGTCAAAAGGGCTCGTGAATATAGTGGGAGGCTGCTGCGGAACGACGCCGGCGCATATAAAGGCAATTGCCGAGGCTGTCGCCGGGCTGACGGCTCATCAACTGCCGGAAGATGCAGAGGCTTCTGCCCTCAAGGTAAGCGGTCTCGAGGCCGTGACAGTGGACCTGAAACGAAATAACTTCACAAACGTCGGTGAAAGGACCAACGTAGCCGGCTCAAGGAAATTTGCACGTCTTATTGCAGAAGGAAAGTACGATGAAGCCCTCCAGATAGCTGCAAAACAGATCGAGGACGGCGCGTCTGTGATAGATATAAATATGGACGACGCTATGCTCGACAGTACAAAGGAGATGGAGCGCTTCATCCGCTATATATCCAATGATCCTGCGGTAGCGAAGGCTGCCCTGATGATTGACTCTTCGCATTGGGAGACCATCCTCGCGGGCTTGAAGAACGCCCAGGGCAAATGCATCGTGAATTCCATCAGTCTGAAGGAAGGAGACGAGGCATTCCTGGAAAAGGCAAGGGCACTGAAGTCTTTCGGAGCAGCCGTGGTGGTGATGGCATTCGACGAAGAGGGGCAGGCTACCACCTACCAGAGAAAGATAGAAATATGCGAAAGGGCCTACAGGCTTCTGACGGAGAAGGCCGGAATGGCACCTCAGGACATAATATTCGACGTAAACATCCTCTCCATCGGAACAGGTATCGAGGAACACTCCAAATACGCAATCGACTTTATAGAAGCTGTCAGATGGATCAAGGAGAATCTCCCGGGAGCACTGACGTCAGGTGGAGTCTCCAACCTGTCATTCTCATTCAGAGGCAATAATGCAGTGCGCGAGGCAATGCATTCGGCCTTCCTCTACCACGCCATCCAGGCCGGAATGGATATGGCGATCGTCAACCCGTCAATGCTTCAGGTCTACGACCAGATCGAACCGGAGCTCCTGAAATGTGTTGAAGATGTAATATTCAACCGCGACCCGGAAGCTACTGAAAGACTTATCGAAAAGGCAGCCCGAATGAAGGAAGAAGCAGCGGCGCAGACAGGTTCCGGCAACATTTCCGGAGACACCCAGGCTGACACAAGTCATCGGGGATCCGTCGAAGACCGCCTCAAGAATGCTCTGATAAAAGGCAATTCAGATCACCTCGAGAATGATCTGAAAGAGGCACTCGAAAAGCACGGAACCGCCCTCAAGGTCATCGAAGGCCCTCTTATGCAGGGTATGGAAGCTGTGGGTATCCTCTTTGGAGAAGGCAAGATGTTCCTCCCTCAGGTAGTCAAGTCTGCCAAGATAATGAAGGATGCGGTCAGCGTTCTCGAGCCATATATGGACGACAAGGAATCAGCATCTGACAGGCCTGTAGTGGTGATTGCGACAGTAAAGGGAGACGTTCACGACATCGGCAAGAACATCACAGGCATTGTGCTGACCTGCAACGGATTCGACGTCCACGACCTTGGAGTGATGGTAGACAAGGAGACCATCCTCGACCAGGCACAGAAGGTCGGCGCCGACATCATCGCAGTCAGCGGCCTGATAACACCGTCACTCTACCAGATGGAAGAAATATGCAGGGATATGGCGGCAAGGGGGATGACTACTCCTCTGATGGTCGGTGGTGCAACCACATCCGCCCTGCACACGGCAGTGAAGCTCGCGCCTTTATATGGGCACGTATTCCACGGAGCTGACGCTTCTGCGGCAGCAGTAATGGCTAAGAAATATATGATGGACAAGACAGCATTTGAGAAAGAACAGCACGAAGAACAGGCCAGGATCCAGGGACTATACCAGTCCCGACAGGCAAAGGAGACAAAGGTTGAATGGAAGATGAAGACAGAGGGTTTTGCAGCCGAAACTTATTCGGAGAGCCTTCCGGAGAGTATCGGCTATATGGAGATCCCTGTCGAGGAAATCATTCCTTACTTCGACTGGAAGATGCTGCACGCAATCTGGGGTGTCCGCTACGGCAGTGCGGTACCTGAGGTCGCCGAGCTTATGCAGCTGCGAAGAGATGCAGAAGCGGAACTCGACCTTGCCGCCTTCAAGATCAGGCTTGCAGTGCAGTTCTACAACGCATCTTCTGACAAGGATGACATAGTCATAAAGACACCTATTGGTGAAAGAAGACTCCCGATGATGAGGCAGGAAAGCGGAGATATGCTGTCACTGAGCGACTTCGTGATCCCTTCTGGCAGCGGAAAGACTTCCCCTTTCGGAGTGTTCGCCATCAGCGTGAAGGCAAATGACGCACACGAGGAAGGCTGCTGCTGTCCGGCCTGCAGCAACAAGTATGAAGACCTGGTGGGCCGTACAGTCCGTCTGACAGTTGCCGAGGCAGCCTCAAGCTGGCTGGACGCACGTCTGAAGGAGAATATGAAAGAGGGCTCAAAGCTCATCAAACCTGCAGCCGGCTATGCAAGCTGCCCGGACCACACCCTCAAGCGCGACATCTTCGAGCTGCTTCCTGAAGGAGACAGGCTTCAGATCAAGCTGACAGAGAGTTACGCTATGCAGCCGGAGTCCTGCATCAGCGGCCTTATATTTATGCACCCTGACGCTAAATATCCTGACATCAGGCACATCTCGCAGAAACAGTACGATGACTACTCGGTGCGCCGAGGAATGGACGAGCAGACAGCCCGCCGCTTCCTGAGCCACCTGCTGAAATAATTACAACACTATGAAAGTATCCGAAATCCTGACCCAAAGCACGAAGGCCTTCCCTTCGATCGAAATAGTTCCGCCCCTGAGAGGCATCACCAAGAACGAACTCCTTGAAAGCATAGCTCCATTTATGGAGTTCAAGCCCAAATATATCAACGTCACAAGCCACAGGGACGAGTTCGAATTCAGGGAGGAACCTGACGGAAGTTTCAGCAGGCATATGGTGCGCAACCGCATCAGCGAGACCACAGTATGTGCTGCCATTATGTCCGAATATGACGTAGAAGTGGTTCCGCACCTGATCTGCGGCGGCAACACCGTCGAGGAAATCCAAAGCAGGCTTGACAATATGGCCTTTCTGGGGATCAACAACCTTGTTGCCCTCAGAGGCGACAGTATGACAGGCGAAAAGCGATTCTCCCCTACTCCGGGAGGCTACAGGTACGCCAGCGAACTGGTAGAAGGCATCCGCAGCTACCAGGGAAGCAGTTCCTACAGAAGAAGCCGTGGCCTTGAAACAGACGACAGGTTCTTCTGTATCGGCGTCGGCGCCTATCCCGAAAAGCACTTCGAGGCACCGAACATCGAGACCGACATCGCCAACCTCAAGAAGAAAATCGATGCCGGCGCCGACTACATCATCACACAGATGTTCTTTGACAACCAGGTCTACTACGACTTCGTGGACAAATGCCGTGCTGCCGGAATCACAGTTCCGATCATCCCGGGTCTCAAGCCGATCTCTACCTCCCGTCAGATAAGCGTCCTTCCTGAAGCTTTCTCCCTCGACATCCCGCTCGAGCTCACCCGGGAGATTGCCAAAGCCGGAGACAGCAAAGACAAGGTCTACCAGATCGGCACAGAATGGTGTACAGCCCAATGCAAGGACCTCATCGCCCACGGCGCCCCAGCAGTCCACTTCTACACAATGGGCAAATCCGGCAACATCGTAAACATCCTCCGCGAGTGCTTCTAGCACATAGACGCATATACATTTGATGAGACTAAAAAGTCAATACGACTGATTAGTCTCTTTTCTTTTGGGAATAACAGACCTGTTTGGACCTCTATCAGATATCGGGCAAATTATGCGTCTCGATACCAATGCACGAGCTGGACGAAAATATCGTATATTCTTTGCTCAGCTCGTTATGAAACCGGGCAAAATGGCCATTAATAGCCCGAGCTGGACAAAGATTGGGGGTATTTTTTGCTCAGCTCGTATATTGATAATGTGTTTGCGTGTCCAGAACCCACACCGTTTCTTTCCTCGGGATGTAGTATCCTTTCATTATATGGTCGGAGGACAGAGATTGATGATTATATTGGGATGATGGCTGAGATTGCGGAGGAGTCTGCGTGATTTGCTCATTATGGCCCTCACACATTCCGCGCCCCAACATCCGAAACCACAACCACCTAATATTCAGCAACTTAAACCAAACGCCTGCTGCATCTTGACAGCAGGCATCTAACCTAAGTCGCTGTGTATCTGGTATTTGAGCGCTAGCCAGGTGATTTAGCAGCTGGTCCCCAATATAGCGTTATACACAGAAAGGCCTTATCCGTGTACCAGCGGTTGCCAAAATGGTCAAATATGATGTGTTTTTGAGAGTGGTGGTACATAAAAACGCGGCTTTCGTGTACTACAGGTTGTACTACAGGTATTGCGAGTATGTCATTATGTACAATAGGTGCCGTGACAAATCATTAGTCCAAGCCGTGGTCGGCAAATATGACGACCGACCACGGCTTAGGCTTACTGCACACCATCGACGGCCGAAAGCAGGGCCGTCGATTCAAAGCAGTCAGCGCGAACGAAACCCAAAGGGTTCGCACTGACTGCTTTGTGCGATTGCAGAGCGTCTCGGTCAAAGACTACTGTGATCTTCGCAAACCACTGTGTCATTTATATACCTATAATCGACGCAGTGGTAGCCTAAAAGCACATTTTGACGTCATTTTGGCAACCACTGTGTCATATTTTGCGGCAAAAACGTCACAGTGGTCCAGACAGAGCTATCAAAAATGCAGCGACGCAAGGAAATCGTTCAAAAAACTTGCGTCGCAAACTGGAAGGCGACACTTTGTACAAGATGAGAGCAGCGATGCAAGGTTTCGGAGCCAAAAGTTTGCGTCGAAAGCAGTAAGGCAGCACTTTGTGCGAGAGGGGCACAGCGACACAAGGGAATCGCGCAAAAAACTTGCGTCGGCGCATAATAGGCGGGCTGTCTTTATCTCCGCTCTGGCGATAACTGAATACGAAAAGAGGATGACTGACACTTATCTCGATACTATATCCTTAGAGGTTTTCACTCGTGGGGTATGGGCTGACGCACACAACATTCACGGCTGCTACAATTGTTAAGGAAATATTTGATTTTTGATTAAAAATTGATTGTTTTCTCGGCTTATTATTACTATTTTTGCAAGATTGAGAATATAAAATATAATCACATATAACTTTATTTCACTATGCAGAACAAATTGCAGGAATTGACAGACAAACTCTACAATGAGGGACTGTCAAAAGGCAAGCAGGAAGGCGAAGAAATTCTTGCTAAAGCAAAGGCACAGGCTGAGGAGATCGTTGCCAAGGCCCAGGCAGAGGCTGCGCAGATTCTTGCTGCAGCACAGAAACAGGCTGAGGAGGTCAAGACCAAGACAGCTTCAGACGTGAAGATGGCGGCAAGCCAGAGCATTGCAGCTACAAGAAAGGACATCGAGACCCTCATCGTGGGCAAGATGACTGACGAGGCAGTGAAGAAGGCTCTCTCTACTCCTGACTTCATCAAGGAGATCATCAAGGCTGTAGCTGAGAAGTTCACTACTGACGGACCTGTAGAGCTCGCGCTCATCCTCCCTGAGAGCCTCAAGAAGGACCTTGAGCCATTCGTGACAAAGGAGCTCGCAACCATTCTCAACGCTGGCGTAGAGGCTTCTTTCTCAAAGAAGGTTTCCGGCGGCTTCAAGATCGGTCCTAAGGAGGGCAGCTACTTCATCAGCTTCACTGAGGAGACATTCAACCAGCTCATCTCTGAGTACTTAAGACCAACTACCAAGAAACTCCTCTTCGGATAATGAACAACTACGTATACATAATAGCAGGTCTTCCCGACTTCACTCCGGACTGGAGACAGGGTGAGAAGAGCCTTGACGAGTACCTGGATCAGGTCAGGGAACTTTTGTCCGAGAAGGACAACAAGGTCCTCGACTTCATCGTGAAGGGTTTCGACAAGGATCAGATCGGTCCCGAACTCTACAAGGAGGCGTTGGCACACAGGCTCGGATTCATCAGGGAATTCTTCCAATTCGACCTCAACGTGCGCAACCAGAAGGTAAGGTACCTGAACCAGGCCCTGGGAAGAGATCCTGAAAAGGATGTCCTCTCTCTCAGAGATCCTGAGGCAGAAGAGACCGGCCTTGAACCGGAGGAACCGGAATTCAAGGAGTCTGCAAAGTTGCAGAGCATCCTTGAAGGCCACGACATCCTCGCCAGAGAAAGAGGCATTGACGACCTCTACTGGGACAAGATCGACGAACTGACGCTCTTTGACTACCTGAACTTCGACAAGATCCTCGGAGTGATGGTGAAGATGATGATCATCCGCAGATGGCTCATCCTCGACGAGGAGACAGGACGCGCAATGTTCAAGAAGCTTGTTGACGAGATTCGCGGCACATTCAAGGGAGTAGAATACACAGAATAAACAAATAACAATTATCTATATGAAAACAACTGGAAAAGTTACGGGTATCGTTTCAAACCTTGTGACTGTAGAGGCCAACGGACCGGTGTCGCAGAATGAGATCTGCTTCATCACCGTAGGTGACACAAAGCTTATGGCTGAGGTCATCAAGGTGAACGGTAAGAATGCCGCAGTACAGGTGTTCGAAAGCACCCGTGGACTCAAGAACGGTGACGTAGTGGAGTTCGAGGACAGAATGCTCGAGGCAACCCTCGGCCCAGGCCTCCTCTCAAGCAGCTACGACGGTCTTCAGAACGACCTCACCACAATGACAGGCGTATTCCTTAAGAAAGGTGAGTACACCGACCCTCTCAACCACGAGAAACTTTGGGATTTCACACCGATTGCAAAGCCTGGCGACAAGGTAGTCGCTGCAGACTGGCTCGGAGAAGTGAAGGAAGGATGGCTTCCTCACAAGATTATGGTTCCGTTCGCATTCAAGGGCGAGTACACTGTAAAGTCAGTGGCTGAGGCAGGACAGTACAACATCGACAAGGTGGTTGCAGTCCTCACAAACGCAGAAGGCGAAGACGTAAATGTGACTATGTGGCAGAAGTGGCCTGTAAAGGTGGCTGTCAAGGGTTACAAGGACAAGCCGAGACCATCAAGAATTATGGAGACAGGTGTACGTGCAATCGACAGCCTCAACCCTATAGCAGAAGGCGGTACAGGCTTCATCCCTGGTCCGTTCGGTTGCGGTAAGACAGTGCTCCAGCACGCGATTGCAAAGCAGGGAGACGCTGACGTGATCGTGATGGCAGCCTGCGGTGAGCGTGCGAACGAGGTTGTGGAGATCTTCGCTGAGTTCCCTGAACTCATCGACCCACACACAGGACGCCACCTTATGGAGCGTACAACCATCATCTGTAACACTTCTAATATGCCTGTAGCAGCTCGTGAGGCATCCGTTTACACTGCGATGACAATCTGCGAGTACTACCGCGCAATGGGTATGAAGGTCCTTCTCCTTGCAGACTCGACTTCACGTTGGGCACAGGCTCTGCGAGAGATGTCGAACCGTATGGAGGAGCTCCCTGGAGCAGATGCGTTCCCAGTGGACCTTTCAGCAATCATCTCAAACTTCTACGCACGTGCCGGAATGGTCGTTCTGAACAACGGTCAGACAGGAGCGGTAACATTCATCGGAACTGTATCTCCAGCCGGCGGTAACCTCAAGGAGCCTGTGACAGAGTCTACAAAGAAGGCAGCTCGCTGCTTCTACGCTCTCGAGCAGAACCGTGCGGACCAGAAGCGCTACCCTGCTGTCAACCCTATCGACTCATATTCAAAATATCTCGAGTATCCTGAGATCCGCGAGTACCTCAACGAAACCATTATGCCGGGTTGGGTAGAGATGGTAGAGCGCGCAAAGAACATCGTGCGCAAGGGTAAAGAGGCCAACGACCAGATCAACATCCTCGGTGACGACGGTGTGCCTATGAGCTACCACGAGGTGTTCTGGAAGTCAGAGCTTCTCGACTTCGTCATCCTCCAGCAGGACGCATTCGACGACATCGACGCACTCTGTCCGCTTGAAAGACAGAAATATATGCTCGAGCTGGTTATGGGCATCTGCGAACGCGACTTCACATTCGAGGACTTCGAGGAGTGCCGCAACTTCTTCAAGGAGCTCATCAACGCACTCAGACAGATGAACTACTCTGAGTTCAAGAGCGAAAGATTCCACGAAAATCTGAACAAACTCAATAATCTTCTAAGCAATGGCAAATAAGGCATTTCAGAAAACATATACACAGCTGGAGGCCATCACAAAGGCTACAGTATCGCTTAAGGCGACAGGTGTATCAAACGACGAGCTCGCTCTCGTAGACGGCCGCCTTGCTCAGGTGGTTAAGACTAAGGGTGACCTCGTT
>JAFZED010000028.1 GCA_017560825.1 Bacteroidales bacterium | reverse complement strand
GGAACAGGTCTTACTGCAACTGCAGAGCAGGCACAGGAGATCCACGCTGAGATCCGCAAGGTTCTCGCTGAGAAGTTCGGTGAGCTCGCTGAGGAGATCTCTATCCTCTACGGTGGTTCTTGCAACCCTACAAACGCTCAGGAGCTTTTCGCTTGTCCAGACATTGACGGTGGTCTTATCGGTGGTGCAGCTCTCAAGGCTGACAGCTTCAAGGCAATTGCACTTAGCTTCTAATCATTTATGAGAAAATCACTTATACTGGCAGCCGCTGCAATCGCAGTGGCTGCTTGTGCGCCTAAGGAGGACGCATCACTCAGAGCAAAGGTAGACGAGTACGCAATCGTGGAGATGACTTCTCCGCTTCTTGACCAGCTCACTGCACAGGAGAGACAGATCGTCGACCTTCTCCGCCTTGCAGCGGTCGAGTGCGACAATCTCTTCTGGCTCCAGACATACGGAGACAAGGCAGAGATGGAAGCACTGAAGGATCCGGCAGCACGCGACTTCGCGATGCTTCACTATGGACCTTGGGACCGTCTGGACGACAACAAGCCGTTCATAGAGGGAGTTGGAGCAAAGCCGCTCGGATGCAACTACTATCCGCAGGACATCACTGCAGAGGAATTTGCAGCTTTCGATGACCCTGACAAGCTCAGCCTCTACACTGTGATCCGTCGTGCAGAAGATGGTTCACTCAAGACCGTATGGTACCGCGACGAGTACAAGGAGCACCTTGACAAGATAATCGGTTATATGGAGCAGGCTATCGCTCTTTCTGACAACGAAGGCTTCAAGACCTACCTCACAGAGAGGATCAAGGCCTTCCGCACAGACGACTATCTTGCCAGCGACCTCGCCTGGATGGATATGAAGGACAGCAGGATCGACTTCGTCGTAGGTCCTATCGAGAACTATGACGACAAGTTCAACGAGGCAAAGGCTTCTTATGAGGCATTCATCCTCCTCAAGGACGAGAAGAGGAGCGCAGATCTTGAGAAGTTCGTGTCTATGCTCCCTTACCTCCAGACCCAGCTTCCTTGCGCACCTGAGTACAAGACTTTCGTGCCTGGAACATCATCGGACCTTAACGTCTACGACGCAATCTTCTACGCAGGAGACTGCAACGCCGGCAGCAAGACCATCGCGATCAACCTCCCTAACGACGAGCGTGTACACGCTGCCAAGGGAGCACGCCGCCTCCAGCTCAAGAACAGTATGGACGCGAAGTTCAACAAGATCGTGATCCCTATCGGACAGGCCCTCATCGAGCCTGCACAGCAGCAGTACCTGAACGCCGATGCATTCTTCTGGAATGTGACTTTCCACGAAGTTGCACACGGTCTCGGAGTAAAGCAGACCATCAACGGCAAGGGCACTGTGGATCAGGCTATGGGTGACCAGAAGACTTCTTGGGAAGAGGCCAAGGCTGACATCGTAGGTCTCTACCTCGTGAACACCCTCATCGATATGGGTGAGATCACAGGCATCTCAAAGGAGGAGTCGATCACAACATTCATCGGTGGCATCGTACGTTCGGTACGCTTCGGAGCCGCTTCATCACACGGAAAGGCGAATATGATGTGCTACAACTATATGGAGGAGCACAAGGCCTTCACCCGCAACGAGGACGGCACTTACCATATCGACTTCGAGAAGGCTCTCGAGTGCGTAAACTCTTGGGCTGAGCTCGTTCTCACCACTCAGGGAGACGGCAACTATGAGTTTGCCAAGGCATATGCGGCAGAGCACGCAAATATCGGCGAGGCACTCGCAGCTGACGTAGCAAAAGTCAATGCCCTCGGCATCCCTCGCGACATCCGCTTCGATTTCGTGTGGTAACGCACATATATCCTTAAAAGAGGCTGTTAAAGTTCGCTTTAACAGCCTCTTTTCTCATATAAATTCACTACCTTTGTGAGTTTGAATCAAAGAACTATGAGAAATAAGATATACATCATTCTGGCAACAATAATGCTTTCCGTTCTGAACGCCTCCGCTATAGACAGGGATGTGTTCCGAATGACTGAGGCATTCAAGAAATGGGAGGGGGACAAGTACTCTTTATTCATCCATTTCGGACTGTACTCACAGCTCGACGGTATGTGGAGAGGAGTACCTGCCACCGGTTCCGGCAGTGAGATGATCCAGTCTGCCGCAGGCATCCATTATGATGTATATGAGGAAATCGCAGACAAGTTCAACCCTCAGGGTTTTAACGCAGAGGAGATCGTCGCTCTGGCAAAGAAGGCAGGTATGAGATCCATCATCTTCACTGCCAAGCATCACGACGGATTCTGTATGTTCAAGACCGAAACTACAGACTTCAACAGCGCAGACGCGACACCTTCAGGAAGGGACTTTGTGCAGGAACTTTCAGAAGTATGCCAGAGGGAAGGCATAAAGTTCGGTCTCTATTTCTCACTCCTTGACTGGCATTCCCCTTACGGAAGCCATATGTCAAGCCACAACGCAGACAAGATCTCTGACACCCATCATAAGATCAACCTGGAGCAGGTACAGGAGCTTGTGCTCAAGTACGGAGACATCTCCGAATTCTGGTTCGACAAGGGTTCCCTTACCCCACAGCAGAGCCAGGACCTTTATGACCTGATCAAGAAATTCCAGCCGTACTGTATGGTGAGCGACCGTCTTGGAAACGACTGTTTCGACTTCGCGATAACTTCAGAAAGCAGAAACGAGCACATAGGAGAGCCTTGGCAGGCCTTTTCTCCTATGTTCCAGGACACCTGGGGATGGAGGGGATGGCAGTACAAGGGAGATGTCACCGACAAGATCTCCGACAAGCTCAGAGGCCTCATCTCCACAGTCTCACAGGGAGGAAACTACATCCTCAACGTCAGCCTCGACAAGGACGGACGTATGGAGCAGTTCGAGAAGATCGTCCTGAACAAGATCGGAGGATGGCTCGAGCAGAACGGCCAGGCAATATACGACACTGATCCGTCGCCTTTCACAAAGGAATTCGACTGGGGCTATGTCACCACAAAGAACAAGACCGCGTACCTGATCCTCAGCGGAGAGTACCCTGCCAAAGGTGAGATCGTCATTCCTTCTCTTGAGAGCAACAAGATGACATCCTGCAAGGGTCTGAAAATCAAGAACACCAAGAACGGTACAGTCCTGAAGGTAAGCAAGGACTGGTACGAGGACAAGAATGACATCAAGGTACTTGAGGCCACTTACAAGTACAAGATACACACCCAGAACAGCCTTAAGGCTCAAAAGAAAGGCATCATCCTGGACAGGGAGAATGCTGCGATAGACCACAGCCATTCCGGCTTCGACTACTACACCAGCTACAGAAGCGAGACCGGATACACCTGGTCGATAAACAGAAGCCAGATACGAAATCTGTACATCTACTACTCTAAGGAGTCGCTTGGCAAGAAGGTCACTGTCACAGCGGGAAACAAGAACATAGAGCTGGAGCTTGACAGACAGATTTCGGCTGAGCTGAACTTCCTGGATGTGGATGCAAGGACAAACAGCAAGATTACAGAGCTTTCGTACTGCAAAGTGGCAGACAAGGCGTTCGACACAGACGTTATGGACCTCGTTGAAGAGAACCGCGCCCTCTTCAGATTCTGCGGTCAGGACGAGCTCAGAGACATAAAGGTAAGGCCTATGCAGAGCGTGCTCGTGAAAGGCGTCATCTATGCGACAAAAGCAGGCTACAAACTTATAGAAGTGGAGGCCGG
>JAFZED010000027.1 GCA_017560825.1 Bacteroidales bacterium | reverse complement strand
GACGGGACTCGAACCCGCGACCCCCGGCGTGACAGGCCGGTATTCTAACCAGCTGAACTACCGCACCAATTGTTCAGTCTTATGCGTTTTTCTCGAACGCGGATGCAAAGGTACGCAAAAAATCGGAACCTCCAAATTTTTGCGTACTTTTTTTTCAAGAAAATGCATTTTTCGTGCTATTTGACCTCAATGAGCCTCTTTTCGGTCTCTTCCTTGGCTTTTTGCATCTTAGGAATCCTTACACAAAGCACTCCGTTTTCGACACGTGCTTCGATCTCGTCCTTCATCGCATTTTCAGGGAGTGCAAGAACCTGATGGTATTTGGTGTAAGCGAACTCTTTACGGAGGTATTTGCACTCTCCTTTGCACTCTTTTTTCTCTTCCTTGTTTCTCTCCATATCGATTACAAGGTTGCCGTCAGAGTTGATGTGGACCTTGAAGTCGTCTTTGGTCATACCCGGAGCTGCGAGTTCAAGCTTGTAGCAGCAATCTGTTTCGATTACGTTCATAGCCGGAGCAGCTACCTTTTCAAGGGCATTGTTCTCAAAGAAATCCTGGAAGATGTCTGGCAGCCAGGTCTGCCTTGTGTACTTTCTTGCCGGTAACATATACTTTTCTCCTATCTGTTAAATTGTTTCATATTCTTCCGGAAAAGCCGGAAGCGACATCTGATGAATCAATATCTGAGCCGCACACACATATATATAAGGGAAATTTTTCTATATTTGTAAGTTATGAAAGAAGAAGGAAAGATCGTTGTAAGGAGGGCAAAGGTCAATAATCTCAAGGATGTGACCGTTGAGATCCCTCGCGGAAAGTTTGTCGTTATCACGGGCATTTCAGGCTCGGGAAAGTCATCTCTTGCCTTTGACACCCTTTTTGCCGAGGGTCAGAGAAGATTTGCCGAGAGCCTTTCGTCATATGCGAGGCAGTTCCTGGGACGTATGTCCAAGCCCGATGTCGAGCTGATCGAGGGCATACCGCCGGCAATCGCGATCGAGCAGAAGGTCAACACCCGAAATCCACGTTCTACCATCGCGACAAGTACGGAGATATATGACTATCTGCGTATGATATATGCCCGTATCGGCCGTACCTATTCCCCTGTGACGGGTGAAGAGGTGAAGTGTCATACGGTAAACGATGTTCTTTCATATATATACGAAGGCGACGCTTCGGCGGCCTATCTCCTTGCCGACCTTGGCTGGAAGGACCGTCAGGACAAGGTGGAGCTTATGCTCCAGCTCAAGGAAGAGGGCTATTCGAGATTCTATGCTGACCGCGTGATCAGGATTGAAGATGTGATGAGAAACGCTCAGAGCGGGGAGTATCCTGATGAGCTTTATCTGCTGGTAGATCGAGTGAAGCTTCCTGAAATGAAGGACTTTCTTCCTGTGGATATGCCGCAGCAGGATTGGGAGGACCTTCAGACCCGTCTTCATTCTTCTGTTGACACAGCGTTTGACAAGGGAAACGGATCCCTGTATATAAGAAAGGAATATATGGACGGCTCACCTGCGGTGATGCGTCAGTTCGTAAACCGCTTTGAGGCGGACGGAATGGAGTTCGCCAAGCCGGATGAGTACCTGTTCAGTTTCAACAGCCCTCTTGGAGCCTGTCCTGTGTGTGGCGGACTCGGACAGATCATCGGTATCAGCGAAGACCTTGTAGTTCCTGACAAGAGCAAGACCATATATGACGGTGCCATTGCCTGCTGGAGGGGAGAGAAGATGGGCTGGTTCAATGACCAGCTGATACGCAATTCCGCCAAGTATGGAATTCCGATCTTTGAGCCTTACTGCAACCTCAGCACTGAGGTCAAAGATATAATCTGGAAGGGAATGCCTGCGGCCACTGAGGAGGAAACCATAGTCGGACTCAACGAATTCTTCAAGTGGGTGGAATCCAACCGCTATAAAGTTCAGTATAAATATATGCTCAGCCGCTATTCCGGCAGGACAGTCTGCTACGAGTGTGGCGGAAGCAGACTCCGCAGGGAGGCCCTTTATGTAAAGGTAGGGGGCAAGAACATCCACGAACTGCTGTGTATGACAGTGACTGAGCTGCTTGCCTTCTTTGAGACTGTGGAGCTGACTGATTATGAGCGCAGAATCGTTTCGAAGGCTGTCGAGGAGATCGTGTCAAGACTAAGGTACATCGAGGATGTCGGACTTGGCTATCTGACACTCAACAGAACTTCCAACACACTTTCCGGAGGAGAGAGCCAGCGCATCAACCTGGTGAATGCCTTAGGCAGTTCGCTTGTAGGCTCCCTTTACATTCTGGATGAGCCGAGCATAGGACTGCATTCGCGTGATACAGAGCGTCTTATCTCTGTGTTGAAGAGGCTGCGTGACCTGGGTAACACCGTTGTTGTCGTGGAACACGATGAGGAGATAATGAGGGCGGCAGACCTGCTCATAGACATAGGCCCTAAGGCAGGAATATATGGAGGCGAGATCGTCTACCAGGGAAGGATAGGCGAGACAGATGACCTGACGGCGAAGGAAAAATCGCTCACGCTTCAGTATCTTGAGGGGGACCGTAAGAGATATATGCGCGAAAAGCGCAGATGGTCCTATTCCATAAAGGTGGAGGGAGCGATGGAACATAACCTGCAGGACATAAATGTAGAATTCCCTCTCGGAGTGCTCACGGTTGTCACTGGAGTCAGCGGCAGCGGAAAATCTTCACTTGTGGGAGATGTCCTGCATCCGGCTGTTTACAGAGAGCTGAATCACGCCGGAACTCCTCCAGGCACATTCAGAGGATTGTCGGGCAATATTGACCGTATAACCCAGGTCGAGTATGTGGACCAGAATCCTATCGGAAAGAGCTCCCGTTCAAATGCAGTTACTTATCTCAAGGTATATGATGACATAAGGAAGCTTCTGTCCGATCAGCAGTATGCGAAGATAAACGGTTTCACTCCATCGCATTTCTCATTCAACATCGACGGAGGACGCTGCCCTGAATGTCAGGGAGAAGGTTTCGTGAAGATCGGAATGCAGTTTATGGCAGATGTCACAATGGTCTGTGAGGCCTGCTCCGGAAAACGCTTCAAGCCAGAGATCCTGGAAGTACGTTACAAGGATAAGAACATCGACGACATCCTGAATCTCAGTGTTGAGGAGGCTATTGCATTCTTCGGTTCGCAGGATGACCCTACTGCAAAGAGGATAGCTGAAAGACTTCAGCCTCTTGTGGATGTGGGACTTTCGTACATCAAGCTCGGACAGAGCAGCAGTACGCTTTCCGGAGGTGAAAGCCAGAGAGTAAAGCTGGCCTACTTCCTCTCTATGAATGACAATGGTCCTAAGTCCAAGAAGCAGAGAATACTCTTCATCTTTGATGAGCCGACTACAGGACTTCACTTCTATGATGTGGAGAAGCTCCTCAAGTCGTTTGATGCGCTTCTGTCAAAAGGCCACAGCATAGTGGTCGTGGAGCACAACCTGGATGTCATTCGTGCGGCGGACTGGGTCATCGACCTTGGCCCTGAGGCCGGGGACAAGGGCGGAAACCTCGTGTTTGCCGGCACTCCGGAAAAGCTCGTCGCCTGCAAGGAATCTCACACGGCGGAGTACCTCAGATAACCTATCCGGTCCCGCAAGGGTGAGTCTATAAGGCTTGCGGGGGTCAATTGACGATAATATAGAATAACGCTGCATCGTTGATCGGTGCACCGGCTTCCATATATATGAGGCCGGCGCCTGGGCCGGTCAGCGTGAGCGTGGCCCCGTGCCCGTCCTTGTCCAGCTCGTAGTCGTATATTCCAGTCCTGCGGTCATCTTCCATATACTTTATGCCGACATCAAACGGGGCATCTGCCGGGGTGAGGTCACACCAGATGTGGATCTTGTCTCCGACTTTTCCTTCGATGTAGCTGGACGGGTACTGTATGAGGCTTGTAGGACCTATGTAGGTCAGGCCGCTTTTGTCCACTCTCCAGCTGTTTTCTGTCAGTCCGTGATCCTCCGGTGTCACGGTTATGTGGTAGTGGCTGTTGCGTCCCACATCCAGATTGTTTCTGTCCTCACCTAAGTAGAACCTGTAGATAAGCCCTTCGTTTCTGCTGATGTAAGTGTCTGAGTTGTAGTCCATCTCAAGCTCTATGTAGGAGCAGGTTCTGCTGCGCAAGTCATTGTCGCTGAAGATCTTGTCGCTGTCCTTGTCAGTCTGGACGGGCATCTCTCCCTGCAGGTTTTCCAGCATATATAAGGATATCTCCCTGCTGAGACCGCCTCCGGCATCGGAGTTTAGCGCGGCTGTCTGCAGCTCGTTTCTGTAGAAGCCCAACGGGAAACAGTCGTCTTCATCTTTGACCCTGTTGCCGGTGAATACCTTCGTGACACGCGGACAGTTACCGATCAATGCTGACCGAACATACATCTGCACTTCTTCTGAGAGTCTGCTCCTGTCTATCCTGAGGCTTATTTTTGACATCAGTCTTTCTAACTCCAATGTTATCTCTCCGTCCTTGATGACCACAGTCTCTGTCCTTGCGCACATAGGGATCCCTTCCCGATACTCATCCGGGTAGGCGAGATGGTAAGTGATTTCCTCAAGCTCGGCGATGTTGTCCGCATAGACCTGGTAGCCGAAATTTGCGCAGGCGCAGATGATATATTTCTTGCCCTTTATGAGTCTTGTCCTGTGGCTTGTCCTTCCTCCTGTCAGCCACGCACATTCTTCTGCGTCTCCGTGCTCGTCGAAAACCATCAGGCTGATGTCTGTGATGAGCGACTCGTCGGGGTCCGCTGCCTTTGTGGCCATATTCCCGCTTGTGAAGCTTATTGTTGATGTCACATATTCTTCACGCTCTCCGTCCGAGAGGTTGCACCCTGCCGCGCTGAGGAGAGCCAGGGCTGCTGTCTGTCTCAGAACAAGATTGAGTAGTCTTCCTTTTCGTCCCATTCCTTTATCTTGAAGTTTATGTCAATATATTCAGAGCTGACCGGAGTGTCCGGATCTGACACTCCTTTGCCGGTTATCTTTATATCAAAGGCGTATCTTCGGCCCCTGTCTATGCCCTGGCCTTCCTTCTGACTTCGGTTGATGTCGACAGGCCAGTAGAATGTCCTTCCGTCTACCTTGCCCTCGATTACCAGTCGTGTAAATGGTGTGCCCGGGCCTTCTTCCGGGGCATTGCTTGGGTAGCACAGGAACTCCAGTGGAGTCCATTTCCCGGACTTTCCTACAGGTTCCGCAACTTGGTGATATACAAGACTCCTGTCTTTGAAACCGGCAAGGTCTTCCTCTGAAAGTCTTCCTTGGTTGACTATGCGGGTCGGAGAAATTTCACCTGAGGCCAGCACTCCGCAACTGGCATTGACATTGGTCAGGTAGACTTTTACATCGCTTATGCTCTTGTCGGAGTAGGGCTTGCCTGTGAAGTCGCAGGAAAGCCGCTCCAGACATATCTGGCTTGAGACAGGGGAGAGCTCTATGTTGGCTTCGGGACGTACTTCACCGTACACACCTGTGTAATCTACTGCTCCTCTGACACCAGTTTCTCCGCTCATTACGACTGCTTCAGGACTCTCATCTTCAAGGTTGACGATGATTTTCTCAAGAGCTGCTCTGGAAGTGATACCTGTCCAGTCATCTTTCTTTTTCTGTATCCCGGTAATGAACGTGATGATACGGTCCCCGCTTCCGGTGACCACTCCTCCTTTCCACATACTGAAGTCTTCCAGGCGCAGGTAGCAGTCCAGCTTACGCATTCTGTCATCTTCGAAAACGAAGATGTCCAGAGGGCCCTTGACATCCTGACTCTTAGTCAGGGCAATGCCAATGTCCCTCCGGATCTCTTCATAAGCGGGATGTTCCGCATCTGAACACCCGCACAGAACAGCCGGGACAAGGTGTAGCAATGTGATGATGCGTCCCAGAATGGGGTTGTTTGATGTAGCAAGTGAGATGTGTGACTGTCGAAAGAATCTTTCCCGATGCTGTTTTCCCATATTCAGAATAAATAATCTATTGTTAATGTCATTCTGCTTCCTGCTGCGGCCTTGTCTGGATCCCATCCGTTCAGGTCGATCCTGAAGGACAGGTCGATTCCAAGGTGCCGCCATATTTTTATATAATAGGCAGCTCCCGTGTGTATGACCGGCCGCTTTTCATTGTACTGCGTGATTCCCACCAGTACGCATCCTCCGTCATAGGCTCCTCTGTGCCAATGTCTGAGACTGACCGTGAATCTTCCGGGAATTTGCCCATTCTCCTTTGTGTCTTCATCTGCAAATTCATTATTATGTTCCGTCCATTCATTATCGCCCGGCCTTTCACTGCGGGGCAGGCCGAATGTCACTTCGCTTTCGGCAGACCACCTCGGGGCAAAGCTGTGGCCTATGCATATACAGGCCGATTCTCTTGACAGCATCTCTGTCACGCCGGTTCCGATACGTCCACGGACCTGTCCCGGGCAGTGGGTCAGAAGGGCGAAAGCGCATATTGAAAGTATCAGACGTTTCATCCTTTTTGTCCGCAAATCTATGGTGTAGGATTGAGAGCATTGCACGATTTAAAAAAAGAAAAACGAGATTTTTCTTTTTTTTTAAAGTTTTCAACTTTTTTTTAACGTTTTTCAATCTTTTTTTAACACTTTCTGCTGCTGAAATTTGCTACATTTGCACCCGGTTGACCTGATAAAGAGAGTATGGATATAGTTATTACATATGTAGATGGCAATGATCCTTTCTGGAAGAAGGACTATGAGGCGTACACGAATGTCCCTGTGATGGAGAAGCGTTTCCGTGACTGGGGGACATTGAAGTATCTGCTCAGAGGAATCGAGGTGAATATGCCTTTCATAAGAAATGTCTACCTTGTGGTCTCGCATCCCTCGCAGGTTCCGTCCTGGGCTGATCAGGAAAACCTGAAGATCGTCCTTCATAAGGACATCATCCCTGCGGAATACCTTCCGACCTTCAACAGTACGACCATCGAGATGTTCCTTCACAGAATCGAGGGACTGGATGAGGAGTACATCTACTTCAACGACGACATCTTCCCGGTAAAGGAATGCAGTCCGCAGGACTTCTTCAGGGACGGAAAGATTGTGGTAGGCTTCTCGAACCACTTCCTTGCCTCCGGTATGTACAAGAAACATTGCAGAAGATCGGACCATATGGCAAGAAAGGCACTTGGAATGAAGCCGGGGCTCTGCTTTGTCAGAGCTCAGCACATCTGCCTCCCGCTTCTTCGCAGCCAGTGTCAGGAGATTTCGACCATTCTTGATGGTGAGATCAAGGCCACACTCTCACGCGTAAGGAATGATTCGAATGTGAATCAGAATCTGATGCTGGACTATATATATTATAAAGGTATGGCGGTTTCAGAGAGGATCCAGAGCAAGCACTTCTCTCTTGCAGTGACAGGAATGGACACCCTTACTGCATTTCTGGAGTCTCCTTCCAGAAAACTCTGCTGCATAAACGATGTCAAGATCCCGGAATCCAAGTACCTGCTGATGAGAGAGTCACTGCTCGCTGCCTTTGAAAAGAGATTCCCAAGCAGATCCCGCTTTGAGAAATAGTATGATAGACGCTGTTATAACCTGGGTGGACGGCAATGACCCCCGCCATCGTGAAAAGAGGATGAAATATGCATCCTCAGGCCAGCTGATGTCCAATGACAAGGCGGGCGAGACCCGTTATGCGGATCTTGGCGAAATCTTCTGGTGCGTCGCGTCGCTCAACCGTTATGCCCCGTGGCTGCATAAGATATATATCGTCACAGACGAGCAGAATCCGGGTATGGACTCTTTCCTGGAAAGGAATTTCCCGGATGGGCATATACCGGTGGAGATAGTGGACCATAAGGTCCTGTTCAGAGGATATGAGGACAGCCTGCCTACGTTTAATTCAGTTTCTATAGAATCGATGACCTGGCGTATCCCTGGCCTGAGCGATTGTTTCCTTGAATTCAATGACGACCTTATGTTACTGGCGCCTGTGGCTCCGGAAGACTTCTTTCTTCCTGACGGGACTCCTGTAGTTTACGGTGGAAGGTCGTCGATTATATGGGATAAGTTCACAAGGCTGCTGAAAAGGGATTCCGGAGGAGGTAAGGCGGTGACTACCAAGGGACTGCAGATGAATGCGGCGATGCTTGCCGGAGCGCGCCTTTCCTACATAAGGCCGGCGCACAGCCAGAAGGCATTGAGACGGGATGTGTATGAGGAATATTTCGACGCCCATCAGGACGTGCTGAGAAGAAATATATCTCACCGCTTCAGGGACGCGTCCCAGTATGTGCCGACAGTGCTGCAATATACTTTGCTTGACTCCCAGCGTAGGATCGACCTGCGCCCGTGCGATGGAAAGCTATTCTTCTTCCAACCGAAGGATAAGTCGGGCTATTTCGCCCGCAAGATGGAGCAGCTGCGCTCATTCAAAGGCCCATTCGCCTGCTTCAATTCCATAGATCTTGCCTCAGAAGAAGACAGAAGGACATTGCAGGAATGGATAGCTTCCAAACTGAATATCACCTTATAGAAAAGGCTATTGTGTATGCTCTGAAGTGGCGGTAGGGTAAGTTTGGATGGCGTGGCCGCCCGTGGCCTCGTGAACGGGAGGGGCCCGCGACGAAGTCGTGGGAGGGATGAAGTCGGAACTTGTTCCGACGAACCAAGCCAAACTTACCCTACCGCCACTATCGTCATATCCATATAAATACGAAAGAAGGTGACTAATCATCACTTAGTCACCCTCTCTATATTGTCCTGATGAGTCGTGTCTTATAGCATAAGACCGGCTTTTACTTTGTCTGCAGTTTCCTGGCCCTTGATCAGGGAGAGGATTGCCAAACCGAATTCCACTGCCCAGCCCGGGCCGCGTCCGGTTATGATGTTGCCGTCCACAACGACACCTTCCTTGACATATTCGGCGCCTTTTGACTGGATTGCTTCCTCAAAGCCGTCGTAGCAGGTCATCTTCTTGCCTTCTAGTGTAGGAAGAAGGCCGAGTACAACGCTCGGAGCTGCACAGATGGCAGCGAGGGTGCCGCCAGCCTCATAGTGCTGCAGCATTATGTCCATAAGCTTAGGGAAGGCTGCAAGGTTTGATGAGCCAGGCATTCCTCCCGGGAAGATCATCACGTCGGTGGGAAGGCAAGGGCCGAATGTGGTCGAAGCCCTGAATTCTCCGAATGCCATATCCGCAACCACAGGAATCCTGTTGGAACTTGTGACGATCCTGTCGTCATATATGGAAACAGTCTTTACATTCACCCCGCCTCTGCGAAGCATATTTACTGTTGTAAGCGCTTCGGATATCTCGAATCCGTCAGCAAGAAATACGTATGTTCCTTTCATATACGTCGGCGTAATTTATTTATCCATCTTGAGCCAGAACGGTGACACCGGCAGACCTTCTGCGTTCTTCAGGTTGCCCGGATTGAAGTCGCCCCATCCGTACCTTACTTCGCAAGGGTCGTGTACAAATTCTGACCTGACTCTCAAAACTCTTGTCTCCCACTCGAAGTAGGCGTAGGTTACAGGATAGAAAATACCTTCGCTTCCTGCCACTTCAAGACCTTCGATTTCCATCCATCTGCTCAGGCCGTTAGGAGTCTGGGTAAGTTCTACTCCCAGTTCGTTTCCAGCTGGCAGACGATAGCAGCGTACAGCTTCAGGGCTGTCGCAGGCTACGGTGTGGAAACCGTAGTTGCGGTTCAGAGCAAGTCTTGCGAGTCTCTGGCCGACCTCGAGCTTGCGCATAGGATGGATGTTGTCCATTTCAAAGCTGTCCACGAGGTCGTTTGTGACTACAATGCCGCAGTTTGGAATTGTCTGGGCAGCCTCGTGCTGTGCAAGTCGCAGCAATGAAGCATAACTGACTGCTGTAGCAGGCTTATATCTGTAAGGCGCGATCTCTACCATATAGAAAGGAAGCTGTGCGTCTGTGTCACCCCAGCACTCTCTCCAGTGGCTGACGAGTGTGCTCATCCTGTCAACGAACTGCTCGTGCTTTCCGACATTCGAGCATCCCTGATACCAGATGAAACCTTTGACAGTGTAGCCTTTCACAGGGTGAAGCATACCGTTGTAGGCCATATATGGACGGGTGTATTCTGTCATCGCCTCGATTGCCTCTCTGCTGAGGTCCTCGTCAGGATAGTTCTCAAGGATCTCTTTCGGCAGCCAGCTTTCCACGCGGGCGCCGCCGCGGGCGCACGATACGATTCCTACAGGTACGTCAAGCATTTCGTTCATTTCGTGTGCGAAGAAGAAGGCTGTCGCGCTCATCTCCGGAATGGTTTCCGGCTGCGCACCCTTCCATTGAGCGTCTACTTCTGTCTGAAGGTCGTAAGTCTGTCTGATAGGTACGGTGAACATACGTATCTTCTCAGTTGCAGCTGGTGCACAGATGTACTCCTGCGCATTTTCAACAGGGCAGTTGAAGAAACCCCTCATAGGCATTTCCATATTGCTCTGCCCTGATGCGAACCACACCTCGCCGACAAGTACGTCGTTGATCCTGGCAGATGATCCGCCTCCTTTTACTGAGATGCTGTAGGCCTTGTAACTGCCTGCAGGGGTCTCAACCTTTATTTTCCAGTTGCCCTCTGCATCAGCCTTGCCTCTGTAGGACTTTCCGTTCCAGGAAGGGATGACTGTAATCTGGGCTCCTGCGTCTGATGTTCCCCAGATGACCGCTTCTGTCTTCTGCTGCAGGACCATTCCGTCGCTGCATATGCTTGACAATGCAAGCTTGGCCTGCGATGCTATGCAGAAACATAACATCGAGGCCAATACTGTGATGATTCTTTTCATAATGATGAATTATAGTGAAGCGAGGCAGTCGCTTACGTTCTTCTCTATGCGTGCAAGGATGTCTGTGCCTTCCGCCTTCTCGAACTTCTCGCCTACGATGTTTTCGTAGAGCTCGATGTAGCGCTCTGTGATGCCGTCAACGATCTCAGGAGTCATCTCTGGAACCTGCTGGCCCTCCTGGCCCTGGAAGCCGTTTGCCATAAGCCACTCGCGTACGAACTCCTTTGAAAGCTGCTTCTGCTTCTCTCCTGCTGCGAGACGCTCCTGGTAGCCCTCAGCATAGAAATAGCGTGAAGAGTCAGGAGTGTGGATCTCGTCCATAAGATAGATCTTGCCGTCCTTCTTACCGAATTCGTATTTTGTGTCTACAAGGATGAGACCCATCTTTGCAGCGATCTCAGTACCTCTCTGGAAGATTGCCCTTGTGTATGCCTCGAGCTGCTCGTAGTCCTCTCTGCTTACGATTCCCTGTGCGATGATCTCTTCCTTAGAGATGTCCTCGTCGTGGCCTTCAGCAGCCTTGGTTGTAGGAGTGATGATAGGCTCAGGGAACTTCTGGTTCTCTACCATTCCCTCTGGCATCTCTACGCCGCAGATAGTGCGTTTCCCTGCCTTGTACTCACGCCAGGCGTGGCCTGAAAGGTAGCCGCGGATGACCATCTCCACCTTGAAAGGCTCGCATTTGTGTCCTACTGTCACCATCGGATCAGGAACTGCGATCTTCCAGTTAGGGAGGATGTCTGTTGTGGCGTCAAGGAATTTTGATGCGATCTGGTTGAGGACCTGTCCCTTGAATGGGATACCCTTAGGGAGAACCACGTCAAAGGCAGAGATTCTGTCAGATACTACCATTACCAGATACTCGTCATTGATGCTGTACACGTCGCGTACCTTTCCAACATAGTGTCCGGTCTGGCCAGCGAAAGAGAAATCAGTCTTTACAATTGCTTCCATTGTCGTATGATGTTATATTAATTTTCAATCCTACAAATATATGAAATATTATTTGTAATCCGTCAGTTTAAGGCGGTATTTGTTGCTGCCGAAGTTCCGGAAGAACAGATTGCCGGTCGAGCCGGCAATGACGGCCTCTTTATTGCCTGTTTCTGCAGTCATCCCCGGCTTGACCGGGGATCTCCTCCACTGCCCGTCCACCACAAAGGTCACCGGGTCCTTCTGCCCCTCGAGGGTGAATCCCAGCTGCGAATACGCCTCTCCCCAAGACCATTCAAGGTCTGCATAACTCATTATGTCATCGGGCTTTACATCTTCTATGAATGTCTTCAGCATTCTTCCCATTCCGCCGCTTATCCTCACGCCGGAAAGGGATGCATAGCGAGTCCATTCATATGAACGGATCTCCTTTTCCCCCTTGATCCATTTGCGTGCGTTGGAGAATTGCGCCACCGCCACCAGTGTGCCCGGCTCCGGCCAGCCGACGCCAGCGTCGGCATTGTGCCCGGTGTGCCTCTTCAGGAACATTCCGTAATGGTACCTGCAGGAAGCGTTGCCGTAGGAATGGTGCTCTGCAAGAAATGCAGCCGCCTCCTTCTTCTCTATCCTTCTGACCTCGCAGTTCCTGGCATATACCTGGACGTGCTTCCGCATATGCGCAAGAAGCCTCTTCCTGAGCGCCCCCGTGTCGCTCCTCCATCTGTCTTCGGTGATTATGACGGGATAGCCGTGGACGTCGGTATATCCTTTTATCCTTTTCCATTCTTCCTCGCTCCTGGCGCGCGCTTCTTCTGACGTTACGGCGTCCACCTCGATCGGGAATACTACCGTATGCGGTTTTTCAACGACGATGATTCCGCGCCCTGCGTCGTTCTGTACAGAGTGCGAAAGCCCGTTTTCCGTCAGGAAAGATCCTATTTCTTGTGCAAGCGAAGTCATAGATATATCTTCGCAAAGATACCAATTCCTGCAGGATTATTGCTATTTTTGTGGCATTGATGTAGATAAAATGACTGATAAGGATGACATTATTCAGGGACAGGACCAGAACCTGTCTCTACCTGCAATGGCACAGACGGAGATCCACGCCGGATTCCCGTCTCCTGCCACCGATTATATGACCCAGGCCATTGACCTGAACAAGGAGCTTGTGAAGCATCCGGCCGCGACCTTCTATGGCCGCGTCGTCGGTGACTCGATGATAGATGCCGGAGTCGAGGAAGGGGATATCCTCGTGATAGACAAGTCTTTAGAGGCTCGTGACGGCGATATGGCGGTGTGCTTCATAGACGGCGAATTTGCATTGAAATATATAAAGTTCAGGGAGGGCGGACTCAGTCTCCTTCCGGCAAACGACAAGTACCCGGCAATAGAGGTGTCGGAAGGTTCCGACTTCATTATGTGGGGTGTGGTGACGTACGTGATAAAGAAAGTCAGATAGCTATGTACGCATTGGTGGACTGCAACAATTTCTTTGTTTCCTGCGAGAGGATCTTCCGTCCTCAGCTCGAAGGAAAGGCTGTTGTCGTACTGTCCAACAATGACGGCTGCGTGGTCTCGAGAAGCAACGAAAGCAAGGCGATGGGCATAAAGATGGGAACGCCGTTCTATCAGATAAAGGGATATGCCGACAAAGGCCGCCTCTACGCCTGTTCGTCGAATTATGCGTTGTATGGGGATATATCAAACCGCGTGATGTCGGTCCTGGCGGACGCGGTGCCGAAGATCGAGATATATTCGATCGATGAGGCCTATCTCCACCTTGATGGAATCGACCCCGCGAAGGTTCCCGAATTATGTAGGGACATCGTCGCAAAGGTGCGCAAATGGGTGGGGGTGCCGGTGAGCATAGGCGTCGCCCCGACAAAGACGCTTGCAAAGATCGCAAGCCACTTCGCCAAGAAATATAAAGGATATAGGGGAGTCTGTATGATAGACTCGGAGGAGAAACGCCATAAGGCTTTGTCTCTCACGGATATAGCAGATGTCTGGGGAATAGGCCGAAGGAATGCTCCGAAGCTTCTTGCTATGGGTGTGAACACCGCTCTGGACTTTGTCAGCAGGCCTGAAGAATGGGTCAGAAAGCATCTTCATCTTCCCGGAGTCAGGACCTGGGAGGAACTTCAGGGACGTGCCTGTGTGGATGAGGAAAAGGAAGGACACCGCAAGTCCATCTGTACTTCACGGTCTTTTGCTGATATGATAACTGATGTGCGCGAACTGGAACTCAGGGTGTCTGATTTTGCAGCGATGTGCGCACGCAAACTCAGGGAGGAAGGTACGGCTGCGGGCGAGGTGACTGTGTTTATGTACACTAACCGTTTCAGGGAGGACCTGGACCAGTACTTCCCGTCTGCGACGGTGAAGCTTGGAGTGGCGGCCAACAGTGCCCAGGAAATAGTGGGAGCAGCCCTCAAGGCGTTCAGGACCATATACAGGGATGGATATAAGTACAAAAAGGCGGGAGTGATAGTGGGCGGCATCATAGAAGCTGACGCCATCCAGTCCTCGCTTTTCGATTTTGACGAAAAGCTGCGTGACAAGCAGGACAAACTCTCAAAAGTGATCGATCTGGTCAATTCCTCAGCGACCTCGTCAGACGCCTCTCTTCTGAGGCTTGCCACTCAGAGGCCAGGACATTATGCTGACGGGATAAGGTGTGATTTCCGTTCCGGGCTATATACGACTTCGCTGGATGAAATAATAAAGGTGCATTGATCTGTGGTCAATGCACCTTGTCTTTATGGGATACCCGATCAGGTCGGGTATGACGTTCTGTGTGTCGGGTATGGCGCTTTTATCTGAGCTCCACGTAGTTCATCTTCTTGAGGAGTTCCCTTGCTTCAAGCGGGTTGTCTGTAGTGAGCTGGTCGACACCCATCTTGAACATATTCTTCATATCCATTTCCTTGTTTACGGTCCAGGCGTTTACGCTCATATCGTTGCGGCGTGCCATCTTGTACCATTTCTTGTGGAGGTAGAAGGTGTTGTAGTTGAAGTCGATGCCGTTGATCTTCTTTGCTGCAAGCTCGTCTGGGTTATGGTCAGATCCGAGGTACTGTACTGTGAATTCAGGAAGCTTCTGAGCGAGAACTTCGCACATATGGAGGCTGAATGAGATGAACATCACTCTCTCAGGGCAGAGAAGGCCGTGCTCTTCGAGCTTCTGGATAGTGAGTTCTACGAATCTGTCCTCTACTTCAGCGCAAGAATGAGGCTTCATCTCGTACACGAGCATAGTCTCAGGGTACTTCTTTCCCTGCTCGAGGTACTGGTCGATGGTAGGGATGGTCTCGCCGTTCTTGATCTTGTAATCCTTGAATTCCGAGTAAGGGTGCTTCTCGATCTTCTTTCCTTCCACGTCGCTGTCGTGGTAGACGATGAGCACTCCGTCAGATGTCATATTCACGTCGAATTCACTTCCCCAGAATCCTGCTTCCTGAGCCTCTCTGAGGGCTGCTACAGAGTTCTTTGCATAGCCTGCTTCCTCGCAGTTCCAGAAGCCTCTGTGGGCAACGATTCCTGCCTCCTTCTGCGCGTTTGCGCCGAACGGCAATGCGAGCATACAAGCCATTGCCAATGATGCGATCTTTGCGATTGTCTTCATATTGTCGATTGGTGTTTTGTGTTTATTGTCATTTGGTGAGTGCAAATATAAATATTTTATCAGCTTTTGCGCAAAAAATATTATATTTGCCGGGATGCGCGCATATGCGCGATCACGCAGGTTAGAAACATATAAAATTTTGATACTATGGTAAAAGTTAATTTAAGCGGATGCGGCTCTTTCGTGAAAGACGCTGACTACAAGGTTTATGTTGAAAAGGCCCTTTCGGCCCTTGAGGTTCTCGAGAACGAGACAGGAGCAGGTAACGACTTCCTCGGATGGAAGCACCTCCCTTCAGAGACATTGAACAGCACACTTGTGGCTGACTGTGAGGCAGTAAGGGATTCTTGGAAGGCAAAGAATGTAGACCTCGTTGTGGTTATCGGTATCGGTGGTTCGTATCTTGGAGCAAAGTGCGCTCTCGAGGCACTTTCACACCAGTTCGCAAAGCAGCTCAAGACCAAGGGTGACGCTCCAGAGATCGTTTTCGCGGGACAGAACCTTTCAGAGGAGTATATGTGCGAGCTTATGGACCTCGTTCAGGAGAGAAATGCAGCTTGTGTAGTGATCTCAAAGTCAGGTACTACAACAGAGCCTGCAGTGGCATTCCGCCTCATCAAGAAGTATCTTGAGGAGACTTACGGCAAGGCAGAGGCTGCTGAGCGTATCGTAGCTGTTACAGACAAGGCACGTGGAGCTCTCAAGGGTCTTGCAACTCAGGAGGGTTACAGAACTTTCGTCATCGAGGACAACGTGGGAGGCCGTTTCTCGGTTCTCACTCCGGTAGGTATCCTTCCTATCGTTCTCGCAGGTTTCGATATGAACGCAATGCTCCAGGGCGCTCTCGCAATGGAGGAGGCTTGCGCAAAGAAGTGCGAGTGCAACCCTGCAGTTCAGTACGCTGCAATGCGTAACGCTCTTTACAACCAGGGCAAGAAGATCGAGATCCTCGTGGCTTACAACCCTAAGCTCACTTACCTCGGAGAGTGGTGGAAGCAGCTTTACGGAGAGTCAGAGGGCAAGGACGGCCTTGGAATCTTCCCTGCATCCGTAAACTTCACTACAGACCTTCACTCAATGGGTCAGTACATTCAGGACGGTGAGCGTACTCTTATGGAGACAGTGGTTACTGTGGAGAACAGCAACCGCTCAATGCTCATCGAGAACGACCCTCAGAACCTTGACGGCCTTAACTTCCTCACAGGAAAGCACGTTGAGGAGTGCAACGCAATGGCAGAGCTCGGAACAAAGCTCGCTCACATCGACGGCGGTGTGCCTCAGATCGGCCTCGCAATCGAGCGTATCAACGAGTACATCCTCGGTGCTCTCTTCTATTTCTTTGAGAAGGCTTGCGGAATCAGCGGCTATATGCTTGGCGTGAATCCGTTTGACCAGCCTGGCGTTGAGGCATATAAGAAGAATATGTTCGCGCTTCTTGGCAAGCCTGGCTATGAGGAGCAGGCTGAGGCTTTGAAAGCAAGACTTTAATATGGAAAAGAAATTATATCCCTTTAAATTCATACCTGTCGCTTCAAGGAGACCTTGGGGCGGCAGTGCTCTTGTCAGAGAGTTAGGTAAGAACTTCGTCGAGTGCGACGAAGAGGGCAATGAGGTGCCTGTAGGCGAGGATGCCCTCATCGGTGAAAGCTGGGAGATAGCGGATATGGGCATAGAGGACTCTGTGCTTTCCAACGGCTGGCTCGCAGGCAACACCATAAGCGAACTTATGGAGACCTACCTTGAGAGGATAGTAGGAGAGGATGTCTACAACTATTTCGGACGCCAGTTCCCGCTTCTGATCAAGTTTCTGGACATCAATGACAGGCTGTCTGTGCAGGTGCATCCGGACGATGAGATCGCGGCAGAAAGATATGACTCGCTCGGCAAGGCGGAGATCTGGTATGTGATGGATGCCAAGCCGGGAGCAAAGATGTATATGGGCTTCAGCAAGGAGATGACGGCTCAGGAGTTCTATGACAGGTGCAAGGCAGGTACTGTAGAGGAGGTCCTCAATGTAGTTGAGCCTAAGAAGGGTGATGTCATCTACATCACACCGGGAACAGTGCACGCAGCCGATGCCGGCCTACTTATTGCCGAGATCCAGGAGTCTTCGGATATGACCTTCCGTCTGTATGACTGGGGACGTGAATTCAACCCGGAGACAGCCCGCGAGACTCATCTTGAGGAGGCGATTGACGTTATCGACTACAGGGCTTTTGACAGTGGCCTTTATCGTAAGGGTCCGCTCTGGGGCGATGAGGCATCTTATGAGCCTTGCCACGTTACCGAGTGTCACTGCGGTGATGAATGCCATTGCGAGGGTGAGTGCCATTGCGACCACGAGCACCATCATCACAGCGACAAGGGCCAGGTGGCCGAGACGCTGGTAGAGTCACCTCAGTTCAATGTGACCAAGATAAATCTCACCGATCCTCTTCATATATATACTGAAAAGTTCGAAAGCTTTATAATATATATATGTGTGGAAGGTGCGGCTTCTGTTCAGGTTCCTTCGACCAATGAAAAGGGTGAGGCTTGTATGGACAACTATGAGTTCGCCAAGGGTGAGACAATTATGATTCCTGCCGATATGCAGGATTTCTTCCTTGTGCCACGCGACAGGGAGACAATAATCCTTGAGGCAGTTACGCGTCCGGTTGAGGAACAGGACGGTTACATCGACCCTGACACTGAAGCCTTCCTTGAGGGAGAGGACTACGAGGGACTCGAGGACGGTCTTCTTGATGACGAAGATGAGGATATGGGAGGACCGTCGGGAGCAAGCCCGCTGGGCTTCTTCGGCTCATCGATGAGGTCGTAAAGTTGATTTGTATGGAAGAGGTAAGAATAGATAAATATCTCTGGGCTATAAGGGTATATAAGACCAGAACCGATGCCACAGATGCCTGCAAGGGCGGCAAGGTCCGTCTGAACGGAGTCGATGTGAAGCCGTCGAAGGCTGTCAAGGTCGGGGATATGCTGGTTGCCCGCAAGGGAGCTGTCGTATATACTTACAAGGTGCTGGCTCTTGTGGATAAGAGACAGGGAGCAAAGCTGGTTCCTACCTATGCAGAGAATCTCACTCCTGCAGAGGAGCTTGCAAAGCTTCGTGCTCCGGTGGAGACATTCTTCCTCAAGAGAGACAGGGGAGCAGGTCGTCCGACCAAGAAGGACAGAAGACAGATGGAGTCCCTTTGGGGCAACCTTGCCTTCGACATCCCGGACGATGTTGCCGAACGTCTGGCATCCGACTTCGGCTACGACGAAGTCGACGATGACTTCTACGAAGATTAATTGAAGAGGGCGACTAAATTTAGTCGCCCTCGTTGTACTATATTATCCCTGAATATTTATAGGCTGCTTTAAGCCTCTTCTTCTGTGATCTCTTCGAACTGGTCTGATCCTACGAGGCAAAGTGGGCACTCTTCCGGTGCGGTCGGGCCTTCGTGAACATATCCGCATACGATGCATCTGAATTTCTTTTCCATATTCTTATCTTTTTATAAATTAATATTTTACTTCCTTTGTTATTTAGAATGATTCCAAATAATCTCTATGCAAAGGTATTGAAAAAATATCAATTTCCAAATATTTTCGTAACTTTTTTCAGGAAATTGCGTATCTTGTAGAAATGGAAGGAAGTTTTGCCCTGAAAGTGATGGGTGTGCCGTGGTTTGGCAACTTCCTGTTCTATCTTTGTGCCTAGTAAATATTGAAACTATGATACCATTTCTTAAACAGGTTGCAGATCATTACTATAAGTCGGGCGGGATTTCCGAGCGTTGCTTTGTTTTCCCGAACAGACGTTCTCTGGTCTTTTTCCAGAAGTATCTGGTGGAGGCAGTTGCGGCTGACGGGACAGCTCCTATAGTGGCTCCCAAGATGATGACGATGAGTGATATGTTCTCGAAGTATGCCTCGATGGAGGTTTCAGACAGGGTCACTCTGCTTATTGAGTTGCACGAGTGCTATTCCAGACTGCATTCTGGTGCGGAGTCCCTGGATGACTTCATATTTTGGGGTGACATCATCCTTGCAGACTTCAACGATGTGGACAAGTATCTGGCTGATCCGAAGGGATTGTTTGCGAATGTCGCTGAGTACAAGAGCATTCAGGATGATTTTTCCTATCTTGAGAAGGCACAGAGGGAGGCGATAGAGGCGCTCGTAGACCATTTTGAAAGAGGTTCAGGAGTGCTTACCGCTGACATCGGTTCTGACAGACCTGATGTCAAGAAGAGGTTTTTCCAGATATGGAATCTGCTCTATCCGCTTTATGTAGAGTTCAATTCCCATCTGCTCGGTAAAGGGATGGCCTATGAAGGAATGGTGTACAGAGCCTTGGCTGAGAAGGTAAAGGCGGGATCGGCAGAAGACCTGATGCCCGGAAACTTTGTCTTTGTGGGACTGAATGCTCCGAATGAATGTGAGAAGGCCGTGATGAGAAGGCTACAGAAAGAGGGAAGGGCTGAGTTCTGCTGGGACTATTCGTCTGATATGATAAAGGCAAGGAGAAACAAGTCATCATTCTTTATGGATAAGAATGTGGCTGAGTTCCCACAGGCCTTCAGTTTCGATCAGGAAGGATTGCCTGAGCCTGTAATCAATGTAGTCAGTGTGCCTTCAGCTGTCGGTCAGGTGAAGTGCGTGCCCGAGCTGCTGTCCAGACTTCCGGGAAAGCCGGATGATTGTGCTGTAGTGCTTCCGGACGAGACTCTGCTGATGTCTCTTCTGAACACTATTCCGGAAGATGTGGAGGCTATCAATGTGACTATGGGTTATCCGATGACCTCCAGTGAGTTGTACACATTTATGTCCGAGGCTGTGGCCGCTCAGCTGCACACAATGCAGAAGAAGGGTAAGTGGTACTTCTATCATAGGCAGGTGTGGTCGTTGTTCTCAAGCGCATTCTTCAGGAGGATAGCTTCTGAGCAGGATGTGGAGATTGCTGCCAGGGTCAAGAAGGAGGCCAAGTACTACATTCCTGTGGAGGACTTGAACGGATCGCCTCTGATGGATATGCTCTTCAGGGTAGCTGTCCTGCAGCCGAAGGTGGCAGACTGTGGACAGATCGGTTGTTTTGCGGATTATCTTACAGCTCTGACAAGTGTTGCGGCTTCAAAGGCGGCCTGTGATCCTGAGTTTGCGGTAGAGGTGGAGTTCGCCCGTGCCTATTACAGGACTGTCACCCTGCTTAAACGCATAGAAAAGCCTCTGCTTCCGATGACTTTTGTCCGTCTGCTGAACAACCTGCTTGCAGGAATTACTGTTCCGTTCAAAGGGGAGCCTTTGAAGGGCCTTCAGATTATGGGTCCTCTTGAGACAAGGGCACTTGACTTCAGGAATGTCATCCTGATGTCAGCCAACGAAGGTGTCTTCCCGAGAAAGAGTGTCAGCTCATCCTTCATACCTCCGTTCCTGAGACACGTCTTCGGACTTCCTACATATGAGCACCAGGATGCGATCTGGGCCTATTATTTCTATCGAATGATCTCCAGGGCCGAGAATGTCTGGATCTTCTATGATTCCAGAAGTGAGGGTCTGCGCTCCGGAGAGGAGAGCCGTTACATCAAACAGCTGGAGTACGATTTCCAGGTTCCTGTACACAGGTACGTCGTGAAGGCTGATTCAGCTGTCGTAGAGTCACTTCCGGTCATAGAGAAGACTCAGGAGGATATAGACGCGATAAGTTCTATGAGTTTGTCAGCCAGTGCACTGCAGTCTTATATAGCCTGTCCTGCAAAGTTCTGGTATGAGAAGGTCAAGCGACTGCGCCCGGAGGATGAGGTGGTGGAGAGTCTGGACAATGCAATGTTCGGTACCGTGTTCCACGACACGATGTGGGCCCTTTATTCCAATCCTGCCTTTATGGCTCCGGACGGCCCTATGGAAGCGTCCAAGAATCCGGACTCCGTGATGAGCCGTGTGACAAAGGATTACATCAATGAGTGGCTCGGAAGGAAAGAGGACATAAAGGCAAAAGTCAAGGCACTGATGCTGTACCATCTGCACTCTGTAGAGTTGGAAGGAAGGAACATCGTGGTGCTGGATGTGATAGTCCAATGCGTCATAAACACTCTCAAGAAGGATCTTGCACATCTTGAAGAGATGCGCTGTGATGCCTTTTATATCCTTGGTCTCGAACAGGAATTCATCGGTTCTTTTGCGGGTCTGAAGCTCAAGGGATTCATAGACCGTCTTGACTCATACGGCCCGGACAATGTCAGAGTAGTGGACTACAAGACAGGAAAGGTGCTGCCTGAGGACAGAGACATCCCGGCAGACCAGGCCAAGGCTGAAGCTCTGGTGAAGAAGATCTTCAGCCACGACACAGAGCCGGCTTCCCGTCCAAAGATCGCCCTTCAGTTCTTCATATATGACCTTCTTGTCCGTACCGGACATAACGCTTCCGGACAGAGCTATGATGGACGTACTGTCCTGAATTCGGTCTATGAGACGTCCCTGCTTTTTAAGGAAGACGTGAGGAATGACGCCCTGAATGAGAGTTTCTACGCAATGATGAAGGACGCTCTGGAGCAGTTGCTCTCTGAGATGCTTGATCCGGCTGTGCCGTTCTCGCGCACTGCCGTTGAAAAGAACTGCGAGTATTGTGATTTCAAGGTAATATGTGGAAGGACCTCTAAAGAATAAAGGTATGGTGGAATTGATGAAGGCGTCAGCGGGATCAGGAAAGACCTACACGCTGGCAAAGAAATATATAGGATTGCTCCTTGAAAGCAAGGAGCGTGATGCCTACAGGCATATATTGGCTGTGACCTTTACCAACAAGGCCACAGACGAGATGAAGAGCCGAATACTCAAGGAACTCTTCATTATGGCCACAAAGCCTCACGAGTCGGATTATCTGGGTGATTTTGTGCCTTCCGTGCTTCCGTCTGTTGAGGAATTGCAGCGGAAGTCCGCTTGTGTTATGAGCGACATTCTTCACGACTACAGTTCGTTTGCCATCAGCACCATAGACAAGTTTTTCCAGCAGACTCTCAAGGCTTTCGCCCACGAGATCGGACAGTTTGCATCCTATCAGGTCGAGCTTGACAGGGATTCTGTTGTGGAGGAAAGCGTGGACCGTCTTCTTGACTCGTTGACAGAAGAAAAGAAGGAACTCAGAGACTGGCTGACAACCAACCTTCTGGATCAGATAGAGCGAGGCGGAAAGTACCGTGTGGATGCAAGTCTTATGGACATTGCAAAGAGACTGGGCAGCCGTCAGAGGAAGGATGCGCTCAAGGAGGCAGGACTTAAGGAGGATGCCCGTGACAAGTCTGACTTGAGAAAGGTGAGGACTGCCAGTCGAAAGATCATTGCTGATGGTTTTGAGAAACTGTTGAAGGCTTCGGAATATGTTCTTTCCGAATTAGGTAAGTACGGTCTTGATGTAAAGGCTGACAAGAGGACCTTCTTCGGTCATTTTGCTGTTTTTGCAAAGTTGCAGAAAGGAGAGGCGGTAGAGATGCCGGGCACGAAGTTTCTGGACAAGCTGGTTGAACCATCCCAATGGTTTACGGCTGCCCAGAAGAAAACCTATAAGCCTCATATTGACCTGATTTCCTCCAACATATCTCCGTATATCGACGACGTCATTGAGTTCTTCAAGGTGGATAACCTTATGGACTACAATACAGCCTGTATCCTTGATTCTCAGTTATACGGACTGGGACTGGCAGCAGAGCTGGAGCAGATGTTCAAGGAGATAATGAAGGAGAAGAACATAATGTGTCTGGATGACTCCAATGAAATCCTTCGTGACATAATCAATGGCTCGGACGCTCCGTTCATATATGAAAAGACCGGCGTGAGGTTCGACCATTTCCTCCTGGACGAGTTTCAGGACACCTCGCGCGTGCAGTACGACAACTTCCTTCCGCTGCTTCTGGAAAGCCACTCCAAGGGAGGACGCAACCTTATAGTAGGTGATGTGAAGCAGAGCATCTACAGGTGGCGCGGCTCGGACTGGAATCTTCTTAACAGTGAGATAAGGGGCCATTTCGATAAGGTGGAAGATGATAGCCTTGACACCAACTGGAGAAGCCTTGCAGATGTGATCAAGTTCAACAATGTCCTCTTCTGGACTTTGGCGCGTGTACTGGACAGCGAGAGCATTTCTTCGGAGACAGTAGGGAAAATAAAGGAAAGTCTTGAGGACCCGAAGACAGAGGAAAAACGCGGGCCTATGGCTGAGATTTATGCTGACGTGATGCAGAAAGTGGCTCCGAAGCATAAGGAAGGTGGAAGTGTGAAAGTTACTTTTGTTCCGGCCCCTGAAAGAGGAAAGGGAGACAATGGTCTCCAGAAGGACAGGATTCTTGCGACAATCGAAGACCTTACATCAAAGGGAGCCCGTCTTGGAGACATAGCGATCCTTGTGAGAGGCAATGCGGAAGGAGAAAAGATTGCGGCATTCCTGCTTGAGAACAACGTGTCTGTCATAACTGACGAGTCATTGAAGGTAAAGAAATCAGCGACAGTAAGAAGGCTTATGTCACTGATGTCCTACGTCGACAATCCGGCAGATATGGTGAACGGTTATCTGGCTGAACAATTGGCCATAGCCGCTCCGTCGTCCTACCGTTCCCTCATAGACCTGGCAGAGTACTTCCTGCGTGAACTGAAGCTTAAGGCAGGTGATGGATGGAAGAGTGAAGTTCCTCACATCCAGTCATATATGGACGCAATCCAGGACTATGTGAGCACGCGCGACAACAGCCTTCACAACTTCCTGAAATATTGGGAGGAAAAGGATCCGTCCATCAGTTCGCCGTCTTCGGGTGATGCTGTGAGGATTATGACTGTACACAAGTCAAAAGGTCTGGCTTTCCCTTATGTAATACTCCCGTATGCGGAAAAGATCTCGTTCTACAAGAGCGGAAAGATGTGGTGTGCTCCCCAGCTTGAAGGTACGTCGCTGGAAGGCGTGGCGGAAGGCACTTACGACGTTATGCTTTCAGAAGCAAGTGACCTGACCCATTTCAGAAGCCATTACAATCGTGAAAGTTTCCTTCAGCTGGTGGACAATATGAACATCCTCTACGTAGCTCTCACCAGAGCGGAGAAAGGTATGCACATCATTGCCAGCACTCCGGGAAAGACCAGGAGGGAGAACATCGATTCGGGTGTCTATGACTTCAAGAACTTTGCTGAGCTCATCTACTGGTTTGTCTCATCGTCCAAGATACTTGAGGGAATAGAACTTACTATAGAGAAAAATGAGGAGGAGGAAGGAAAGGACTCTCTGACCTTTGTCTTCGGAGCCGGCTATGACTTTACTAAAATGAAACGCGAGTCTGATGAGATGGAATCGTTCGTGCAGAGTGAAGGAAATGAGTTCCCTTCTGTACCGCTTAATCCTGCTGTTCCTGTACTGGATCAGGAGGACGGAGAGATGGTGGATGTCAGGGAACTGAGCAGACTGAAGTTCTCTGCGGATTCGCTCGACTTCTTCTCAGAGGACAAGGCGGGAATCGAGGCCTCTCCTCGTCTTAAAGGTATAGTCCTTCACGACATCCTGTCAAGACTGACAGATGTCTCTGAACTTGAGGCTTCTGTGGATGCGGCTGTAATGTCGGGAGATGTGGATCTGACTCAGAAAGAAGAGATTATGACCTTGCTGAAGGAAAGAATAGAGTCAAAACCGCAGTGGTTTGACTCTGAAGGACAGGCAGTGATGAATGAGACATCATTGATAGATGTGGACGGGAAAATATACAGACCGGACAGGGTGATGATGGCAGCGGATGGCTCAGTGTGCATCGTGGACTATAAGTTCGGAGAACATCACCGTTCGTACGAGCATCAGCTCAAGGGCTATGCCGACATATGGAAACGTATGGGCTACGCCGATGTCTCGGCAGTGCTGTGGTACGTCAACGATGACAAAATCATAACCGTCATATAATTGTAAAACCGTTCATTTTTTCATATATTTGCGGATTGTAAACAATTGAAATCTATGGAAAATACGAATATAGACACCTGCAAGCTTCTTTACAACACCGAAAGGGTGCGCCTGTGTATTCCGGAGTACGGAAGAAACGTGCAGAAGATGGTTGATTATCTGAAGACCATCGAGGACAGAAACAAGAGAAACGAGCAGGCCAGGGCCATTATAAACGTGATGGAGATCCTGAATCCGGATGTTCATCTTCAGGAGAATTTCGAGCAGACCCTTTGGGACCATCTCTATGTCATCGCCGGTTTCGATCTCGATGTCGATGCACCATATCCAAAGCCTGAGATAGAGACTATGCAGCAGCCTCCAAGGCCGATTCCTTACAAGGGAAAGCCCATCAAGGCAACTCACTACGGAAGGAACATCGAGAGTATGATAGACCTGATAGCAGAGCACGAGGAAGGCGAGGTTAAGGTCTCGATGATCCGCTCTCTGGCTATATATATGCGCCAGCAGTATCTCATCTGGAACAAGGACACTGTCGCTGACGAGACCATATTCCAGGATATAGAGAGACTTTCGGACGGAAGGGTCAAGGTGCCTGAGGGAATACAGCTTTCAAAGGTGGACTCAGGAGCGAACTTCTCAAGACCTGGTGCCCAGCAGCAGAAGAACGCCAAGAACCAGCAGCGCCATAAGAACGGCAAGAACAAGAAGCAGCACAATCAGCATAACAACAAGTAAAATATAAACAGTCTTAAATATGGCTGCAAGCAATAAGTCAAAGAAGAAAGACAGCAGGAAGGAGAAGCAGACGCGCTTCTCATTCTTGTCTGATATGGACCCTGATGTGAAGTCGCTCATCTATAAGGTGGCGGGTGTTCTTGTCGGCATATTTGCCGTCATAACACTGATAGGAACGGCTTCCTACCTCTTTACCTGGCAGGCTGATCAAAGTCTTGAGTATCATCAGAATATGATGTCTCAGGATGTGGATGTGTCCAATGCAGGGGGCAAGCTCGGCTACAAGTGGGGAAGTTTCCTTGTCCGCAATTTCCTCGGACTGGGTTCGTTTGCATTTGTGTTCCTTCTCGGTGCGGTAGCTTACCGCCTCTTTTTCTGGAACAGAAGCATAGGCCTTTTCAGGATATCTATGATATGCGTCAGCGGAGCCTTCATAAGCTCGCTGATCCTTGCGTATATTTCCGATATCTTCGCCCTCGGCAACCTTTTTGGCGGTGGCCTCGGCGGCTATTCCGGCCACGCGGTAGTTCTGTGGATGAATAATCTTTTCGGAGGTATTGTTACTGGTCTGGTAATATGTGTCCTGGTGATCGTATGGCTTGTGTTGTCAAGCAGGAGATTTGCCCATTGGTTTGCAGTTGCAGGAATGGAGAAGAAGGAAAAGCCTGTGAAGGAGACAGAAACTTCTGCTGAGGTTCCTGTTGAAACAGAGGATGTTGTCCCTGTTCAGGAAGAAGTTCTTGAGCCGATCTCGGAATTCGGACAGCCGGAAGTGGAGTTCGAACACGAGAACGAGTATGAGCCTATACCGTTTGCAGATGATGAGCCGGAAGAAATTGTGATAGAGAATCCTGAGCCTCAAGAAGTGGTGATTGAGACTCCTGAAACAGTCGAAGAGGAACCGGAAAATCCTTCTATGGATGTTGAGATAACCTACGATCCGGATGCTCCGGTGCAGGAGCCGCTTCCGCGAATCGACAACAGAGCTGACCTGGAACGTTATGAATTCCCTTCGCTCGATCTTCTTGATGACTATTCAGAAGGACAGCATTCAGTATCTCAGGAAGAGCTTGAGATCAACAACAACAGGATCCGCGCAACCCTTCTCAACTATAAGATCGATGTGCAGCACGTATCTGCAGTAGTAGGACCTACAGTCACTCTCTACAAGGTCGTACCTGCACCAGGCGTGAAGGTGTCGTCCATCGAAATGCTTCACAGAGAGATCGGTATGTCCTTGGGTGCCAAGGGAGTACGTGTGGTGGTCCTTCCTGATTGCGTGGGTATCGAGGTGGCTAACAGAGAACCATCTATAGTACCGTTGAAGAAGACTCTCGGAAATGAAGCCTTCACCCAGACTAAATACGAACTTCCGATCGCTATCGGCTACACAATTACCAAGAAGGTGAAGACCTTCGACTTGGCTTCTGCGCCGCACCTCCTTGTTGCAGGTGCCACACAGCAGGGTAAGTCAGTGGGATTGAACGTCATCATCGCTTCGCTTCTTTATGCAAAGCATCCTTCTGAACTGAAGTTCGTCTTCATTGACCCTAAGATGGTGGAGTTCACCTCCTACAATTCACTCCTCAAACACTATCTTGCAGTGCTTCCTATGGCGGCAAGCGAGGAGGATGAGCGCGAACACGCCATCGTCAAGGATGCAAAACACGCAGAAGAAGTCTTGAACTCGCTCTGCATAGAGATGGATGAGAGGTACAAACTCCTCGCTCTTGCGGGTGTGAACAAACTTACCCTCTATAATGAAAAGTACAGAGACCGTTATCTCCTTCCTACCGACGGACATAAGTATCTTCCGTACCTTGTAGTAGTGATCGACGAGTATGCCGACCTTACTATGGCCGGCGGTGCAGGTCCTGAAGCAAGAAAGGCAGCGAAGAACATTGAGGCTTCCATTGTCCGTCTTGCACAGAAGGGTAGAGCTGCAGGTATTCACGTGATCATCGCCACCCAGCGTCCTTCGGTCAACGTCATTACAGGTCTGATCAAGACCAACTTCCCGACCAGAATCGCCTTCAGAGTGGTTTCACGCGTGGATTCTGCTACCATTCTTGACTCGAACGGCGCCGAGAACCTCATAGGACGAGGCGATATGCTTTACTACTCGGGAGTGGAGATGGAACGAGTGCAGTGTGCGCTCGTAAGTATGGCGGAGATCAACAAACTTACCGACTTCATCGGCAAACAGAGCGGCTACAAGCAGTGCTACAACACGCCTTACTATCTCCCTGTACCTGAGTCACAGGACGGCGAGACCAGCGGCGGCTCAATCGATATGAACAACATCGACCCTATGTTCGAAGATGCTGCCCGTATGGTGGTGACGACGCAGAAGGGATCCACTTCAGACCTTCAGAGACGTCTTGGTATGGGATATGCAAGAGCGGGACGAGTGATGGACCAGCTCGAAGGTGCCGGCATCGTCGGCCCTCAGGAAGGCTCTAAGCCAAGACAGGTGCTCGTGGCTTCTCTTGAGGAACTCGATGAGGTCCTGTCGCACTTCATACACTGATGATGAAACATATATTGAAATATATCCTGGTAGTCTTCCTGTCCTTTGTGTCAGGAAGACTTCTTGCTCAAGAGGCGTCTATGATTACCCGCCTCTACGACACGTTCTCTGAGAATCTTGTCACCTTGGAAGTGGACTACTCCGTGAAGGGTGGCGGCCCTGAAGTAAAGGGAAAGGCAGAACTCCAGCTTCAAGGCAAGGCCTACCACATTGTAGGAGGTGGCTATGACATCTATTGCGATGGCGAATCTGTGTGGATTGTGGACCAGACCTCCAAGGAAGTCATAATCGAATCTTTGACAGAAGGTCCCGAAGGATATATGACCAATCCGGCCCTCCTCCTCTCACGCCTCGATGAGTTCTTTGATGTAAAATCCATTGCGGGCAGAAAATACACCCTGAAGCCCAAGACAAAAGGAGAAATCACCGCGGCTGAAGTAACATTTTCTCCAGAAGGAAAGCTCGTTTCTGGAGTTTTCACAATGTCCGACGGCAATGCCTGGACCATCACAGTCAGCAAAATGACAACCGCCCCCCAGAAACCCCTCACCGCCTTCCACCCGTCAGTCCGCTTCGACAAATCCTGGATCGTAACTGACCTGAGATAGCTCAAACTTACTGTTTTATTTTTCTTTGTGATTGAGAACTTACAGACCCCTTTGGGTTTTGATTGAGTCGGCTCCTTTGAGTCGCAGGCCTTAGTTTTGGCTGGCGATGGTTTTGGCTGGCGATGGTGTGTCATAGATTAAATAGTGGCAGGCTGGTGTATTCGCCGACCACGGCAGATACTATTCTACATATCACTTTTCATAGCAACGATAACGGTAGCTCTTCATACAATCTGTGATTAGAGGCACCGTGGTTGGCCCCGACATAAACTCTGCAAAAATGTTGGAGGTATCCTTCGACTCTGCTGCTAACTTCCAGGATATGTGCCCTTTTCTTGGAAGTTCACGTCAAATTCTGAACGGTATCCAAAAATAGGACCCTTTTCTTGGAAGTTCACAAGTACTGGCACTACTTTTATGCCTCCAGACCTTGCTGAATAGCTATTTCAGGAGACTGCCGATATCAATGCTGTAATCTTTGCAGAAATTAGCAAGAAAATGTTTACTTAAATCCCTGATATACAACGAGATAAACAAAATGCCTGCTGTCGTGATGCAGCAGGCATTTAATGTAATCGATTGATTGCTAGTGTGTTGTGGTGCATAGGATTCTCTTGATCCTGCCGGGATGCTACTATTTGAATCTATTCCCCAGCTTCGTAGAACTCATTTCTCGCTACATATAAACAAATAGTTTGCACCGTGGAGCCAAATCGCTTGAGCTGTGTGCCTAAATTGTTTGAACAGTGATGCCTAAGTAGTTGTACATTAGGCTTTTATGTAAAATCACCTGCGGCAAATGGAGTAGGTGATTTTACGTAACTTATTGATAGATAGTGTTTTGCTGTTTTTCTTCTTTGAGATGGATACATTATAGGTTGTTGGTTACCAGTACCTTCTGCAACCTGCCGTCTACCAGCTGCCGCCGGCGCCGCCGCCACCGAAGGAGCCGCCGCCGAAGCCGCCAAACCCTCCGCCGAAGCCACCGCCGAAGGAGCCTCCTGAGGAGCCCCAGCCGCTGTATGGGCGGCCTGTGGTGATGATCGGGCCGGTGTAGATGGTGCGTCCTCTGCCGGAGCCTGGTCCGGAGTCAGAGCCTGGACCTCCTGCCTTTGACAGGATGACAAGCACGAAGACTATGATGAGAAGCATTAAGATGCCTGCTGCAATCGCACCGGCATCCTCCTCGTCAAATTCGTCCTCACGAAGTTCTGATATCTCTCCGCTTGCAAGTTTCATCAGGACTTTGCAGGCTTCAGTTACGCCACCGTAGTAGTCCTCATTCATAAAATGAGGAATCATCACTTCGTTGATTATTCTTTTTGCATATGCGTCAGGGATTGCTCCTTCAAGTCCGTAGCCGACAGCTATGAAGACCTTGCCTGCTGTCCTGTCTTTGGGCTTGACAAGGATTACGATTCCGTTGTCGAATTTCTCTGAGCCGACTCCCCAGTCCAGACCTATTCTGGTCGCATATTCAGATGGCTCATATCCTTCCAGGTCCCTGACGGTCACGACTGCAATCTGATTGGAGGTTGAATCATCAAAGGCTACCAGAACCCTCTCAAGTTCTTCTGCCTGTCTGGAAGAGAATGTACCTGCAAGGTCGTTCACAAGACGCGCTGGAGATGGCCTGCCCGGTATGGCAAAGGCTGATGGGGCAAGCGATAATGCAAGTGACAGGATAAGTGACAATCCGGCCACCATAGTGATAAGTCTTTTCATCGGCCCTCCTCCTTTTCTTCGAATGAGATCTCGTCAGGAAGTTCGTTTATGTCATCATCCTGATATGGGAAATATGCCTTCAGCTTCTCTCCTGCCAGTGTCGCTCCCAGGGCAAGGCCTTCAGCAAAGCGCCCTTTGCGGAATTCTCCTCCCATAACTTCGACCACGTCTGCCCAGAAGTTCTCCGGTACCAGGTCGTTGATGCCTTTGTCTCCGATTATGGCGAAGACCTTGGATTCGACAGCCAGGTAAATGAGCACGCCGTTGCGCTGTGCCGTACGGAACATTCCCAGCTTATTGAACACTTCCTTGGCTCTCTCCATAGGGGAGACCTTACATTCTCTGTCTATGTGTATGCGGATCTCTCCTGAGGTCCCTTTTTCTGCAAGTCTGACCGCGTCAACAACAGAAGCCTGCTGCTGCGCGGTCAGAAAATCATTCAGTTTCATATCTCTTGATTAAAACTCTACCTTTGGTGCTGTCTCCGCTCCGGCCTGTGCTTCGAAATAGCCCTTCTTCTCGAATCCGAACATTGATGCGATGATGTTGTCCGGGAATTTGCGGATGAGGGTGTTGTACGCTCTCGCGGTCTCGTTGAATTTCATCCTCTCTGTTGCAATCCTGTTTTCAGTGCCTTCGAGCTGTGCCTGAAGCTCGCTGAAGTTCTGATTCGCCTTGAGGTCAGGATAATTCTCCTGGATCATAAGGAGTCTTCCGAGTGCGCTTGAAAGCTCGCCCTGAGCTTCGTTGAATCTTGCGATTGCCTCTTCTGAGAGGTCTGAAGGGTCAACGAGGGTCTGTGTCGCCTTTGCTCGTGCAGCCACTACATTTTCAAGAGTCTCAGACTCGTGCTGTGCGTAACCTTTCACTGTGGCTACAAGGTTCGGGATGAGGTCTGCCCTGCGCTGGTAGACGTTTTCTACCTGTGCCCAGGCAGCCTGAACTCCTTCGTCAGCTGTCACCATCTTGTTGTAAGCACCTTTCACCCAAAGGAAAATGCCCAGCACGACAGCTGCAACAATCAATAAAACTGTCAATCCTTTCTTCATATTTCCGTTTTTTATCTTACGCATCTTACTGATGCACCGAATGTTGTGATGTCGCCTTTTGCGAGTACCATATCTGGCTGTTCGCAGAATACGTATCTGTAGTTAGCCATTGTCTCTCCGACCTTGTCAGCTGTCCAGAACACAGAGTACTCGTTTGTGCCTGAGAAGCTGGCCACAGGGTACTGTCCGTCTGCTTTCTCACCAAGATTAGAGAATCCGCAAGGGAGGATTGCAAGACCGCTCTTGTTTGTGATCTCTCCTACCTTTGGCCAGTACTCCCACATTGACATACCATTGAATGCCGCGTCTGCCATAAGGTCTGCTGCAATCGAAGTGATCGAACCGTTCTCTGCGACTGTGCTTTCTGAGTTGACAGCCTGAGCCATTGCCACCCATTCAGCATCGGTAGGAAGTCTCCATCCCTCCGGACAAGCCTGAACTGCCTCTTCGAAGCTGTAGTACCTTCCGAACACAGGACCCATAGCAGCGTCATTGTTGTAAGGTGCTCCGAAAGATGGGTTTGCAAGGTTGTGGCGGAACCAGTCGAGGCCTGCGATGTTGGTATAGTAGTAATCTATGCCGTCTACAGTAATCTTAGGGTCAGATGCCTTGATGCCGTTCTCGGTGATCGAGCCCTTTCCTGTCATATCGCCGATGACTACAGTGGCGTACTTGACTCTTGACGCTCCCGAATAGCCTTTTGCAAATGCATAGGCGCTGATGGTGTAGGTTCCGAGGGTGTCAGGGAAGGTGTAGGAGAACGTTCCGTCTGATTCCTTGCCGTCAAGTGTAAGGCCGTTCTCGTATCTTGTTGTGTCCGAAGTCGACATACCAGGTGTGACTTTCCAATAGTAGCCGAGCTCGCCGCCCTCAGGGTGGCTTACGCCTTTAGGAGACATCGTCAATGTCTGTCCCGGCTCTATGAATTCCGGTGCGTAGAATGTCAGTGATCCGTTCAGTGACGGAAGTACCTTTGTCTCGTCATCCTTCTTGCAGGACACGGCTGTAAGGACGGCCGCTGCAAAGACGAGCAGATAAAGTTTGCGAAAACTCATTATTCTATCTCAATTTTTAAGTGTAATCTTGCAAAGATGGGCATTTTAATTCGAAAAACCGCTAACTTTGTGCAAATACTTTGCCTTAGAAACGATTATGGGAAGAAATGTCAGGATATTCATATCATTAATGCTGCTTTTTACTGTCTTTTCCTGTGCCCCGCAGCGAGGTTATGTCACCATTACCGGTTTTGCCCAAGGTGGCACATATGCAGTGAAATTCAACATCGAGGGAGTCGAGACAGCTCCCGAGGAGATCCGCGACTCAATAAATGCAATACTTTCAAATATTGATAATTCCCTTTCCGGATACAATAAGAACTCCCTTCTGAGCCGCTTCAACGAAGGCACATCCATCGCACCCGACCGTCTTTTTATGGATATGTATGCGAAGGCATATGACATATTCCTTGAAACCGGAGGCGTCGTCGACGCAGCGTCAGCGCCGCTTTTCGATATATGGGGCTTCGGCTTTGCCAATGAGTCGCTTCCTTCGGACGAGGTCGTCGCGCAGACGCTCAAATCAAGCGGAATGGCAAGGCTCAAAAGGGATATGAAGGAAGCCGTAAACGCTCGCGGAATGCTCGCTCCGGCTGATCTGCTCACTAGCGGGGAAGCAAGGCCGAAACTCAATTATAATGCTATAGCTCAGGGATATAGCTGTGATCTTGTCGCAGAGTACCTGTACTCCCTTGGAGTCAAGGATATGATGGTGGACATCGGAGAAATCTTCTGCGACGGAGTGAATCCGTCAGGCCGCCCGTGGACCTTGGGAATAGACCGTCCGGAGGATGGCAACAACGATCCCGGTTCGCAGATCCAAGGTATATTCAAGGCTCCCGAAGGCCCTCACGGCATAGTCACATCCGGTAACTACAGAAAGTTCTATGTCCGCGACGGAAAGAAGTACTCCCACTCCATAGATCCCCGCACGGGCTATCCTGTCCAGCACTCACTTCTAAGTGCTACGATAGTTGCGGAAAATGCCACTCTGGCAGATGCCTATGCCACATATTGTATGGTCGTGGGACTTGAAGAATCTCAAAGATTCCTTGCTTCCCGTCCAGATCTTGAAGGCTGTCTGGTCTATGATGAGGATGGAGTCTTCCAGACCTGGTGCTCAGATGGATTTGTCCTTGAGGAAGCGGAATAAGGCTACATCGCAGCAATAATTTCCAACGAATGTAAAAGAGTCTGTGCCAGCCATTCGGTCAAACGTATGGCTGCGTCCGGGCATATGCCGGCACTATGCAGCGCCGTCGTGACCAGCGCAGCTGGAATCAGGGCGGTGGTAAGAGGCAGCGCCAGCAGGTTGGTCAGCAGGAAATTTCCGGGCAGGCTCCTGAAGTACATATATGCCAAAGGCCCGGTGGTGATCTGGCAGGCTATGGAAAGGGAGGCCGCTTCCCAGACCCGCCTCATTATGTTCATACGTGATCTCAGGCTCGTCGGATCGCCTTCTTCGGAAGGCCAGAAATCGCGCAGCCAGGGATATATGAACGCGATTCCGGCCATTGCGGCATAGGATAGCTGGAACCCGACGGAACGCACAGAGGCGGGGGACAGGACTATTTGGATTATGAGGGCGGCGAAGAACACGCTTGCGGTGGTGTGGTGGCGGTGCGTGGCGCGGGCGGTCTCATTCAGCAATATGAAAAGGAAGGCACGCACAATTGACGGCCCGGCACCTGTGGCGAGGGTGTAGAATCCGCAGGCCGCTATGGTTATGATGGCCTTTGTATATATGGCTGCCCTGGAGTTGCCGATGGCTGATAATGAATACCTTACAAGTCCATATATGATGCCCAGATGAAGTCCGGAAAGGGCAAGTATGTGTGATGCTCCACTGTTGCGGAATGCTTGTGTGGTCTCAGGCGAGAGGTCCTCTCTGGCACCTGTGATAAGAGCCTTGATAAGGGCGTTGGTCTGAGTATCGCAGAAAGGTATCCTGTCTACAGCCCCACGCAAGGCTTCGCCGAATTCTTCGGCCGCCGCCACCCGCCAGGGCATAGAACTGACTGCCGCCACACTCCCGTGGAAATACGTAAACATCCCTAAGGATATGCCCAAACAGCCTATGATCAGCCATATATATGCCGGAGCAAACTTCCTGTGCACCGGATGCAGCAGCACTGCTGTCAGGCCTAAGGTGACAGTCAGGGCAACGGTGATGTGCGACAGGCTTTCTGTGTGCAGGAGATGTCCTGCATAGGCGGCGATGAAGGCGCCGGCGGCAAAAGGTAAGGCTAACCCCGCTATATCTCTCTCCACTTCCATTTAGTTCCTATTTTTTGCTAAAGTAGCGATTATTTTTATAACTTTGCAAAGATAGTCTTGAAAATAAAACAAACTACATAAAATATGATCATCTTAGTACTGAATTGCGGAAGCTCATCGCTTAAGTATCAGCTCCTTGATATGAAGAGCGACGAAGTCTACGACCTTCTCGCCAAGGGTCTTGTCGAGAGAATCGGAATGGAAACAGGTTGCCTCAAACACCAGGCGACAGGAAAGGAAAAGCTTGTTAAGGAAATGCCAATTGAAGACCACACTGTAGCTATCAGAGCGGTGATGGATGCACTTCTTGACAAGGAGGCAGGATGCCTCACTACTCTTGAGGACATCGAGGCGGTAGGACATCGCGTGGTGCACGGAGCAGAGGAGTTCGTGTGCAGCCAGATGATAACCGACAAGGTAATCGCACAGCTCGAAAAATGCTCGGTGTTCGCACCTCTCCATAACCCTGCAAACATCCTCGGTATCAAGGCCGTGTCAGCTGTCCTTCCGACAGTTCCGCAGGTAGGTGTGTTCGACACAGCATTCCACCAGACAATGCCGGCATATGCATATATGTATGCTCTGCCATATGAATATTATGAAAAATACGGCATCCGCCGTTACGGTTTCCACGGAACAAGCCATAAATATGTGGCTGCCAAGGGAGCAAAGTTCGCAGGACTCGACCCTGAGTACTCAAAGGTAATCACCTGCCACCTTGGAAACGGCAGCTCGATCGCTGCTGTCCTCAATGGCAAATCTATCGACACTACTATGGGCTTCACTCCGCTTGAGGGTCTCATTATGGGTACAAGATGCGGTAGCGTGGACCCTGATGTCGTTACCTATATCCAGGAGAAGGAAGGTCTCACTGCTGCTGAAATGAGCAAGGTGCTGAACAAGAAGAGCGGTTTCCTCGGTCTTTCTTGCGTATCATCAGATGCCCGCGACCTTGATGAGGCTGCAAACAACGGCGATCCAAAAGCGAAACTTACCCTCAAGAAGCTCACATATGACATCACAAAGTACATCGGAGCCTATGCGGCTGCGATGAACGGTGTTGACCTTATCGTGTTTACCGGAGGTATCGGCGAGAACAACAGCCGTCTCCGCAGAAGAGTGTGTGAGAATCTCACTTACCTCGGTGTGAAATTTGACTACGATGCAAACGTAGTAAGAGGCGAGGACACTATCATCACTCTCCCTGACTCAGCTGTGAAGGTGGCCCTCATCACAACAAACGAGGAGCTTATGATCGCACGCGACACAATGAACATTGTACAGAACGAAGAATAATTACATAAATTGATATAGATATGTTTACAAAATTTGAAGAGATATTTGCGGAACTCCAGAACAGAGGCGCAAGAAAGAGAATGATTGCAGCTTGGGGCGTTGACAGCCACACTATCGCAGCTGCAGGCAAGGCAGTGGACCTCGGTCTTGTTGACGTTACCCTCGTAGGTGACGAGAATATGATCGCTGAGGCTTGCAAGGAAGAGGGAATCGATGTTGCAAAGTTCACTATCGTACACAACCCTAACGAGCTTCCTGCAGTGGCTCAGGCTGTAAATATGATCCGTGAGGGTCAGGGTGACTTCCTTATGAAGGGTCTCTGCTCTACAGACAAGTTCCTCCGCGCTATCCTTAACAAGGAGACTGGTCTCCTTCCTCCAAAGGGTACCCTTACTCACTGCGCGGTTCTCGAGAACCCTAACTACCACAAGCTCCTCTTCGTAGGTGATATGGCTGTTATCCCTGCTCCGGACTTCAAGCAGAAGCAGATCATTATGGGTCACCTCGTGAACACAGCTCACGCTGTAGGTATCGCTAAGCCTAAGGTTGCCATCATCGCTGCCACAGAACAGATGCTCGCAGGTATGCCTGCTTGCGTTGAGGCTGCTATGCTTGCAAAGATGGTAGACCGCGGACAGATCAAGGGATGTATCGCTGACGGTCCTCTCGCACTTGACGTGGCTGTAAGCCAGGAGGCTGTAGAGATAAAGGGTCTTCACAGTGAGGTTGCCGGTGATGCAGACTGCCTCCTCTTCCCTAACATCGAGTCGGCTAACGTATTCTACAAGACCAACTCAATGCTTGCAAAGGATGTGAAGCAGGCTGGTATGATGGTAGGTGCAAAGGTTCCTTGCGTGCTTTCAAGCCGTGCGGACAGCATCGACACAAAGCTCAACTCAATCGCAATCGCAGCAATGTCTGTAAAATAACATTTTTATGAAAGGTAGAGTACTGGCAGTAAATACAGGATCCACCTCGACTAAAATAGGCTTCTTCGACGGAGGCGAGAAACTTTTCGAAAAGAATCTCACACACTCTGTCGAGGAATTGTCAAAATACGAATCCGTAATGGACCAGGACCAGATGCGTCTTGGTACCATTATGGATTTTTTGTCAGAGAAGGGGATCGCTCTTGAGAGCATAGACATAGTAATGGCCCGCGGCGGTCTCATCACCCCGATCAAGACCGGAGTCTATTGGGTGAATGATGATATGAAGGAAGCGCTCCGCGAAGCCAAGGAAGGAAAGCACGCCTGCAACCTCAGCGCGCTGATTGCGGCTGACATTGCAGACAAGGTCAATGAGGCACGTGCTGAGAAGGGACTAGCAGCAGACTGCGGTTCGTTCATCGCGGATCCTCCTATGGCAGACGAGATGCTTCCGGAAGCAAAGATAGGCGGACTCCCTGAGTTCCCTCGCAGAGCTCTCTTCCACGCTCTGAACTCACGTGCAATCGGCCGCAGATATGCAAGAGAGCACGAAACTGACTATAATAAGGTGACAGTCATCGTCGCTCATCTTGGAGGAGGAACATCAGTCACTCTCCATAGAAACGGTGAGGTTATCGACACAAACGACGCTCTTGGCGGCGACGGACCTATCAGTCCGGAGCGTGCGGGAAGCGTACCGGGTTTCCCTCTTGTTGAAATGTGCTTCAGTGGAAAGTACACAAAGGCTGAGGTGATGAAGAAACTCGTCGGCAAGGGTGGCGCAGTAGGCTTCTTCGGCACAAACAATTTCAAGAGTGTAGTTGACCGTGCGGCTGCAGGTGATCCTGAGTGCAAGGTCTTTATAGACGGTTATTGCCTCAGCATCGCAAAATATATCGGTGCTCTGGCTACAGATGTATGTGGCAAGGTTGATGCTATACTCATCACTGGCGGAATTGCCAGAAGCGAGGCCATCATTGCTGACATCACATCAAGAGTGTCATTTATCGCACCTGTGAAGGTCTATCCGGGCGAGGATGAGCTTGAGTCTCTTGCTGAGAACGGCTATGGCATTCTTGCCAAGGAATTTGAGATCAAGACCTACCATAAGGAAGGTTGATCGTATGTTGAATTGTGTGTGAAAAACTTTAAGACGATGAAAATTGCAAGATTTTTAACCTGTGCTCTTCTTCTGGCCGCAACTCTGGCCTGCAAGAAAGAAACTCCTCTGCATCTTCCGGAAGTGCCGGCAGACATTACGGCAATGGAACTGGAAGGTCAGATAGAGTTGACCATTGACAAAGACCTCAATCGCGTGGACGCGGTGATGGAGGAGTCAGCTGACCTCTCTTGTGTGCGTGTGCTCAAACTGGAAATGAATGAGGACACTTATCTGCTTGAAGAACGTGACTATCTGGATCTTACCACCCCTGACACGCTTCTTCTTATGAGTACTCAGGAGGAGAAGTGGGTGGTCAGCGCAGTCCAGCCTGTCAGCAGATATATTAAAGTTGAGGGACAGGTCGGGGACGCTGAGATAGATGTCGTAAATCGTAAGGCTATAGTCTATCTGTCTAAGGCTCAGGATCTTTCGGCTGTGACTTTCTTGGATATAAAACTGGAGGCCCTTGGATCTGTAGTGGTTTCTACTGCAGCTCTGATCGATGGCACTGCCCAGTCAGAAAGAATGCCTGTTGAGTTCCCTATGACTTTGGACTGCAGGAATGACCGTGTGTTCACAGTGGAGTATCAGGGTGCGGAATATGAGTGGACTGTACGTTTCGCCTTGTTTGATTCGCCTGCAGAAGTGACTTCACTTGATGTGTGGGCCTGCCACGTGGATGTTGAGGCGCACTTTGATGCAGACGGTGAACCATCTCTGATGATCCGCAAGCAGCCAGGAGAATGGACTGCAGTGGAGGACATCACTGTTCACGGCTCTGATGTCAAGGCCAGAATCAGCGGACTGACTCCGGCGACTTCATATGAGGTTAAGATAGTTGACGCAGATCAGGAAAGCGAGCCGGTCGCATTTGAGACCGAGGCTGCTGAGCAGGTTCCGAATATGTCATTCGACAGCTGGCATCAGGACGGAAAGGTATGGTATCCATATGCCCAGGGACTTTCGTATCCTGAGGCAGCTTGGGATTCTGCAAATCCTGGTTCTGCCACATTCATAGGCTCTTCTACCGTTCCAGAAGAGACGCACGTTGTTTCGGGTAAGGCTGCCAAAATGGAGAGCAAGGAGGCTAAGGTGCTGTTTGTAAGCGTCTTTGCTGCCGGAAACCTTTTTACAGGCAAGTTCCTTGAAGTAGACATAATGTCGCAGGGAGCGAGCCTCGACTGGGGCTATCCGTTCACCTGCCGTCCGACAGCCTTGAAGGGATATTATTCCTACACTCCGGCCATCATCAACAAGACCAAGGATCCTTACAAGGATAAGGCAGGTGAGACCGACAGATGTCAGATAACCGCCTTCCTTACCGACTGGGACAAGCCGTTTGTGGTCAACACGACAGAAGGCCAGTTCGTGGATATGTACGCGGATTACATCATCGCCTCAGCAAGGCTCGAATCGGATGAAACAACAGATGGTTATAAGGAATTCAGACTCGATTTCGAATATAGGGACACAGAGCGCAAGCCTACATACATAGTAATATCAGCCTGCGCATCCTACCTCGGTGACTACTTCACCGGCGGCGTCGGCAGCACCCTCTACATCGACGAATTTGAACTTCTATACGAATAGTAACAGATATAAAAGACAGGCCGCGGCCTGTCTTTTATTTTATGCTTTTGCTCTATTCAAACATATTTCTTTTAGGGAATTTGTCTCTGTAGGCTTCGCGGCACTGCTTGAAGAGGGCGTCGGTGTAGCGGGCCTGGCTTGGGCCTCTCCAGGTGCTGGTGTTTGTGATCATAATCCAGCATTCGCCGTCAGGGAAGTATTTGACAAGAGCAGTTGTTCCTGAAAGTGTTCCTGTTCTGCTCCATCCCTTGGCAGGGTCAGTGTCGTTCCATCCGAGGGAGTAGGTCTCCTTGTCGAAATATTCAGTCATCTGAGCTACGGCTTCCGGTGATATTATGTCCTTGACTTCCGGTCTTCCGTCGATCGATGCTACAAGTCTCGCGATTTCTGCCGGTGAGCCGCACCAGGCTCCTGCTCCTGAGAGCAGGGGAATGTTGTTGCCACCATAGCACCTTTCCACCATTATGCCGCTGTCGTTGTACTCCTGGATGAACTTGCCGTCTCCCTCGTGGGTGTAGTATCTGACCTCGTTGTCACGTTTGTCGCTGTAGTATGAACCTCCGATGTGCATATCAAAGCATCCGGCAGGAAAGAGTACATCCTCGCGTATGAATTGCTCATACGGCTTGCCAGAAACCTTCTCGATTATTTCCGACAGCAGGAGGTAGCCGAAGTTTGAGTACCTCTCCCATTCGCCCGGCATAAAGCTCAGACGATGACGCAGTACCAGTTTGAAGAAGTCTTCCTTTTCAGGCGGACAGTCCAGCCCCATCTGGTGCTTGACGTCTCTCGAAGAGAAGAGAGGATCGCGGTAGAAGCCGCCCTGATGCCTCAGAAGGTGTTCCACTGTGATCTTGTGGTAGTTCTTATCCTTGATTACAGAGTTGAACAGTGAGTCGTTGAGGATTCCTCTCGTTCCGAAGACAGTGTCCTTTATGCTCAATGAGTCCCTTTCCTGCAGGACCATTATGCCGACTGCGGTTATGAGCTTCGACACCGAAGCCATACGCAGGATGTTAGATGGCTCCATTTTCTTGCCTTCTTCCTGGTCAGCCCAACCGTAACCTTTGGCATATAGAAGGGAATCATTGCGCATAACAGCCAGCGAAGCTCCCTTCATAGACCACTGACTCATATATTTTTCTACCTTCTTGTCCAATCCCACGAGTTCCGGAATCTCGGATCTGCTGTTACTGAGGGTGTCGTTGAGATATACCCTTGGTGCTGCCAACGGCTCAGGTCTTGGAATAGGCTTGTGTATAATCACAAAGGCCATCGCGATTGCGGCGGCCAATAGTGATAATATGATTGCTGATAATCTTATTGCTTTCTTCATCTTTGAAATCTGTTAGAGCAGTCCGGATCTGCGGGCGAACTCTATGATAAGGTCGGCGCTGCCTTCAATGCCCAAAACGCTTGAATTGATGCAGATGTCGTAGCCGGAGGCCATTCCCCAGTTGCCGAATGAATAGTAGTTGTAGTACTCCTCTCTGCCTTTGTCTTTTTTGTTGACGAAATGCTCTACATTCTCTGGAGTTGCCTCGCCTCTTTCGCAGGTGCGCTTCATCCTGTCCTCGAGAGGTGCAGTGATGAAAACGTTAAGGGCGTTTTCGTGATTACGCAGGATGTAGTCAGAGCAACGGCCTACGATGACGGCAGAACCCTGCTCGGCTATCTTGAGGATTGTCTCACTCTGCATCTTAAAAAGACCGCTTCCGCTCATATATTCTTCTGTACCGCCAATGAAGGTACCGGAAAACAGGGCAGAGAAGGAAAACGACTTCTTTTCATCGCTTCTCTTGAAAAGCTCCGCGCTGAATCCGCTGTCCTGAGCTGCCTTGTCGATCAGCTCTCCGTCATATACGGGGATGTTGAGCTTGCGTCCCAATGCGGCTGCGATGTCCTTGCCGCCGCTGCCGAACTGTCTTCCTATGTTGATGATGATCTTCTTTTCCATAGCATTAGAATTTTATACCCAAGTCTGCGGGTGAGTCTCCGTCATTCATCTTTCCGAATTTCTTGAACAGCGTTCCCAACATTGTGAAGGCCAGGACGCAGGACATAACATCTGAGATAGGGTAGCTGAGCCATACTCCTGTCTCACCCCATTTCAGAGGAAGGAGGTACAGCAGCGGGAGAAGGAAGAGGATCTGTCTTGAAAGAGACAGGATGATAGACTTCCTCACCATACCCAGGCATTGGAACAGATTGGTTGAAACAATGTGTGCTCCGATGATAAGTACCATAGAGTTCATCGTTCTCAGACCTTTGGCTGACATCTCCATCAGCTCAGGGTCGTGAGTGAAGATCGATACGGCTGTCTTAGGAAGAAGTACGCAGATTATGAAGCATAAGCTGGTGGCTATTGTAGCAAGACCGACAGTCTTCCAGAACACCTCCTTGACTCTCGAGTACTTTCTTGCACCGAAGTTGTAGCCTGCGATAGGCTGCATACCCTGATTCAATCCAAGACATATCATTATGAACATAAATGAGATGCGGTTGCAGATTCCGAATGCTCCGATACCAAGGTCGCCTGCATATCGGCGGAGCTGCTGGTTGATGAACAGGGTCACAAGGCAGGCTGCAGCATTCATCAGGAAAGGTCCGAAACCTATGCTGAGGGATTCCTTGGCAATACGCCAGTCCAGTCGGATTATACCTTTTTCAAAGTGAAGACCCCTGCTCTTGTCGTTGAAGTGCCTCATCACGATTACAAGAGATGCAGTCTGGGCGATCACTGTAGCCCAGGCAGCTCCCTTTATGCCCATATCAAATGTAAAGATGAATATAGGGTCGAGTATCGTGTTCAGAACTACCGTGAAGATTGTCAGCATCATAGCCTTCTTCGGGAAGCCTGACGACCTCATCTGGGCGTTAAGTCCGAAGTACAGGTGTGTAATGATGTTTCCGTAAAGGATGATCTTCATATAGTCCTTTGCGTAAGGAAGGGTGTTCTCGCTGGCGCCGAAGAAATAGAGAATCGGGTCGATGAACACCAGGGCAGCGATCATAAAGAGGACTCCGAGGATGATGTTCAGGGACACCACGTTGCCAAGCACCTTGTTGGCTGCGTTATAGTTCTTCTGGCCCAGGAGGATCGACATCAATGATGCCGCACCCATACCCACGAGGGTTCCGAATGCTGTGGAAAGGTTCATCAGAGGGAAGGTCACAGCCAGTCCGGAGATGGCCAGAGGGCCTACTCCGTGTCCGATGAAGATACTGTCCACCATATTATAAAGCGACGACGCTGTCTGCGCAATGATGGCAGGCAGCGCGTACTGCTTGAGCAGTTTGCTTATTTTTTCTGTTCCTAGTTCGGTAGGGATAGATTTGTTTGCGTCCATTTATTCTTCCGGTTTTGCAACTACTTCCAATTCGAAGACGAGTGGTGAGTAACCAGGGATGCTTGAGCCGCTTCCGGAGTTTGAGTAGCCGTATGGGGATGTGAACACCGCAATTCCTTTCTCAAATGCGCCCATCTGTCTGAGTGCGAGTGCAAAGCCTGTGATGATGCTGCCTCCGTCACTGCCCATTGTGATGGTTGTGTAATCGGTGCCCCAGTCGATCTGTACAGGCTCATAAGTCCTGCTTGCAGAGTAGAGTCCGTTGTCTTTCGCGACTTTTTCCTTGTTTGTGTCGAACACAAGTCCATTGAGGAGCTTGCCGGTGTAGTTGATGTAGATTGTGGTGTCTTTGGTGAAAGCGAATTCGGCCTTGGTTGTGCTCTTGAAGTACATACCGTCGAATTTTGTTTCCTCAGCGTCACTTTCCTTTGCCTTCATCACAACGAACTTTGTGGTGTCCATATCACCGAATTCAGCTCTGTTCGCCTCGAAATATTTCTGGATCTGCTGCTTTTCCCAAGACCCTATTGTGTCGGTGAAATCCTTGATGGTGATGTCGTAGATTGTGTGGCTTCCTGAAGTGGCTTTCTCTATGTACTCCTCTGCTGAGCCGTATGATGAATAAGTCATCAGCCAGCCAGGGATGACCACCTTCTTTCTGTCTCCGACCCTCATTCCGAGAACTACGTCCGCCAGACCTGCCTGGATTGTGTTCTTGAAGGTTGTGGACACTTTAGGACCATAGTAGGTGGTAGTGTCGTACTTGCCGAGCTGCTTTGCAGTCTCCTTGTTGGTGTAGGTCGAGATGTTTCCTTCAAGGTCGGTTGTTGTGTACTCGGCAAACATATAGCCGTCTTCCTTGACCACTTTTCCTCCTTCGCCCTTGGTGTCTTCCAGGATGTAAACGCCTAATTCTGTTGACTTTGCGTCTGGATAGTTATTCTGGATCCAGGCGTCGAAATACCTCTTTTCCGCTACGTTCGTTCCTTCTACCACTGCCTTGGCGCAGCCTGCGGCTGCCAGGGCGAGAATGATATATGCGGCTTTTCTAAATATAGTCTTCATTATCGGTTCTGAAATTTTAACCCACAAAGATAGTAAAAAAATGAATGTAATCAGTCGTTGGACACTCCGACGACCCAAATTTTAAATGCCAGGGCTGAGTTAGCAGGAATTATGCCAAATGTTGTGTTGCCGAAACCATATTTTCCAGTGAAGAGGATTTCGCATTCTTCACCGGCGCGTACGCCCTTCAGGCCGTTTCTGACACCCTCCAGAAGCCTTGCGTCAGTAAGGTCTGTCTCGTATATCGAATAGTCGGCGTCAGTGAGGTCCCATCTTGCCTTTTCCGCTGTTGCCTTGTGGTTTGTGCCGAAGAGGTTGGATTCGTTGATGGAGCCGTTGAAGACGTAACCGGCATAGTAGAAAGACACGGCTCCGTTCTGTTCAAGAGCCTCTCCGGTTCCCTGCTTCAAGGTCAGTCTTGTTGAGCCTCCGTTGTACGACACAGTCATTGTGTCCTTCTTTGTCTTTGTTACGTAAGAGTCGATCTTGTTCTCCTGGCTGGTGTACTCGACCTCGAGTTTCTGCTTGACGCAGGAACTCATTCCGATGATGCAGGCGAGCAATGTGATATATTTGATTATCTTATTCATATTCAGTCAGATATATATGTGTGTATTTTTCGATATATTCAGGAACTTCGGCTATTGTAGCGACATCGCCCGGCTTGTTCAGGCGCCCGCCTGCGGCGTTCTCGTGCCCTCCGCCGTTGAAGAACATTCTTGCACATCTGTTCGCGGATGTTCCTTTCTTCGACCTTATCGACACCCTGATCCTGTCCTCCTCTTCTTTCAGCAGCAGGCTCATCCTGACTTTGCCGATGGAGAGCGGCATATTTACGAATCCTTCGGTGTCGCCGTCCTGGACCTTGTAATTACGCATAGTCTCCGTGTCAAGCACTATGTATGCCACGCCGTCGTCAGTGATCTTCATAAGGTCCTTCATCATATGGCCCATAAGGCGGAGGCGGCTCTCGCTGTGCCTGTTGTACAGCTCTGAAAGTATGTTGTCCCTGTCGACTCCGGCCGCAAGAAGGGATGAAGCCATTCCAAGGGTGCTCGGGTAGACGGAGTTTGCAAAGTTGTTGGTGTCTGTGGTCATACCTGTCATCAGTGCTGTTGCGCACGCTGCAGGAAGTCTTGAGGCGTCAGAGTCAATCTGAGGGAAGGCCATCAGGATGTGGTAGAGAAGCTCGGAAGCGGATGAGATCTGTGTCTCGGAAAAAGAGACCGCAAAACTCTCTCTGTCAGGACCGATGTGATGGTCGATCAGAACCTTTGCCGCCTTGGATGATTCCAGTGCCGGGGCCATAGCGTCCGTTCTATGGAAGGCATTGAAATCCAGGCATATGATGAGGTCGCTCTGGGCCAGTGCATTCTCTGCCTGCGCCTTGTCTGTGCTGTGTGCGCATATGGCTCCGGCAGGTATTTCTGAAGTTATGAAATCAAGGTATGCAGGGTAGGGGTCCGGGATGATGATTTTGTGCTCCTTCTTGCCGAGCATACTCAGAAAATGGTACATCGCTGTGCTGCTTCCCATTGCGTCGCCGTCGGGCCTCATATGGGTAACGATGGCGATTCTGGCTGCCTGGGCAATCAGTGAACCGAACCTGTGAATGTTGTCAAAATTGATATCCTGCATTTTATTCCGTTGATTTTTCGGGTGCAAAATTACAAAATTATATTGCATATCATAAATCAATTTCATAACTTTGTCCGGAATTTTAAAAGCGAAAATATAAACACTAAGATAATGAGTTCAATTGTTAGAAAGGTATTTACCTATTTGATCCTCCCAGCAGCTATTGTGGGATTGACTTATCTGCTCGTTCAGAGCATTATGGAGCCTGTTAAGTTCAACAAGCACAAGGATTACCGTTCAGAGATCGCAATCCAGCGTCTTAAGGACATCCGTGATCTCCAGGTGGCTTACAAGAACGTTAACCATCGCTACTCTCCAACTATCGACTCACTCAAGCTTTTCTACAACGAAGGAAAGATGAAGATCGTTCTTCAGGTGGGTTCAAAGGATGACTCGCTTGCAATGGCAAACACTGAGAAGGTTAAGAAGCAGTATCGCAACCTCAAGGGTGACAAGCTCCAGGCTAAGCTTCACGAGCTCTATCTTGCAGGAAACAAGAGCCTCGTATTCCAGGTTGTAAGTGAGATTCCTGTAAAGGACACTCTCTTCACACATCGTCCTGATTTCGTGGTTGACTCACTTGCATTCATCCCATTCAGCGGTGACTCAGTGATTATGGAGTCAACAATCAAGACTGTTTCTGGTGTAAAGGTTCCGCTCTTCGAGGCTTCAATGCCATATAAGAGCCTCCTCAAGGGTCTTGACAACCAGCTTCGTATCAACCTCGATGCAGAGCAGGAGGACAAGGGCCGTTACAAAGGACTTCAGGTCGGTAGCATCTCTGCTCCAAACAACAACGCAGGTAACTGGGAGTAAAGTTGACTATGACAAATATAAAAGACAGGGTATCCATTCAAGTCAGCTTGAGTGGATATTCTTTTAAGATACAGGATGAAGATGGCTCGCACTCTTCCGGATGGATGAGTGCGGACCGTGTCTTTACGACTCCGGAGTTCCAGAAGAGGTATTCGCAGGTGGATATCTCGGTGTTTACTCCGAAGTTCGCCCTGATACCCTCACATTTTCACCATCCTCTGCGTGTCAGACAGAATCTGGCAGAGGTGGCACGTCTGGAGGACTCCGACAAGGTGGAGTCGGTAGACGTTCCGGAATTTGCAGCTGTTCTGCTATATTCAAACGCAATAGGCGAGACCTTGTCCAAGGTGGTTTCTGAGACAGTGCTTATGGCGGACGGATCGAAATCCTCACCGCTTCCGGAAATATATTTTATGCTCAAGGCCCTTCCTCAGCTTCCGGACTACAACAAGATCCTTGCATCTTATGTGGACGGCTATCTTTATCTGACAATAGCGCAGGGAAGAAGCCTTCTTTTGTGCAATTCCTTCCGTGCTCCGGATTTCACCACAGCCGAATATTTTATATTTATGGCGATGAAGAAACTGCAGCTGAATCCTGAGGTTTCCACAATTACCTTCAGGACCTCCCTTGAGAGTGAGGAGGAAATGTCGCTTTACAGGTATTTTAAATGTGTTGAGGTGCTATGAGGATTATAGGTGGAAGACTCAAAGGCAAGACTATCCTTCCTCCGAACGGCTATAAGGCCCGTCCTACGACGGATTTTGCCAAGGAGGGACTTTTCAATATTCTTAATAACGAATATGATATGGAGGGACTTCAGGTCCTTGACCTGTTCGGTGGAACGGGTGCCATTTCATATGAGTTTGCTTCCAGAGGGGCTTCAATGGTCTATTGTGTAGAGATGCTCCCGCTTCACGCCAACTTCATCAAGTCGCAGGCTGCGAAGTTCGGTATGAAGAATCTTACAGTTGTCCGTCACAACGTGTTCGAGTTCCTGGACATATGCCGTGAGAAGTTCGACATTATCTTTGCCGATCCTCCTTACAGCATTGACGGGCTTGCAGACATCCCTGACAAGGTGTTTGAGAAGGACATCCTTCATCCGGGTGCCTATTTCATCCTCGAGCATCCTGAGGAATTCAATTTTGAGAGCCACAAGTACTTTGTAAAGGAAAAGAAGTACGGCAATGTGCATTTCTCGTTCTTCGAGATGCCAGCGGAATAAAAGCTCCGGCGTGAAGCCGGTATATACATATATATAATAGTAGTGTTAGATTTTTAATTATTATCAGTTTATGAACTTTAACCTGAAAGAAGTATTCCAGCCCAAGTTTTTCGGGCTGTTCAAAAAAGGCCACTATGACTCAAAGAAGTTCACATCTGACCTTATCGCGGGCTTGATCGTCGGTATCATCGCCCTTCCTCTTGCAATTGCATTCGGTATTGCCAGCGGCGTGACCCCTCAGCAGGGTCTTATCACTGCAATTGTAGCGGGATTCCTTATTTCATTCCTCGGAGGTTCCAACTTCCTTATCGGAGGACCTACCGGTGCGTTCATCGTGATCGTAGCAGGTATTGTCGGACAGTATGGAATGCAGGGACTTATCATCGCTACGATTATGGCGGGTGTCTTCCTCGTGGTGATGGGAGTGTGCAAGATGGGAGCAATCTTCAAGTTTATCCCATATCCTATCGTTGTCGGATTCACCAGCGGTATCGCCCTGACGATATTCTCGACCCAGATGAAGGATTTCTTCGGACTTCCTCTCGACCTCCAGGTTCCGGCAGGTTTCATCCCGCAGTGGGGTTGCTATTTCCAGAACATCGCAAACATCAACTGGATAGAGTTTGCAATGAGTATGGTCTGCCTTATCATCTGTTTTGCGTGGGGTAAGGTGACCAAGAAGGTTCCCGGTTCGCTCATTGCTCTTATCGTCGGAACAGTGGCTTCGATCCTCCTCAGCCGCTTCGCCGGCCTGGACCTCGCCACTATCGGCTCGAAATTCCCTGAGCTTGCGGAAGGCCTTCCAATGCCGAAGCCGGTTGCGCCTAAGTTTGATTTCGAGACTGTGAAGGGTCTGGTTTCTCCTGCATTCACAATCGCAATTCTCTGTGCAATCGAGTCCCTTCTTGCAGCGATGGTTGCTGACGGTGCGACAGGAAAGCAGCATCATTCCAATACAGAACTCATCGGACAGGGTGTTGCAAACATCATCACGCCGCTTTTCGGTGGTATTCCTGCAACAGGTGCACTCGCAAGAACAATGGCAAGCATCAAGAACGGTGGTAAGAGCCCTGTGACCGGTATCGTTCACGCTGTGGTCCTTCTGCTGATCTATCTTTTCCTTATGCCATATGCGATCTACATCCCTCTTTCTTGCCTTGCAGCAATCCTTGTACAGGTGGCCTATAATATGAGTGAGTGGAGGACATTCAAGTATCTCCTCCGTGGTGACAAGTCGGATGTGGCTGTGCTTCTGATCACTTTCTTCCTTACTGTGGTTGTGGATCTTACTGTGGCTATCGAGGTGGGAGTCGTGCTGGCTATCGTGCTTTTCGTACGTCGTGTGATGGAGACTTCATCTGTCTCAATGCTTACAGGCAGCACAGTGGCAGCTTCAGAGGACTCTGAAATGGCTTCTATGGAGGACACCGAGCGTCTTGAGATTCCTGCAGGAGTAGAAGTGTACGAGATCGACGGACCTTTCTTCTTCGGTCTTGCAAGCCGTTTTGAGGAGTTTGAGAGCAAGGATAACAGCAAGAAGATCAAGGTGCGTGTGATCAGAATGAGAAAGGTACCTTTCATCGACTCGACTGGAGTGAACAACCTCCGCAACCTTTGCGAAAGAACTCGCAAGAGGGGAGTGACAGTGGTACTCTCAGGAGTAACCGACAAGGTGCGCGCTACCCTCGAGAAGTTTGGCGTAGACAAGGAGATCGGTGCGGAAAACATCTGCCCTCACATCGTTCCGGCTCTCGAAAGAGCTTCACAGCTTTCAGCTGAATAAATATATATACATATATATAAAAAGGACGTCCCCAAGATTTTTGAGGACGTCCTTATTTTTGTATATCCGTTTATTTGAGCTCGAATGAAGCTGTTGTCTTGATGTCAGCTGATGATGTTCCGATGTGAGCTACGAATTCGCCCTTCTCGGCCTTCCAGCCCTGTGATGCTACATCGTAGTAGCTCAGGTCGTCAGCGTTGATTGTGAATGATACTGTCTTCTTCTCGCCTGGCTTGAGGGTGATCTTCTCGAATCCCTTGAGTTCCTTTACAGGGCGGTCGATGCTTGCCTGTGAGTCGGCGATGTAAAGCTGAACTACCTCAGCACCCTCGCGGTCACCAGTGTTCTTCACATCCACTGTGATGGTCATAGTGCCGTTTGCGTTCATTGATGACTTGGCTGCCTTAGCCTGGCCGTACTCGAATGTAGTGTAGCTCAGACCGTGACCGAATGCCCACTGTACAGGGATTTCCTTAGCCTCGTACCATCTGTAACCTACGTATATACCCTCATCGTAGTGAGTCTGCCAGTACTCGTCGCCGTCTTCCTTGATACCAGGGTACTGACGCTCGGTCTTGATCGGACCGTCCTCATATTTATAAGGAACAGTGAAAGGCATCTTGCCTGAAGGGTTGATCTTACCTGTGAGTACGTCTGCGAGTGCGTTACCGGTCTCAGTACCGCCGTACCATCCCTGAACGATTGCACCTGCTACATCTGCCCAAGGCATTGATACCGGTGAACCGGAGATGTTTACCACTACAAGGTTCTTTGCAACCGGAGCAAGAGCTCTGATGACATCTTCCTGATGGTATGGGAGGTCAAGCTGGAGACGGTCTGCGCCTTCGCTGTCCTGATGGTCACTCTTGTTGAGACCACCTACGAAGATAACGTAGTCAGCATCCTTTGCAGCTTCTACAGCCTCGGCGATAAGAACTTCAGGTGTACGGTTGTCAGTAAGGTCCTGACCTGTTGACACAGCGTTGTATGATGTGGATGTGTCACCGACATATCCTCTTACCCACTGTACGTCAGCTTTGCCTGCGAATGCATTCTGGATACCCTCGAGAGGATTCACCTCGTAAGCTGTCTTGAGGTTAGAGCTACCACCGCCCACAACCATCTTCTTCACTGCGTTCTCACCTACGAGAAGGATCTTGCCGCCTTCTGGAACGTTGAGAGGAAGTGTGTTGTTCTCGTTCTTGAGGAGGACAACACCTGCTGCTGAGATGTCGCGTGCAGCCTGATAGTGCTCAGGACATACGAAGCGGCCGTAGTTAGGCTCAGGTCTCATACTTGTACGGAAGATAGTGCGGAGGATACGGCGGCACTTGTCGTCAAGTTCCTTTGTGCCGTACTTGCCGCTCTTGATTCCCTCAAGGTATGGTCTTGCCATATGGTAGTTTGCATAGCCGTCGCTGGCTGCTCCGCTGAGACCGTTTGTCCAGGTACCCATCTCGATGTCGAGACCGTTGAGGATAGCCTCTTCGCTGTCGCGGCATCCGCCCCAGTCGCTGACTACAACTCCGTCAAATCCCCATTCTCCCTTAAGGATGTCAAGGAGGAGCTTCTTGTTGTGGCAGTTAAACTGGCCGTTATAAAGGTTGTATGAACCCATAATAGCCCAGGCGTTACCCTCCTGGACAGCTGCCTTGAATGCAGGGAGATAGATTTCGTGGAGAGTTCTGTCATCAACTACAGAGTTTGACTGTGTGCGCTGGAACTCCTGGTTGTTCACTGCATAGTGCTTTACGCAGGCAGCAACGCCGTTCTCCTGAACTCCCTGTACGTAAGGTACTACCATCTTTCCTGCAAGGAACGGGTCCTCACCCATATACTCGAAGTTACGTCCGTTGTATGGAGTACGGCAGATGTTTACGCCAGGTCCCAGAAGGATGTCCTTCTTGCGGTAGCGTGCCTCTTCTCCGATGCTGTTACCATAGAGGAGTGACATCTCCTTGTCCCAAGTTGCAGCAAGGTTGATCAGTGCAGGGAAAGCTGTACAAGAGTCATTTGTCCAACCTGCCTGATCCCACTCGTCCCAGAGTACTTCAGGACGGATTCCGTGAGGACCGTCAGTGTGCCATACTTCAGGAATTCCAAGACGTGGAACTCCGCGTGAGCTGAACTTCGACTGAGCTGTGGTCATACCGACCTTTTCCTCCAATGTCATTCGTGAGAGAGCGTCTTCCACTCTTTCCTCGACAGGGGCATTCGGGTTCAGGTAAGCCGGACCGTCGAATTTCGGCTGTGATCCGCAGGCTGCAAGAACAAGCGCAGCTGCGGCAAGAATAAATGTTTTCTTCATATAAGTGTGTTAGTTTAGTGTTTACGGATGTGTCCGAAGGTATATATTTTACAAATATATAAAATCTTCTTTAAAACACCGTCTTCCTTCAGCACCAATGATCGAACTTTCCTCACTTTCGGGGATTTGGTCTGTGATTTGTTTTGCTCAGATTTGAAAAGTTAAAAATTAAATATATGAAACGAATCTTGCTGACCTTGACGGTCATTGTCGTAGGGCTTTCGGTGATCGCCCCCGACGCGTCTGCACAGACAGGAAAAAGCAATAACGCCACATCCGGCATCGACAAGATGAAGGCAGACTGGCATAAGGATATGGCGGAATTCCGTGCACGTTCTGCCGAAGACCGCCGTCTGGAGGAACTTACAGACTCACTTGCCGGCATACAGGCACGCGCGGCTCTCAAGAATCAGGACTTTGTCTTTGAGGCTTCCAGCGTGCAGTTCCGTACAGGAGCTCCGATCTTTGTCAACTCTACCACTACCTTCATCTCTGTAAAGGGCAACCGTGCCGTGGTCCAGATCTCCCCAAGCAATTTTGCCTCTGGCCCTAACGGTGTGGGCGGTGTTACAGTTGACGGAATCATATCCGACCAGCAGATCCGCACTGACAGTAAGGGACGTATTACATTCTCTATGAATGTGACCGGAATCGGCATCAACGCCCAGGTAGAGATCTATATGTTCCCGGGATCCAATCAGGCAAACGCCACAGTCTATCCGAACTTCAATTCCAATACAGTCTGGCTCCAGGGTGAAATAGTGCCATACGAGAACTCAAACGTATTCGAGGGAAGCTCATTATAAAACGAATTTATTAAAACAGAAGGAATTATGAGAAAGATTCTATTTATTTCAGCAGCCGTGCTCTTGATGGCTGCCTGCCAGAAGGAACCGTACACCTCAGACAACGACAACTCTTATCTGGTGTACACATCTCCTGGAAAGGATGTGAACTTCACACAGTACAAGACCTTTGATATGACCGACAGTCTTCTGGTCATAGGCCAGGGAAGCAAGCCTAAGTACGTGCGCAACGATGCCGTAAAGGCAATACTCCTCGATTTCAGAAGGAATATGGAAGCACGAGGATTTGTCTACACCCCTGACGCGGAAACGGCGGATCTTGGTGTCCAGCTTACATATGTGATCAAGACAGAACGCTTCGTGCAGTTCTACAGCGATCCATACTGGTGGCTTGACTATCCGGGCTATTGGCCTTCGGGTTATTGGGGCAACTGGAACGGTTACTATATGCCGCGTCCTGTAACCTACACCTACACAACCAACGCATTGCTTACCGACATCGTCAATCTTACTGGAGAACAGAAAGAAGGTACTCCTCTTGAGATACTCTGGACTTCCTACATCGGAGGACCTGCAGGATCTACAATCCAGGGCGATGTCACCCGTATGACGGAGGCGATAGATCAGGCTTTCAAGCAGTCTGAGTACTTGAAGAACAAATAGTTGAACATATAAATATGAAAACAATGAAACAGCTTGTATATATAATGATGGCGGCAGCGGCACTTGTCCTTACCGCAGGTGAAGCCAGCGCTCAGATGGGCAAAAGAGACTATATCAACGCCGGCTGGCAGTTCAACGGCACAGTAGGCAACGATTTCGCCAAGTCAGCCCAGGGATATGGAGCATATATGGAGGGCGGATACTATGTACTTCCGACCTTGGCAGTAGGAGGTTTTGCGAGCTTCAACACCAATAATCAGTATGTGCCAGAAGAGACCTATGTGTTTGACGACAAGTCAGCCCTTACAACAGATCTTTCAAAGTCTGTCTATCAGGTTCCTTTCGGAGTCACTGTGAGATACAGATTCTTGTGGACAGAGATTCAGCCATATGTCGAGGCCAAGATAGGTACCGAGTACTCTGTGCAGAGCACCTATATGTCTACCTTCGTGAACAGACACGATAACTGGGGCTTTTACATATCTCCTGAGATTGGCGTTACAATCTTCCCTTTCCCACAGACTGATTTCGGCTTCCAGATCGCAGCCTACTACAGCTATGCCAGCAACCATAACAGCAGTTACGACATCACAGGCATAAATAACCTGGGCTTCAAACTCGGAGTAGCCTTCTGATAGGTTGCCAGTTTAGAATAAATTACTATCTTTACGTTTTGTTCCGGCTGATCCGGCTGAGTCAAGCCGCCTGCAACCGGATGACGTAAAGATTTTTTATGACCGAAAAAAAGAAATACAAGACTCTGGTATTGTCAGACATCCATTTGGGAGCAAGGTTCTCGAAAGTAGCACACGCCATAGAGTTCCTGACTTCAGTAGATGCGGAAAAGCTCATCTTCAATGGTGACACCATAGACGGTTGGCAGCTCAAGAAGAAAGGCAATCCGTTCTGGGCACTCGAGCATTCTAATTTCTTCAAGACAATAATGAAGATTATGGAGCAGCAGGAGACGGAGATCTACTTCCTCAGGGGCAACCACGATGACTTCCTCGATAAGATAATCCCTATGATCAAGGGTAAGCTAAGCATACTCAAAGATATGGTCATCGAGAGCGGTGAAAAGAAGTTCTTTGTGACTCACGGAGACATATTCGACAATGTGTCCTCCAAGATGGGCTGGCTGGCGAAGATCGGAGATGTACTGTACAACCTCCTTCTTGTGCTCAATTTCATATATAATAAGATCCTGAGGCTTTTCGGTAGACCGTACTACTCATTTTCCAAGGCTATCAAGAACAAAGTGAAGCAGGCAGTGGCTAAATCATCAGGATTTGACAAGATGCTCGTGGAGATGGCCAGGACAAAGGGATGCGATGGAGTCATATGCGGCCATATCCACCGTCCTGAGGACAGGATGATCGACGGAGTCAGGTATCTGAACTCTGGAGACTGGGTCGAGACGATGTCTGCACTTGCAGAGAAGCACGACGGTACTTGGGAGATCCTATATTATAAGGATTTTGCTCCGGCAAAGTAGAAAAAACGGTTTTTGTGAAAAAAGTTGCAAAAAAGTTTGCAGATTCAAAAAATAACGCTACCTTTGCAATCCCAATTCGAAAGGAACTCGCTTGAGACCCAACGATTCGGAAACGGATTGATTCGTTAGCTCAGTAGGTAGAGCACAACACTTTTAATGTTGGGGTCTTGGGTTCGAGCCCCAAACGAATCACAGGAATACAAGTTCTTTTAAAATATTGCTTCCCTAGCTCAGTTGGTAGAGCACGACACTCTTAATGTTGGGGTCCAGGGTTCGAGCCCCTGGGGGAGCACAAAGGCGGTTTTTTAACCGCCTTTTTTGTTTTTAATCGGCCTCTGAAGCACGTCAGAGGCCGATTCTGTTTTCTGTGCTTTGTTGTAAATCCGCAAAACTGTGCATAAAAGTGTTGTTAAACTGTGGTTTGTTTTTCAGCTGGCTTGTCAGGTGTCCAAAATACCGGTAAAATTTGGTGAAACGGATAACCCTTCCGAACTTTGGTAAATACAATAGGAAAAAAGAACACAGTTTTGACACAGTTTGCTGAATAAATAGTGCGCAGTTGTCATTAAATTCAAACCACTGTATTAACTAAAACAACAGTTTTATGGCACTTCAATTCTACCTTACCACGCATGCACGGAAGAATGGTGAACACGCTATCCGAGTCTCCGTGCACATTGCAAATACACGCCTTCAAACCACTATTGGAATAACTGTCAATCCAGACTTCTGGCTTGATGGCAAACAGAAAGTAAAGAAAGGTACAATCAATTCCAAGGGAATGAAGTTCAACGAAATCAATGATAAGTTGGCTTCCATAGTCAAAGCATTCAGTGCATTTGAGAACGATAATAATGGTGAGCCAACGACACTCCAGGCTCTTAAGGATATCCTACATGATTCTCTTTATGGAAGGACCGGAAAACCGATGAGGGAAAAATACGGCTTCTATGAAACTTTTGATACTCTTGTTGCAAAGGCTAGGGTCGAATGTCAATGGTCGCTAAGTACGATCAAGAAATATAATACATTCAGAAACCATCTTCAATCCTTCGCGCCTAAAACGCGATTCGCTGAGTGGGATAAGGATATGATCAATAAATTCATAGTGTTCGAAGGTAGAAAACTGAAGATGATGGAATCATCTGTTCAGAAGGACATCAAGATGCTGAAATGGTTTCTGAAGCGAGCTATGGAAGTCGGAGCAAAAGTACCTCCTGACTTTCTGAATTTCAGACATAAGTTCAAACTCATAGAAAAGGAGGTTGTATTCCTTAATTGGGATGAACTCATCAAACTCTACAACTTTGATGTTCCTGAAGAAGCCTCACATGTCTGTCTTAAAGACATTTCAGGAAGAAACTACAAGAAAACCGTCAGGAACCGTTCCTCTTTGGTGAAGACGCGTGATCTGTTCTGTTTCTGTGCCTTTACAGGCCTACGATATAGTGATATGGCAACACTTAAGAGAACGGATATCACAAGTGACTTTATAAATGTCATTACCGAAAAGACGGATTGTACCCTGAAAGTTCCTCTTAACGCTTATTCTCGTTCAATCCTTCAGAAATATGAGGATGAGATATACCCAGGTAATCTCGCCCTACCTGTCATAACCAACCAAAAGATGAACGAATATCTCAAAGATCTCTGCGAGATATGCGGTTTCAATACTTCGATAAAGTACAGCTATTATAAAGACCACATAAGATATGATGAAGTTTACCCAAAATGGCAACTCCTTGGAACCCACGGTGCCCGACGTACCTTCATATGCGTTGCCCTCGAACTCGGCATACCGACCACAGTAATCCGCAAGATCACAGGACACGCTGACGAAGCCGCCATGCGACCATACATCGCCATCACCGACAAGACCATAATAGAAGCAATGAGCAAATTCTCCAGCAGAAAGACTCATAAATTAAAAATACCGCATTTACGGTAATGCGGCCAACCAAGTCATTCGTTCTGAGAGCGACGACAATGCAATTATACAGAATAGACAATTATTCTTGTACTTTCATCGCGATTATAATGTTGAAATTATTGGCAATTTCCTTTGTCAGCGGCTCCACAGCCGCTACTTGTGATTCGCGAATCAAGATATGAATGTAATATGTTGTCTCTGTTTCCGGATCTGACATTTCGATTTCAACGTCTCTCCATGGTTCAGGCAAGGAATTGTTGTACCTCCTAAATAATGATTTGAATAATCTGTTGCGATATTCTTGTGCGGTGATATTTCTACTTTTCCTAAAGTTAGGAATATCATAAGAAACATTACAGAAATAATATAAGATTACTTCCGGATGTCCATTTAGTTCATCTATAATCCTATGAACTATAGTTTGAAATGTTGTTGGAGTTATGGAATTATTCCCTTCCATTCTGTCAATGCTAATTTCAACAATATCTAAATGCCGATAATCAGCGGGAAGGGCATTCTTAATGAAGGGATAATTACAACAGAGGGAGACAATCAATTTATCTCCCTCTAATGTTTCTATATCTATGAGTTTATCTTGCATTGATTATTGGACACTATATGATGGATATCTCTTTTCCATCAGTTCCTGTTTTCTCTGTTCTTTGCAAGCCTGTGCTTTTTTAACGAACTCGATAAGTTTCGCTGGTGGATTGGTGATTACAATCTTTGTGTGTTTGGTGTTCATATCAAATAGTTGTTGCTTCGCAAAATTAAAACAAATTATATTTATAAACAAATCTTTTATAAAAAATGCAGATAGATGCTCGCAAAAAATATACCGTTGACTATTAAGCTGATACAAAATCGGGAAGGTGTATTGTACTCAGCATATTGTTGTTGTATTAAAGGGCAAGAATGTTTGTAAAGTTAGTCACTTTTTCTAATTGTTGATAAATGAAGAAAGTTTTATCATAGATTTAATGAAGCAAACATATGTTCTCTTGACAATGATATAGCCTGAAAACAGGCTTTTGTCTCCATAAAATCGACCATCTCCAATAAGGAAATTTTCGACATGTCGCACCTCTATCAGAAGCATAAAGACCTCAGCGAAATGCTTCAGGAATCAAGAGGATTCTCAGCAGGCGTGAAGTTTAGATAGTGCAATGTACTCTGAGTGTTATAAATGTTTGTAGAACAAAATGTAATTATTTGTTTCTTTGTTCATAAAGGAAATGTTATTTTAGTGGAAATCTCTTCCTAGTAACCAAGATATTAATAACATTAGATTCTTATGGCTTTAAATTATACTCTCAAAGAGAATAGGATTGTTGAAGCAAAGGTTACATTCTTACGTGTCGTTCCGAATGGAAAAAGGCAAACTTTAGCGGATATTTATTCAAAATTTCAAGATCAATCTTGGATTAAATCGTTGACACCATTATGTATACAGGAAAGTTATAGAGTTAGAGTTAATCGCACTTTAGAAAAAATAGTTAAAATTATAGAGGATTCTCAGGCTATTGCAGGAATGGACGCTGTCGTAACAGATGCTGCTGAGTATATCGTTTCTGTTCTTGCTAGGGAAGCTGTCATTAAAGAACTAAGTCACAGGGAAGTACCTATTCCTGAACTTTTTAAACAACAAAGTAGTCAGAATCCAGGATTTGATTTTTTTACTATCAATCAGTCGGAGGTTTTATTGTTCGGTGAAGCAAAATATGTAAATGGTTCGAATGCATATGGAAGGGCTCTTAAGCAAATTTCAGAATTTATAGATATTAAAAATGATATTGCAGATATTGCTGATCTAGTTACTCTAGTGCCTAGTGATATATTGGATAAAGTTGGCGTGGGTACAAAGGGGTATATTGCTGCCTTTTCTTCTACTTCATTAGAATCCAATAGAATTATTAGCGGAATTCAATCGAATGATGATTATGCAAAAGTGAAGAATTATGATGAACTAGTTTTAGTTGCAGTTGATATGTTATGATTAAGAATGTTATAAGTCAGATTGTACAAGGGAAGAACCTCGAATCCATATTGAATATGACTCTTGAGAGAATATATTCTGAGGGTCCAGTTCATGTAACAGATATGGAGATTCTATCCTATTTTGCTATTTATAGGAAGGAATTTCTTGAAAATAGCATTGATAAACTTCTCCTATATATGGGAATGTATTATAAAGTGAAAGGAGTTCAGCCTCGAACATTGAAGGAACTAGTTCAGACAGAATATAGAGATACCATTCAAGAATTATCAGGGCAATACTATACACCAGTACAATTTAATATTGCGGATGGAATAAGAACTAAGAAGTGTTTCAGCTTCTCTGCACCTACTAGCACTGGAAAATCTCATGTTTTTAGAGATTTGATATTAAGTTCAAATAAAGACATAGTGATAGTTGTTCCATCTAGAGCTCTTATCAATGAGTACTACATTACTTTATGTAAAAATATTCCAGATAAGTGCATAAATATTTTGACGTTTGTAGATAAATTAAATACTCTCAAAGCAAGAAGATCAATATTTATTATCACTCCTGAAAGAAGTAGCGATTTGTTTAGTAGGGTAGATGAGTTTGATGTTGAATATTTCTTGTTTGATGAAGCGCAGTTAGGTGAAGAGGTGTCAATGAGAGGACTTGTGTTTGATAGTGTGGTAAGACGTGTGTCGAAGTTCTACCCCAAAGCAAAGATGGTATTTGCTCAGCCATTTGTTGCAAATCCTGAGGCTCAATTTGAACGCAATTTTCTACCAGCAGTTGATTCGTTAGGTATATCTTATCGCCAACGTAATGTAGGACAAATATTTTACAGCTATGATAAGAAAGAAAATAGATTTTATCATATAGGTATTGATACGGCTGTAATGGGAACAAGGTTTTCCTTGATGAGTGATCCCATAGAACTTACTCTTATGTCTGGTGGAACTGTGCTTTTTTATGTGTCTAAGGCCAATATCGCTAGAGATAGGGTGTTCGTGGATTATAAGAAATAT
>JAFZED010000026.1 GCA_017560825.1 Bacteroidales bacterium | reverse complement strand
GGTGTGAAGTTGTCAGCATTTACATAAAGCACCTGGTCTGTTCCCTCAAGAGCGTGATCTCCGGAGAGGTTGAAGTAGGCGTGGTTTGTCATACTGAGCACTGTAGGTGCGTCTGTTGTGCCGCTGAACAGGATGTCGACTGCATTGTCATCTGTAAGTCTATATGTCACAGTCGCTGTCACATTGCCAGGGAAACCCATATGTCCGTCCGGATCTGTAAGAGTGAGCTTGAGGGTCTGAGGATCAAGCTGCTCTGCCTCATAAACCTGATACTGCCAGCCCTCGGCACCGCCGTGGAGACAGTTAGGGCCGTCATTCTGATTCAGAGTAACGGTCTGTCCGTCAAGCTCGAACTTACCTCCGGCTATACGGTTGGCATAACGTCCGATTGAAGCACCGAAGTCGCTCGGCTTGGTCATATAGTCATTGATGTTGTCGAAGCCGAGGATGACATCCACCATATTTCCGTCCTTGTCAGGAGCCATCACGGACACAAGGCGGCCGCCGAAGTTGGTAACGCAGACCTCCATTCCGGCTGCATTCTTAAGTGTGTAGAGCGCTGTCGTCTTACCGTCCTTTTCTGCGATAAAGTTCTGAGGATCAAGGCCTGAAAGGGTCAATGAAGATTCGCTGGCGCAAGACATTGAGAAAGCTGCAAGAGCAGCAACTGCCATTGTTTTGAATATTTTTTTCATAACTGTTTCCTTTTATATACGAGATTCCACATATTCACCGAATGAGAGGTAGTCTTTATACAACTTTTCATATACAGCTACATTCTCTGCAATCGGCTGGTATTCGTGTGCAAAGCCGGAGTTCATTGCATCTCTTGCCGCCTCGACTGACGGATATGCTCCAGCTGCGGTCGCAGCGCACATCGCAGCGCCAAGGGCGCAGGCCTGGTCTGTGTTGCAGACCTTGATAGGCATATTGAGGACATCACTGAGGGTCTGCATTACAAAAGGAGACTTGAGAGCGATACCTCCAATGCCTATGATGCTGTCTATCCTCACACCCTCACGACGGAACCTTTCCACAATGGCCTTCGAACCGTATGCGGTAGCTTCCACAAGTGCTCTGAATATCATAGGAGCAGATGTTCCAAGAGACAGTCCCGAGATCGCACCCTGCAGAAGCTGGTTTGCATCCGGCGTACGGCGGCCATTCATCCAGTCGAGCGCAAGAACTGCGCTCTCGCCTGGCTTCATCGCCTCCGCCTCCCTGGTCAATCCCGGAATAATCGCATCACAAGCCCTCTCAAGAGTCTCTCCTTCAAGACCGGAAACATTCCTGAGCGGCCATTCAAGCACGCGGCGGAACCAGGCATAGACATCGCCGAAGGCAGACTGGCCTGCTTCAAGACCTATCATACCAGGAATGACTGAGCCATCGACCTGCCCGCATATTCCCTTGATGAGCTTATCGCCGATCTCCTCCTTCGATGCCACCATAATGTCGCAAGTAGAGGTGCCGATGATTCTCACGAATGTATGTTCGCTGATGTTTGCTCCGATTGCACCCATATGGCAGTCAAACGCTCCGACTCCCACAACAACATCTGTTGTAAGTCCAAGTCTGTCAGCCCATTCCTGTGAAAGCTTACCAACAGCCTTGTCTGCTGTATGAGTCTGTGTAAAGAATCTGTCGCGGTAGCCGTCAAGAAGAGGATCAAGGCTTGAAAGGAATTCCTGAGGAGGAAGTCCACCCCATTTCTCGTGCCACATCATCTTGTGTCCTGCCGAACATCTTCCACGAACAATGTCCTTGGAAGATTTGACTCCAGTAATGAGTGCAGGCATCCAGTCGCAGTGCTCTACCACGGAATATGCAGCCTTGCGCACAGCCTCATCCTCACGAAGAACGTGCAGGATCTTTGCCCACCACCATTCTGAAGAATATATGCCTCCTTCGTAGGCTGTGTAATCAACGGCGCCTTCCTTATGGCAGGCTTCGTTGATCTCCGCAGCCTCCTTAACGGCAGTGTGGTCCTTCCAGAGGACGAACATCGCATTAGGATTTTCTGCAAACTCAGGTTTCAGAGCAAGAGGAGCACCGGTCTCATCCACAAAGGCCGGAGTCGAGCCGGTAGTGTCGAATGATATACCGATGACGTTCTCTGCAGTTCCTGCCGGACAGAGTGAAAGAGCCTCCTTGACGCTATCTTCCAGCACCTCGATGTAGTCAAGAGGATGCTGACGCCATTTGTTTTCAAGCGGAGTGCAGTAAAGTCCCTTCTTCCAGCGCGGATAGTACTTCACTGAAGTCGCCACGGTCCTGCCGGTAGCCACCTCGACCACAAGTGCCCTGGCCGAGTCGGTTCCATAGTCAAGACCTATCACATATTTATTCGGATCCATAGCTATTTGAGGGCTTTATTCAACATATAATATATCTCGTTGATCCTGAGATCTCTCTTGAAGTTCGGGATGGTAGTCTCATCGTTGATAAGGAGCATCTCGATGTCTGCGATTTCCGCATAATCCTCCCAGTACTCCGGTGTAAGGTCGTAAGAGAAGCACGAATGGTGAGTACCACCGGCCATTATCCACGCGCCTGCACCGATCTCGAAATTAGGCTTAGGGATCCACAGAGCGGAAGCGACAGGGAGTTTTGGAAGAGGTTTTGACTCTATGCATCTCACCTCGTTGACTATGAGGCGGAAGCGGCCTCCCATATCCACGACAGTAGCTGCGACTCCGTCGCCTGTCTTGCTGGTGAACACAAGACGTGCAGTCTGCTCCTTGCGCACTCCGATTCCCAGATGATGAACCTCAAGCTTAGGCCTTGCATCTGCAATGAGAGGGCAGATCTCGAGCATATGTGCCTGAAGGATAGCCGACTGTTCTCCGTCGAAATGGAGGGTGTAGTCCTCAAGGAACGAACATCCCTTAGGAAGTCCCTGGCTCATAAACCACACTGTACGGCAAAGCGCTGCCGATTTCCAGTCGCCCTCAGCTCCGAATCCATATCCCTCGACCATAAGTCTCTGAGAAGCAAGACCAGGAATCTGGTCGAAGCCGCGGCCTGTCTCATTGACATTCACATCGCCCAGATCATCGAAGTTGGTAGTGAAAGCCTTTGCGTTCTTGTCTTTAAGGACAGCTCGGAGGGTAAGCTCGGCCTTTGCCGAGTTCCACACTTTCCTATAGCCTTCAGACGCCTTGTCCTCAAGCTCCGGAGCGTGGTCATATTCAGAAAAATATACAGCCACGAGGTCATCGACATCCTTATCATCGACCTTGTCGAAATAGGTCATAACCTCGCTGAAAGGCATATAGTCCACGTGATAGCCGAAGCGCATCTCAGCCTCGACCTTATCTCCGTCGGTTACAGCCACGTTGTTCATCTGGTCTCCGAAACGGATTATCCTCATATCCTGAGAGTCAGCCCACGCAGCTGCAACCCTCTGCCACACTGCTATGTGCTCCAAGGTCTTAGGATCCTTCCAGTAGCCCACCACTGTCTTGTGGTTCTTGCGCATACGTGCAAGGATGTGACCGAACTCACGGTCTCCGTGGGCACTCTGGTTGAGGTTCATAAAGTCCATATCCATAGTCTCCCAAGGAATCTCCTCGTTGTACTGAGTGTGGAAATGGAGGAGAGGCTTGCGGAGCTTCTGCATTCCGTGTATCCACATCTTTGCAGGAGAGAAAGTGTGCATCCAGGTGATCACACCGACACATTTCTTGTCTGCCTCTGCCGCACTCATTATGTCCGCCACCTCATTGGAAGAGTTCGCAGTACCTTTATAGACCACCTTGACAGGAAGAATGCCGGAAGCATTCATTCCCTCAACCATTGCAGAAGAGTGGCCGTCCACCTGCACAACTGCGTCGCCGCCATACAGAAGCTGCGCTCCTGTGACGAACCATATTTCGTAATTTTCAAATGCCTTGATCATAATATAAAGTAAGTTTAAGTGTTATTTCTTTTTCTGTCCGTAATACGCATTCGGCCCGTGCTTGCGGCTGAAATGCTTCTCTATGAGATGTTCATTCATCGACAATCCGGGATTTACGCCGAAGGAGATATATGCCATCTTAGCAACCTGCTCCATCACCACGGCATTATGAACCGCGTCAGAAGCATCCTTACCCCAGGAGAAAGGACCGTGATTCTTTACGAGAACACCCGGAGTGTGGGAAGGATTCATCCCCTCAAAGCGTCTTACGATCACATTGCCGGTCTCAAGTTCATATGCACCCTTGACCTCTTCCTCTGTCATATATTCCGTGCAAGGAATGGCCTTATGGAAGTAATCGGAATGTGTGGTACCTATGTTTGGTATGTCAAGACCAGCCTGTGCCCACGCGGTCGCATAAGTCGAATGTGTGTGCACGACTCCTCCGATTTCCGGCCACGCACGATACAGGGCAAGATGGGTCGGAGTGTCAGACGAAGGGTTCAGGTCTCCCTCTACAATGTTTCCGTCAAGGTCGACTACCACCATATCGGATGGCTTCATATTGTCATACGAAACTCCGCTCGGCTTTATCACCACCAGCCCTGTCTCACGGTCAATCGCCGACACATTTCCCCAGGTGAAGATGACAAGTCCGTGTCCCACAAGATCCAGATTGGCCTTGCAGACCTTTGCTTTAAGTTCTTCCAACATAGTGTTTACCAAAGAGTTATATAGAGGATAAGAGTGATGACGCCTATCGCGAGAGCTCCCCAAGCATAAGCCTTGCTTGTGTTGAAGAGTTTCAGGTCAAGGACAAGACCCTTAGGATCCATCTTCTTGTCATTGGCGTCTGACCAGAGCCACACAGCATTGCAGCCCACAAGGACACCGAAGAAGAAGAATGCCTGGAAACCTATGTCATTGAGATAGGCGATGGAATTGTTCTCAGGAGTTGCAGTCTCAGGAAGGAAAGCGCCCCAGATGGTCACGACTGCCGCCATAGCGATGAAGAACAGACCTGTGCCTCCGATGATCTTTGCCCACTTGATCATAGTGTCCTTGTCCTTCTGCTCAGGAAGTTCGCAAGAGATGAATTTCTTGTCAAGATAAGAGATCAGAACGAACATAGTGACGAGTATCATAAAGATGTAACCCGCTCTGAGCTGGAAAGCGACATCGCCAAGACAGATCTTGAAGAGGATTCCCAGAGGGATGGTTGCGATGGCTGTCCAGATCGCTGCCTTTGTAGAGGCGCGCTTCCACAGAAGGCCAAGGCCGAAGACCACGATGATTCCCGGATAGATGAAGCCAGAGTACTCCTGAATGTACTGGAAAGCCTGGTCGAGGCCTCCGAGGAGAGGCTTCACAGCAACAGCAGCAATCACCAGAGCAGCAAGCGAAGTGAGACGACCTACATTCACGAGCTTTCTGTCTTCCGCCTGAGGGTTGATATATTTCTTATATATATCCATCGTAAAGAGGGTCGAAGTCGAGTTGAACATCGACGCCAGCGATGAAATGATCGCGGCTGTGAGGGCGGCGAATGAAAGGCCCTTGACAACCGGCGGAGCGAAGTTGCGGATGAGCCAAGGATAGGCGTCGTCAGCGACATTGATTGAGCCCTGGAGCATAGCAAACTGATCAGCGTGCTGAGTCATATAGTAAGCGCACACGCCCGGAAGCACCACGATGAAAGGAATCAGGAGCTTGAGGAAGCCGGCAAAGACAAGACCCTTCTGAGCCTCATCCACACTCTTGGCTGCAAGACCCTTCTGGATGATGTACTGGTTGAAGCCCCAGTAACCGAGGTTTGTAAGCCATACAGCACCCACAACTGCCACGATACCCGGCACATTTGCAAAAGCGCTCGGATTGTGCGACTGCTGGATGACAAGATGGAAGTGGGTATCCCTCGCATATTCACCAGTCGTGAGAGTTGTATATACATTCTTGAGACCTTCCATAGCAGCACCATCACCGGCAGCCTTGAGGGCAAACCAGGCTGTGACAAGACCACCGCCGACAAGGAAAAAGACCTGCATAACGTCAGTCCAGGCCACAGAAGCAAGACCGCCATAAATAGAATATATACCAGCCACGATGAAGAGCACCACGATAATCACCATCCTCATCGAAATCATCGTCTCTCCCAAAGCGATGTACACTCCCTGAAGGCCGAGGATCTGCTCGATGGCAAGGGCGCCAAGCCAGGCAACGGAAGTAAGGTTTACGAATATATAAAGGAAGAGCCACAGTACAGAAAAGGCAAGGCCTACGCCGTCATTGTACCTTTCCCTGAGGAACTGAGGAATAGTGAATATCTTCTGCTTGAGCATCACAGGAAGGAGGAACTTGCCTATGACGATAAGGGTCACGGCAGCCATAATCTCATATGCCGCAGTTGCGATACCGTCACGGAATCCTGTTCCGGACATTCCGATGAACTGTTCTGCTGAGATGTTTGCCGCAATCAGAGAAGCACCGACCGCCCACCAGGTAAGGGTGTTACCTGCAAGGAAGTAGTCGTTCGCACTTTTCTGTTCACCTTTCTTTGTGCGGCCCAAAAAGAGTCCAAGGGCCACAAGGACAACAAGATAGACAACAAGGATGACCAGGTCGACCGTCTTGAATCCTGACGCACCGATGGCGCTGCCGAGATCAATGGACCTCAACGTTTCGCCGATTTGCTGTACGAAATTCATAAGTCTGGGTTATCAGTTGTGGTTATAGTTATGTGTTCTGCTTGACAGACAAGCAAATATAAATAAAAACAGAGACTTATCAAAGCCTCTGTTTTTATATGAATATGTGTTAAGGTTAGAGTCTTTCAAGCTTCACTGTGAAGTGTCTCATAAGCTCTGTCTCCCATACGATCTTCACACCGCGTGTGATCTCGTGACGACGGTCGTAAACGTTCTTGAGAGCTGCTGCGATCACGTCCATATGGTTGTTTGTGTAAACACGGCGAGCGATGCAGAGACGGAGAAGGTCGAGGCCGCCGAAACGGTTCTCACGAGTCACAGGATCGCGGTCAGCGAGGATATATCCGATCTCGCAACCACGTACACCAGCCTCGATGTAGAGCTCGATGGCGAGTGTCTGTGCAGGGAACTCTTCCTTAGGGATCTGGTCAAGAACGCGGTCAGCATCAACGAAGAGAGCGTGACCACCTACAGGACGCTGGTAAGGAATTCCGTACTCGTCGAGCTTGGCTGCGAGGTACTGAACCTGCTTGATACGTGTCTCGATGGTCTCGAGCTCAGTGTTCTCGTCAAGACCTACTGCAAGAGCAGCCATATCACGACCGTTCATACCACCGTAAGTAAGGAAGCCCTCGAATGGGATACAGAATCTCTTTGCACCCTCGTACCAGTCCTCGTGACGTGTAGCGATGAAACCACCCATGTTCACGAGACCGTCCTTCTTTGATGACATTGTCATACCGTCTGCATATGAGAACATCTCCTTGCAGATCTCCTTGATGGTCTTGTCAGCATATCCTTCCTCACGCTCATAGATGAAGAAAGCGTTCTCTACGAAACGTGCAGAGTCGAAGATCACTCTCTTGCCGTATTTGTCAGCG
>JAFZED010000025.1 GCA_017560825.1 Bacteroidales bacterium | reverse complement strand
GTAAACCGCTCGACTTTCGTAAACAAGAAGTCACGTGAGCAGTTTGAGCTCAACTCTTTCTGCCGTCTTCTTGATATTTACGATTCAACACCTAAGACTGTTGACGCTCTTATGAAGCTCGAACTTTCTTCAGGCGTTGAGGTTGAAATCAAGCTCAACTAATCGAAGTTTATCGAAAAAGTATTATATTTGCATTGTGGTTCGGTAACCACTCCGAACCACTGCAAATTAGTTCTTTTATAAGTTTGGTCCCTTAGCTCAGTTGGTTAGTAGCACCTGACTCATAATCAGGGGGTCGCAGGATCATGCCCTGCAGGGACCACAAAAGCCCGACATCAAACAGATGCCGGGCTTTTATATTCCAAGCGAAAGATGAATTTAATATATACTGTATTAGGCCTTATTTCACTCGGGTTGGGCGTTTTGGGAGCGTTTCTTCCCGTTCTGCCCACTACACCTCTGCTGCTTCTGGCAGCGGCCCTTTTCCTGCGTGGAAACCGCAGGCTGTATGACTGGCTGATGAATCATCCGAGGCTAGGTGTTTATATATCAAATTTCCTCAAACATAAGGCTATCCCAAGACGCGTAAAGATTGTCGCAATCTCGACTTTGTGGCTGACCTTGCTTTATTGTGCCATATTCCTGCACGTACATTGGACATTACGCCTGTGCTTCATAGCGATAGCAACAGGCGTAACGATACATATTCTGTCTTATAAGACGCTGAAATAGGGTTGTTATCTCCTTCTTCTCTTGGCGTATCTGCGTCTTCTGTACCTCTTTTTAGTGTACTTGTAGATTACAGCGAAGATCAGTCCTGCAAACACGATGCAGATGAGGATGTAGGTCCAGGCTGAGGCACTGTCGCCTTTTATGCGTGACCACATCTTGAGGAGGTCTTCTGTGCCGCCGTCGTGCATCATTCCGCAACGCTCGATTACCTTTCTGTCTGGGTACATAACAGGATTTACGTACGCACTGTCAGCTTCGGGACCGAAGAAGTAGCTTGCATCTATTGGAGCATACTCAGTAGAATCGCTCATAGCCTCGAGAATCTGACGGTCTCCGATGACGCTTACATAGCCTGTCATATCCATATTTCTGAGCGCGTTCTCAGGCTTGCACATAAAGTTGATGAAGTACCTTGCGGCCTTTGTGTTCTGGGCGTATTTAGGGATTACCCATCCGTCGAACCACACTGAACTTCCTGATTCAGGGATGGCATATTTAAGCTCCATTCCTATGTCTGCGGCCTCATCTATGGCCCACTGGGCGTCGCCGCTCCAGGACAGATTTATCCAGGCGAGTTCCTTGGTCATCTGCTCTTTTCCGAAGTCAGCTTCCCAGCCGCATACGGACTCCTTGAATGAGAGAAGGTAATTCTCGACACGCTCTATAGATTCGGCGGAGGTGTCGAAGGTCAGAGTCTTGAGATCCTTTTCTCCGGCCTCAATAGCCTCTCTGTTGAGAGATATGTGCATTGTGGTATATACGTCCCTGAATGCGTCCTTCATCAGGATTTTGCCCTTGTAGGCAGGATTTTTCAGCACATCCCAGCTTTTGGTCTCCTCTTCAGGTATGTATTTCGGGTTGTAGATCAGTCCTACTGTGCCCCACATATAACCCACGCAATAGTCGTTGGCATTCTTGCCGTTTCCCTGCACCTCTGCGAGCTTGTCGTAGATGAATGGAGCCATATTGCCGGTGTAGTCCGGAGTCTCTCCGAAATCTCTTTCAAGGGGCAGCAGGAGGTCGTTGGCAAGCATTCGCTCGATGATGTAGTCTGAAGGACAGACTACGTCGTAGTCTTCGTGACCGAGCTCGATCTTCGAGAGCATTGTCTCGTTGATGTCGAAGGTCTGGTAGATGATTTCTACAGGCTCTCCGGTCTGTTCCTCGTACCAGACTTCAAACTCATCGATGAGTTCTTCATCGATGTAGTCGCCCCAGTTGTAGACCTTCAGGATGTGTTCCCTGTCTTCTGAGCAGCCGGCGATAAGAAGTGCGGCTGCAATCATATATAATAATTTCTTCATCTTATTCTTCTTTCTTTGAGTTGCGGATGTTCCTTATGTTGATCACGATCAGAAGTATGAGGATACCTACGAACATAAGAGTGATCAGAGGACGCAGCTCAGGGGTAAGACCTCCCTTGCGGGCATCTGTGTAGATGTAGGTAGAGAGAGTGTCCAGTCCGATGGTTCCTCTTGTGAAGAATGTGACTGCAAAGTCGTCAAGGGACATCGTGAAGGCAAGGATGAATCCCGAAATCATACCTGGCTTGAGAAGAGGCAGGAGCACCTTTCTCAGCGCCTGGAACGGAGTGGCTCCAAGGTCAAGAGCGGCTTCGTAAATGTTCGGATTCATCTGTGTCAGTCTTGGGAGCACGTTCAGCACGACGTACGGTGTACAGAAGGTGATATGTGCGAGCACGACTGTCGCATATCCCTGGCTGATGTGAAGGAAAACAAACAGCAGGAAGAGCGATACGCCGGTGATGATGTCCGGATTCAGCATCGGAATGTTGTTCATAAAGGTGATCGCCTGTTTTGTCTTTCCCCTCATATTGTGGATTCCGATGGCGGCTATAGTGCCGAGAACCGTAGATACGATGGCTGCAATGAGAGCGATTATGAGAGTGTTCTCGATTGCAAGCATAAGCGAGCCTGTGCCCTGCATATCACCTGTAAAAAGGTTGCTGTAGAGCTTGGTCGAGAAGCCTGTCCAGTTGCCGAGTACCTTGCTTTCTGTAAACGAGAAGATGGCGATGAACACGATAGGCGCATAGAGCACTATCAGCAGCAACCATATATAACACTGTGCAAAAAATCTTTTCATACCTATACAATCCCTCCGCTGACGTCTTCTTTCTTATTGTCCTGCAATAAGGATGTTATACCTATGATCACGAGCATTACCAGTGAAAGTGCGGCTCCGTAGTTCCACATCGATGAGTTGATGTTCTCCTGGATGATGGTTCCGAAGAGCTTTATCTTGTTGTTGGTAAGGAACTCCGAGATGGCGAATGTGCTGACTGTAGGCATAAACACCATCATAACGCCGCTGATCACTCCCGGCATTGAAAGTGGGACCTGCACCTTCCAGAACACCTGCCAAGGTGTTGCGCCGAGGTCGGCGGCCGCTTCCGCATATGACTTGTCCATCTTGTTGAGGATGTTGTAGATAGGATATATCATAAACGGAAGGTAGTCATATACCATACCTATCAGGAGGGTGCCCTTGCCGAGCTGGATTCCGAGCATATGGAAGAGTTCGGCGGTCGCGAGGGTTCGCATAAGGGCGTTGATCCACATAGGCAGGATGAACAGGACTATGGTCACGGCGCTTTTGTTCAGCTTCTTGTTGGCAAGGATCCAGGCTGCGGGATAGCCCAGCAGTATGCATATGGCCGTGTTCTCTATCGCGACTTCGAGCGAAAGCGCGAATGTGCCGATCGCGTCAGCGTCGGTAAAGAACTTGGTGAAGTTGTCCAATGTGAAGTTGCCGGCTCCGTCCTGGAAAGCATAGAATATGATCAGGCACAGAGGCAGGGCGACAAAGAACACCAGGAATATTGCGTAGGGCAGTGCCCAGGTACTTCTTTTAGTCATTGCACTTAACAATCTTAATGTCCTGAGGGGCTATGTTGATACCTACAAGGTCTCCCTTGTCCCAGATGTCGTTGGTGTCCACCCAGATGTGGTCTCCGTCGTCAGTCATAATGGTCAGATGGTAGTGGTCTCCCTTGTAAAGAAGGAAATACACGTCTCCCGAGAGCATACCGTCTTCAGGGTGGTCTATGAGGTCTATCTTCGAGAATGCCACTTCCACCTTCACCTTGTCGCCGGCTGCAAATCCGCTCTGAGGCAGACATTCGAAGGTCTCATACAGGAACTTGACGTGGGTTTCGTCGACCATTTCGCCCTCAAATGTGTTGCAGGTCCTTTCCTTGTGCATTACCTGGATGTCGGCAGGTCTTATGAGCAGACCCACTTCAGAGTCTGGCTCGAATGCATTGTAGTCCTGGATCATAAGCTCGTAGCCCTTGTCGGTGTCCACGAACATCTCGTAATGCACTCCCTTGAATGTGCAGGACTTTACCTTTGCTGTGAGCTGAGCGCCCTCGACTTTGTTCATAATGTAGATGTCCTCAGGACGGACAACCACATCTACGTCCACATTCTCGCCGAATCCCTCGTCCACGCACTCGAATTCGTGGCCTACGAATTCCACGAGCTTGTCCTTGATCATCTTTCCGTTGAGAATGTTGGATTCACCGATGAAGTCTGCCACGAAGGCATTCTGCGGCTCGTTGTATATGTCTGTAGGGGTACCGATCTGCTGGATCTTACCCTCGTTCATAACGATGATGGTGTCAGAAAGCGTAAGGGCCTCCTCCTGGTCGTGGGTCACATAGACGAAGGTGATGCCGAGCTTCTTGTGCATTTCCTTGAGCTCGATCTGCATATCCTTGCGCATCTTCAGGTCGAGTGCTGCAAGAGGCTCGTCCAGAAGCAGCACCTTAGGCTGGTTGGCGATGGCGCGGGCAATGGCGACGCGCTGCTGCTGACCTCCTGAAAGTGACTCCACATCTCTGTCCTCATAGTCGGTGAGGCTCACCATCTTGAGAACGTTGCGCACCCTCTTGTCGATGGCGTCTGTCGGCATCTTCTGAAGCTTCAGGCCGAAGGCTATGTTCTCGTACACATCTAGATGTGGGAAGAGGGCATAGCGCTGGAACACCGTGTTCACAGGACGCAGGTGCGGTGGGAAGTCTGTTATATTTTCTCCATTGATAAGGATCTCTCCGGAATCAGGGGAGCCGAAACCGGCAAGAAGTCGGAGCAAGGTGGTCTTTCCGCAGCCCGAAGGGCCGAGGATGGTGAGGAACTCGCCTTTCTTCACATTAAGGCTTACATCGTTGAGGATGCACTTGTCTCCGAAACTCTTAGAGATGTTCTTGAACTCAATGATATGTTCTTTCATCTTTTATCAGTTAAGCTTTGTGAATATGTTCTTGATTGTCTGGGTCACATTCAGCTTCCAGGTGAGGCCGATGTTGATCATATTGCCGACTGTGTAGTCGTTGCAGGTGTATGCTGCGTGGAGGCGTATGCTTTTGTTCTCCTTGAGAGGGAAGTACTCGAATCCGCATCCGAAAAACGTGTTGTCCCGATCTATTCCGATTTTGGTAAATGCCCTTCCCCATTCTCCAATCTGATAGGATGGAGCAAGAATCGCGGCGGCTCCGCTGAGGTATGTGTCTCCGAATCTGGCTGAGAGGTCGAGGTCAACCGTGAGGTTTCCGAAGGTGAAGCGGTTGCCGAGCGCGACGGCAGGAATCATTCCTCTGTCTTTTCCCCACAAGTTGGCGGTCCAATAGGATTCGAATCCTTCCCAGCTGCCTCTCCATCCTGCCGCGATGGAAACATTTTCATCTGAAAGGGGAGATCTGGCCACCTGAAGCAGGAATTCGTGATCTTCTGCAGGGTACCACGCAGCTGAAACGCCCCACTGCCAGCAGTCGAATTCGTTGTAGAAAGCGGAATTCATATCGTAGTAGGAGTCGAGGTCGTAGGCGTCATACTCAAAGCTACCGAACAGCAGGCCATCCTTGCCCGCTGTGAAGGCAAAGTCACCTGTTTCGTATGTAAGGGTGAGCCAGTTTGTTCCGTTGAATCCGGAATTGTCTTCGTAGTAGCTTGATGCCAACCTGTGGTTGAAACTGTATGACAGACTGCTGCTGATGATTCCATCCACATTCAGGTAGAGACCGTCACCGAAAAAACGCCCGGCTCCTCCTGAGAAGTCCTGTGCGTATCCGCCTCGCATATCTAAAGATATGTCTGGAATGTAATCTACTTCCTGTGCCCTGACTACAGAGCAGATTGTCGAAAGGACAATCCCCAAAAAGACCAGAAATCTCTTCATCTATGTACAAATAAGGTTAGTTCATCTGCATTTTAACGAAAAATCAGTCAAAATTAGAAAAAAGTTCTCGAATTATGCTCCGTTTCGGGTGCCTTTTGAGCACTTTTTCTACGAAAAAATCTTAGAAGTTGATTCCGAGTGACAAAGTCGGAGTGAGACTGCGGAATGAAATCGTGGAAACACCTGCACCGAAGGTGAAGTTCTTCCAGGATGCGAGGGCTCCGGCTTCAGTGCAGAGTCCTCGCAGACCCTGCCCGACAGAGGCCCAGTTGCCGTCGATATCCTGCCATAAGACCTGGTACCTTCCATAGCCGAGGCCGGCATATATGTCAAGCCAGCTGTTCAGCCCATACAACGGTCCGGCAGTGATCTGAAGTGCCTTTTCCGCGCTTTCCCCATTTGGCCAGATAGTGCTGCCGTTGTCAAGGATTCCTTCATCAGTGCAGGAATATGACGGAGTGGCCGCATTGAAGCGGCCGGCGAATCTTGCATATCCTCCCCATCTTCCGGATTGTACTCCTGCCATAGCGCCGTACGTTCTTGGGAAGAATGAAATCGAGGGCAATATGTATATGCGAATCTCGGCCCGGGCGGCACTGAGCGGAGCGGTCTGTGCCGGCAGCGGAAGTATGAAGTTTTCTGAATATGTGACAGCCTTTGCGGAAGGGAGTGCTGCTGTAACTCTTGAAAGAGGCATCTGGTTGAGGGCCAAAGGCTTATTGCCTGTGCGGAACCAGTTGCCTATTGCCTTGAAACGAGTCATCTGAGTGTCATTCAGTTCCGGAGCCATATCATTGAGCAGACGGTTCAGGTTGATGAATTTCTGAACCATATTCTCGGCTTCTTCTGTGGGGATCTTTTCTCCGCCTTCAACTCTGTCGCGAAGGTTCAGACACTCCTCGCACGACCTCTGATACCTGTCCAGAAGTACATCAATGCCGATGTTTTCCTGTGCCTTGGCGGCACAGGTGGTAAGAATAAGGACCAGAGTACAGAAGATATGTCGAAACCACACACTCATAACTCACAAATATAAAAATAAAGTGTCTAAATATTTCCACGAAAATCGATTAATGTCAAATATTCACTATCTTTGACTTGATATTGACGTTATTTTATGTTTGGACCGTCCGGATTTTTTACGCCTGGTGGCGTTGATGACTTCGTCTCTTCTCAGGAGATGGAGCTCTTTCATTCGTCCCGTGACGGCTTCAACGACCTCTACAGGGCAAGCAGGAACGGACGTCTCTTTGTCTATAAGGCTCTAAAGCCCGAATATGTCGGTAATATGATGTACGAGGACCTTCTCCGCAAGGACTTCAACATAGGTTTCTCGCTTCAGCACGGGCATATATGCCAGTATTATGCATATTCATATATCCCCGAAATCGGCAATGTCATCGTGATGGAATGGGTCGACGGTGTCACCCTCGAGCAGATGCTGCCGCAGCTCAGGAGGGATAAGAAACTTGCAATGAAGGTGGTCCGCGAGCTTTGCGATGCCCTTGATTATATGGCGCAGAAGCAGGTGTACCATCGCGACCTTAAGCCTGAGAACATCATTGTGACCCACAATGGCAACAATGTGAAGATCATTGACTTCGGCCTTTCGGATTCGGATTCATACGCTTCATTCAAGGCTCCTGCCGGAACCAGGATGTACGCCTCTCCCGAGCTTCTAGCAGGAGAGCAGATAGACGGACGTAGTGACCTGTGGTCCCTGGGTGTCATTCTGGGTGAAATGGGCTTCAAGGGCAAGGCTGTGAAGAAGTGTCTAAAGCGTGACAGGGATGAACGTTACAGTACGGCGGCTGAACTGTTTGAGGATCTCAACAGGAATTTTGCAATTAATTCTGTCAATATTGCCGTTGCTCTTTGTTTTCTGGGCTTGGCGGTACTGTCTCTCAGTCTTCTCAGAGAGGGATCGGAGACTGTTGAACCTTCGGTGGTGGAGACTGTCGTTCCCGAGAATGCAGGTCTTGAGGATGCGGTAGAAGAGGAAACTGCCAGCGAAGATCCTGCCGACACAGTCTTTGTAAATGAGGAACCCGCACCTGCTGAGGAAAAGAAAAATCCAGAGGAGTACATCGACAATGCCTCTCTGGATGCTCTTCTGAATGCCGCTTCCGGCGAGATAAAATAGGTTTCTATATCTTTTTAAGATGGTTTATGCCTCCGTTTCTTCCTGCTATGTAGGACGGGGTGTAATTTCCGTTACGAAGGATTCTTGGAACGACAAGGGGGTAGCCCATAGTCACTTCATTCATTTCAAGCACGTCTCCGGCGATGAGCTGCGAGTTCTCTGATGTTATCACCTCAAATTCGTAATTGCCTTTATATGAGAGTGTCACAAGTCGGTTCGGAGCCCATCCGACAGCGATCTTGTCTCCGGCTTCAAGGTCGGAAGCCAAAATGCACCTTGATGTGAAGAATCCTGAGACCGAGATGTTTGACTCCTTCAGCACTTCGCAGAACTTCTTGAAGCTTGACTGGCCGATGTATCTTGCCAGCACATCCAGGGTTGTCATCCTTGGAGTAGGATTCAGAGTCACGTAGCCCCACAGCCTTTTCAGAGTGGAAGCCGAAATCAACTCCCTGGTCTGGTGCTCGATCATCACAGACAGGGCCTCGAAGTCAGTCGAGGTGGCGATCCTTCGTCCATATGTCCTTTCTACCTCCGAAAGGAGGTGAGAGAGTTCGGGAATGTTTGTTGCTGACATAATCAGTTAGTTGTATATTCTTCCAGAGGATGGATGTTTGTCCTGTAGTTCCTCCAGTGTATGGTTATTTTGTAGTCTTCCAGCGCTTCTGCCGGAACATATATCTCAAGTGTCTTGTTCAGCCTCGGCTCATTCAGGCAGAGGGGTGGTGTCTTTCTCCTTAAAGTCATCTTTTCGAGAGAACTCATTTCGGCTACAGCGTTCTCTCCGATCATCATCAGGCTGCTTCCGATGTGAAGTTCCTTCAGCTGCGCGGCTCCTCTCATCGAGTTGGATCCGAGGGCGATGATGTTTTCCGGTATGGTGAAGGTCTCCAGTCCACCGGGTGCAAAACACAGTACAATGTCATCTTTCACAAGCAGTCGGCCGTCCTCAGTTGCCATAGCTCCGGTGAATCTGCTTACATTAGGACAGCGGTAGACAGCTCCCGCCTCTATCGTGTCAGTCCTTTCTGGAAAATGCAGTTCCTCCAGCTTGTCGCAGTGCATTATGGCAAAGGAACTTATGCGTTTCAGGCTGTCCGGCAGTTGAAGACTTTCAAGGGCTCCCATCTGGCTGAACGCGTGCTCTTCTATGATCCTTACATTGTCCGGAATGGTTATCTCTTTGATGCTCTCCCATTCGTTGAATGCATCTTCACCGATAGTCTCCAGATTCTCCGGCAATGTCACACTTCTTATGCTGTGGCAGCCCGGAAGGCTGAACTCTCTCAGCGATGTGAAGTGCTTCAGCTCGTTGAAAGACACGATGTTCTTTCTGTTTGCTTCGTCACCCAGCTGCTCGACCGATGTTACCTGTGCTGCCTCCTCGTAAGACAGATAGCCGTCACGGTTGGAGTCATAATGTCTGATGCACAGCAGCTCGGCGTAAGGGTCTTCAAACTCGATGTTTCTGATGAAAATCGGTTCTTCGCCTGTGGTGAACTTCAGGATGTCCGTCTTTATCTCATTTATTCCGTTGCTTATGTAAGCACAGTAGTAATAGTCTGTCTCATAAGCCAGTCCTTCTGATGTCAGACTGAAGGTGGATCCGTGCGCCTGGCAAGGGCGCTTCTCCATCTTGTCTTTGGCAGCTCCAAAATAGAATCCTGCTTCAAGGAAACTGCTGTTGTGTGATCTGATCTGCGCCTCAAGAATAGCAGTGGTTTCGGAGAGAGACAGGTGTACCGAATGTATTTCAGGAGGCAGGGTGCCTTCGATATCAGGCCTCTGTACACACGATATGCACATTGCCAGAAGCAATGCGCATACGCTAAATCTCTCTTTCAGAAGACGAATCATATCACAAAGATACGATTTGTCTTGAACTGAACACAATCTCACACAATTTTTTAATTCAATTCTTTAAGGGCAGTTTCTTTTGGACTAACCTTATTGCAAAGAAACTGCCTTAATGAGATATATTCAAGTTCACAATGGTTCATTTATCTGATTTTATAGCTTTGTCAGGCCTATGCCCGGTGTGTCCGACAGGGTTATCTTGCCGTCAACTACCTCCATTCCCTTAAAGAGGTCGTTGGTAATCAGCAGATTACCATCCAGGTCGGCGAAGTCTACTGCAGGGGAGAGCTGGGCTGCGGCCGAAACCGCACAAGATGTTTCCGTCATACATCCTATCATAACCTTCATACCCTCCGCACGTGCGTAGTTCACCATTTTCCAGGCTTCACGCATACCTGTGCATTTCATCAGCTTTATGTTTATGCCGTGGTAGGCTCCCTTTATGGAAGGGATATCTGCAAGGCGCTGGATGGCCTCATCGGCGAAGATAGGCAGCGGGCTGCGTTCGGTTATCCACGCATTGTCGTCCAGACGCTCCTTTGCCATCGGCTGCTCCACCATCACGATACCGTGCTCCTTGAGCCAATATATCTCGTCAAGAGCCTCTTCGCGGTCCTTCCATCCCTGGTTGGCGTCAACCGCCAACGGCAGGTCGGTCACTTCGCGTATTGTCCTGATCATCTCCTTGTCGTTATCCAGGCCCACCTTGACCTTGAGGATGTTGAATCGGTCGGCACATTCGCGGGTCTTTTCGCGCACCACTTCGGGAGTGTCTATGCCGATGGTGAATGTCGTGTCAGGCGCCTTGGACGGATCCAGTCCCCACAGTCTCCACCACGGCTGGCCGATGAGCTTGCCCACCAGGTCGTGAAGGGCTATGTCGATGGCGGCTTTGGCCGCGCCGTCGCCCGGCGAGAGGCTGTCTATATATGCCAGAATCTCTTCGAGGCGGAAAGGGTCGTTGAACTGTTCCAGATTCACTCGCGAGAGGAAGGCTGTGACGGTCTCGACGCTTTGGCCAAGGTACGGCGGCATTGACGCTTCGCCATATCCCGTATATCCTTCATAATCAATCCTTACCTGTACTCCGGGCGTGGCCTTGCGGGAGTACGACGAGACGGTAAAGGTGTGTCTTAGCTGGAGTTCGTATGGCTGGAAGCTGAGTTTGAGCCTGCCTGTGCCGAGCTTGCTTATATTGAATGGTTTTCCTGATGATTGTCCTGCACTGCAACTGACCAGACCTGTGCCGGCAAGTCCTGCAGCAGCTGCTGTAAGTGTCGCGGTCTTTAGAAATTCTCTGCGTTTCATTTCGATGAGTTCGTTTTATATAAGCCCTTTTCTCGTGTAAATTTAGTGATAAAAATGTACATTTGCATAAAATGCGAAAAAATGAAGAATCTGATCTTAGCCTTTCTTGTGGCGCTTGCCGCCCTCACATCTTGCGGCGATGCCGGTAAACGTGGAAATGTGTGCAACTGTGGTGATTGTTCTGCAGAAGTGAAGGAGACCCTTCCGGTCACCGGAACCTTCATCAACCTTCCTTATCAGGATGTGCGGAACAAGTACACCAACCCTCAGTTCATCGACCACACAGACCCTCAGATGTGGGCTGCCAAGGTGCGTGAGATGCATTCGATGGGTATGGAGTATCTCGTGTTTATGTCCGTGGCCAACGAGTGCAGAGCCTATTATCCTTCAAAGCTTATGGACTGGCACTATCCGTCTTGGCGCCAGAGCCCGGTGGATGCGATTATGGACGAGGCGGCTAAGTGCGGAATGAAGGTGTTTATGAGCACAGGTTGGGCGAAGGATCAGGATGACAACCTGCGTGACCCGAAGATCAAGGGACGCCAGATCCAGATGATGGAGGAGCTTGCAGGAATATACGGAGACCATCCGGCTATGTACGGCTGGTATCTTCCTGTCGAGGACTGCTTCGGTCCGGTGCTTACCGATTATGCCGTAGAGGCAGTGAATGCGCTCACCGCCCGTGCGCGTGAATTGACTCCTTCTGCAAAGATTATGATTTCTCCGTACGGTATCTTCAACTCCGACTTTGAGGACCCTCGCTATGAGCAGCAGATCGCACGCCTGACCGTGGATATAATAGCTTATCAGGATGAAATCGGCTGTGTCCGTGAACGTTACCCTCTGCCGCGCTTGAGGGAGAACTGGAAGAAGCTCCGTGCTATCCACGACAAGACAGGCATCCAGATGTGGGCCAACTGCGAGTCATTCGCCTGGGAAAAGGGAACCAATGACAGGTCATCAGCCCTGATACCGGCTCCGTACAGCCGTTTCCTCGCGCAGCAGGTCGCTGCGACTGCAGGAGGGGCCGAAAAGATAATATCATTTATATTCTGTGGCCTGGTGGAGGACCCTTCGTCGCCATATCAGCTCGGTCAGCCGCATTGGTCCCAGGAGTTTCATAAGGAATATATGGCCTGGAAGAACGGTTCTATGTACTGGAAGGCGGCAGAAGCCTCTTATGCAGGTGCCTATGGCCCTGCGGCTTCGGAAGACCCGTCCGACCCACGATGGACTTTCTATGAGAAAGGTACCCACGAGATAGCAATCCCGTCTGATGGCGGCAAAGCCGGCAGACTGCTTGTGCGTATGCTCAACTCCCATAAGGATGGAATAGTACCTCCGTCAAAAATCTTCCTTTTCACCAGTGAAGACGGCCATAAATGGTCACTTGCAGCAGTAAAGGACTCTCCGGTGAGCCCGAACACCAACCACGACGCATTCGTGGACTATGTCCTGTTCGACGGTTTCGACGCCTCTGCCCCATATATGAAAATAGCCTTCACCGTGGAGGCGAAGGCTGCATTTGATATTCTTGCAACTATTTGATAGCCTTCAAGATGAGGCTTTCGATGACGTCATATCCTTCACCGTTGAGGTGTACTCCGTCATATGACCATTTTTCAGGAAGTCCGTTTTCCTCGTCCTTCATTGCCGAATGATAGTCGACGTAAGTGACCTTGTTCTTGCGGGCATATTCCTTCAGCATAGCGTTCAGCCTGATGATCCTGTCCGCACAGTCGGTGACTTCGGGTCTCCATTTGTATTGCTTTACCGGAAGTACCGAGCAGATTACGGGCTTGATCCTGTTGGCCTTTGCTATCTCGCACATTGACACGATGTTGCCATAGATGTCGTCCACTTCGATGAAGCCGTTGTTCTTTGCGATGTCGTTGGTGCCGGCCAGGATCACTACATATTTCGGGTGATGGTCAACGACGTCCTTTCTCATTCTGACGAGCATATGGGAAGTTGTCTGGCCGGAAATTCCCCTGCAGAGGAAATTGTTGGATGTGAAGAAGTTCTGGTCGGCATCCCACCAGCACTGTGTGATGCTGTCTCCCATAAATACAGCCTTGGGCTGCACGGTGACTTCGGAGTTTGCCTTGGCATATCTTCCTATGTTAGCCCAGTCGTCCTGGGCAGCGGCGTGGAGCTGTGTCAGCGTGAGGACCGTCAGTGCCACGATGGTCAAAAGTCTTGAATGCATATGGTATAGTATTTCTGATGTGAATGCAAAAATAAGAAATATAACTTTCGCAAGTGCGAAAGTATCTTATTTTTGAGACCATTAGGTCGATAGTAAGTCCTCCTCCCGAGGAGGAGGATTTAGGAGGAGGGTAACGTAGATATAGAGGGTGCGGTGGGTAGGAGTTTCGCAAACATCGACAACCTTCAACAGATCAATAGTTTATCACTTGCGAAACTTGAGTAAGAAATATTGACATAAACGGAACAGTTTCTTATATTTGTACGATTGACGAAAATAAATTGTAAAAAATATGTTCAGTTCAGAAGTATATGCAAACAGGCGCCGCACTCTCGTTGAGAGGATGGCGGCTCAGGGAGCGCACGGCATCGCTGTGTTCCTCGGCAATGTGGATGCCGCGACCAACTACCGTGGCAATGACTACAAGTTCCGTCAGGACAGCAACTTCCTCTACTATTGGGGAATAGATGAGCCTTGGTTCGCTGCGGTCCTTGATCTGGACACAGCAGGCGAGTGTCTTTATGGAAACGATGTGGACATAGACGACATCATCTGGATGGGCCCTCAGCCTACGGTGGCTTCCAAGGGTGTCCTCATCGGATGTGCTGCGACTGCTCCTCTTGCTGATTTTCATAAGGCTGTAGCTGCAGCTGTCGCAGGAGGCCGTCAGGTGCACTTCCTGCCCCCTGCAAGGTACTACAACCAGATGACCCTGGCAGAGCTTACGGGCGCTTCCAATGCCGCTGTGCGCAAGGTGGCTCCTGCAGCGGAAGGCGGAGCATCGGAAGAACTTGTCAAGGCTGTGGTCTCGATGCGTCTGATCAAGGAGGAATGTGAGATAGAGGAACTTGACAAGGCTGCTGAAATCGGCTATTGGATGCATACAGAGGCACGTCGCGGCTGCAAGCCGGGAGTGCTCGAGCAGGAAATTGTGGGAAGAATGGAGGGCGTTACCTATTCTAAGGGCTGGGGACCTTCCTTCACCACTATCCTCTCACAGAACGGAGAGACCCTTCACAATCACTCGCACCATCAGATCATCACTCCGGGACGCCTCCTGGTGGTGGACGCCGGCGCGGAGAGCAACACTCACTATGCTTCCGACTTCACCCGCACCTATCCTTGCAGCGGAAAGTTCACGACAAAGCAGCGTGAGATCTATGATATAGTGGAGCAGGCGAATGAACTTGCATTCAGCCTCACAAGGCCGGGCACATCGTATTGGGATGTGCACTGCGCGACAGTCCGCTATATGCTTGAGCAGCTAAAGGCTCTCGACTTTGTACGAGGTGATGTGGATGAAATGGTGGCCTGCGGTATCTCCGGCCTCTTTATGCCTCACGGACTTGGTCACAATATGGGTATGGATGTACACGATATGGAGGACCTGGGCGAGAACTACGTGGGCTACGGAGACGAGCGCCAGCGTTCGCCGCTTCTGGGAATGGGCAACCTCCGTATGGCGCGCAACCTCAAGCCGGGACACGTGATCTCTGACGAGCCGGGAATATATTTCATTCCTGCCCTCATCGAGCAGTGGAAGAGGGAAGGAACCGACAAGGGCTTCGTCAATTACTCGAAGCTCGAGGGTTACTACGACTTCGGCGGCATCCGCCTTGAGGACGACGTTCTGGTGACACCGGAAGGCGCCCGCCGTCTCGGCCCTCACCGCCTGCCGATCAAATCATCTGATATTGAGGATATAATGGCACAGGAATAAAAATACGACCACACATTCCGAAGACCCCCGCCACTACGCCTGACGGCGCTGTGGCACCCCCTAGCCGGGGGTGGCATGTCTTCTACATGTGTGGCCATATTTTTAATGGCAAACAAATTCGAAGGGTTATGGATATTGTTATATCAATATTGGCAATAGTTGCCGGAATTGTCGGCATATTAGGCAGTATTCTGCCGGGACTGCCCGGGACGCCCATAAGCTGGGTGGGCCTTCTCCTTTTGTATATATGGGGCAACGGCACCAATGCCGCAGGTGATCCCGTCACTACGAAGATGCTCCTTGTCTGGGGAGTGGTTGTGGCAGTCGTGTCAATCATAGACTACTTTGTCCCGATGTATTTCACCAAGCTTACCGGCGGCAGCCGCCACGCCGAACGCGGTGCAATGGTCGGCCTCCTTCTCGGTATCATTTTCACACCGATAGGAATGATCCTCGGCTCCTTCCTGGGTGCCTTCCTGATGGAACTCTATTACAACGACAAAGGAGCCTCCCAGGCCCTCAAGGCCGCAGTCGGCTCCTTCCTCGGCTTCATCACCGGCACAGGCCTGAAGACCATCGTCTCAGTCATCCTGATGTGGAAGATAATTGTCTTTGCTTTTTAGGATAGTTATCCCCACTCGTCACAATCAGAAATTCAAGGCAAAACCGATTCCGTTATTCTGACCACCGAAGCTGAGAGATATGTCTTGGCTTCGATGTCCTTCGTTGTAATCTGTTGCAAGTTGTTTCAATCGAGAGTTATATACACACAGTGTCGGAACACCAGCCAGTATACAAGGAATCGCAGCGTAAGAAGCTATAGTAGCTATGCAAGCTAATTTATCTTGAACGTAGTAATCTTTGTCTAGTTCGTCCAATACCTCCCACAAACTTTTATCTTCGCTGACAGTCGGCGAATCATAACAAAGAATATAGGTAATGCAACCTACAGATGTCGCAAGCAACGCAGAACCTGTAATAGTCAACCCTTTACCTATCTTATATCCTAGATCTGCCTTTCTCCAACGATCATAATCTTCAGCCATTACTGCGGGAGCATTATTACCGAGAATCTTTACTCCATCAAGCACCAGGGTACCTCCCTTCTTTACCATAATACCACCCAGGGAATCCACAGCGACATCGCCCTTATACTGAGCGGATGCGCACACCGTTGCCAAAGCAAACAGCACCACAAGCGACATCTTTTTCATAATGCTAAGCTTTAAAATTAATCCTAAATATAGATGTAAATTTCCAACAAAGGTTGCACCGGCTACTTACTGATTATCTCGATAAATCAACTTAAGAACTTGGCTTACCTCAACAGTATCGCCTATGTCATCAGTGATTGACATCTGGATATGAATAAGTTTTAGTGTGTCTTCTACTTGTGTGGCCATATTTACACTTATTCGAGAAATGACATTCAGATGTTATGTCGAGCAACCGAAGGGAGACGAGACATCTTTATGGATGTTCTCGTGAAAGATTCCTCCACTCGCTGCTCTCGGTCGGAATGACAGTGTGAGTAAACCGTCGATATGACATCATAGTGTAAACCTGCATATACACTCCTATGTAAATTATAAGTGCTGTGTCATTTTCAGAGCCAAAAACGTCACAGTGGTCCACACACGTACAGCGACGCAGGAAAAATGGCCGGGAAACGTGCGTCGCGAGCAGAAAAGCATCACTGTGAACTGTTTTCGTACAGCGACGCAGGGTTTTCGGGCAAAAAGCCTGTTTCGCGAACATATATAGGGGTTTCTGATGTGTTTTTGTGCAGCGACGCAAGGAAATCTGCTGAAAAACCTGTGTCGTGACAGTCATTGACTACTTTGTCCCGATGTATTTTACCAAACTCACCGGAGGTAGCCGCCACGCTGAACGCGGTGCAATGGTCGGTCTCCTTCCTTGGCTTCATCACCGGCACAGGCCTGAAGACCATCGTCTCAGTCATCCTGATGTGGAAGATTATTGTCTTTGCTTTTTAGGAACTTCATAGATTGTCATCACAATCAGAAGTTCAAAGCGAAGCCGATTCCATTATTCTGCCCACCGAAACTGAGAGACACATCCTGGTTTCGGTGTCCTTCATTGTAATCTGTTGCAAGTTGTTTCAGACGAGAGTTGTAGACGCATAGTGTAGGGATGCCGGCTACAAGGAAAGGGAATGATAAATATTTTAGCCTTGCACTCTCTATCAATGCTCGCTCCCAAGGCATAAAGTCTCGGTAAGAGTCAATACTCTTAATATGCTCATAGAACTCGACGAGTTCCGCCCAAGTTGAAGGTGGGGCAGGAGCGTTATTTCTGGCATACATATATGCTGCGGCTGATGTAATGAAAAGAGTGCAGCCTGTTGTAGTTAATCCTAAACCAATATTGTATCCTAAATTAACTTTTCTCCAGCGATCGTAATACTCTGGTATCATAGTTTCTGCATTATGACCACGAACCTTTACTCCGTCAAGCACAAGAGTGCCACCCTTCTTTACCATAATACCACCCAGGGAATCCACAGCGACATCGCCCTTATACTGAGCGGATGCGCACACCGTTGCCAAAGCAAACAGCACCACAAGCAACATCTTTTTCATAATACTAAGCTTTAAAATTAATCCTAAATATAGATGTAAATCTTTAACGAAGGTTGCATCTGAAACCTACTAATTTTCCTGATAAATTAACTTAAGAACTTGTCCGCTATTCACAGTTTCGCCTGTATCATTAATGATTGACATCTGAACATCAATAAGCTTTAATGTGCCTTCGCCCCAAGGTTTCATATCATAGAGTATTTTCTTAAAGTCGCTTATCTTTAGTAATTCTTTTATAAACACCTCTTGAGATGGAACATAATCGAATGTCATTTCAGCAATATCAGCTACTTTGAAGATATATCTATAAGTGTTTACATCACTACTTTTGACCTCAATGGACACTTCATTGCCAGGAAGTTGAAGAGTTCCATCTGACATTATGATTATCGGAGGGTCTATTGGGCTTGCAATCGGCAACATCGGGCACGAAATGCTATATGTAGCGCTATATACATCATTGCTGATTTTAAAATACACCATTTTTGAGGACGTTGAGGCATCAACGGGATAAATGATATTTATCGTGTCATCCCTATTGTTGAAAAACAGACCTGTACTTGACGGATTACTCCACACAATACTGCCGGTGCCCTCTTTTACTCCCCATTGATACTTGAATCCTGTAGCGCTCCAGAAATCACTCAATTCACCCATTGGGCATTTGGCAGTGACATTATATGATACATTTTCCAATTTACGGTCTGCAGTCAAAGTAAAAGTCGGTAAACCCGTCATTACCCTTTTCTCGAAATTCGACGTGTGGCTTCCATAATTCACATCTGCGTACACAGTAACATATCCGGCAGATTTGACATTCAGAACTCCAGTTGAAGAAATTGTTGCTATATCTGTATCTGACGTAGACCATACAATAGGCTCACTTACATTATGCATTTCATACGCAGAACCGCTGACAGCACAAATAGGTCCATTGAGACTTGCCACGAGGTTATCCTCAATCCAATTACACATATCTGAGCTGAGGCTCATTTGATGAGATGTAGAATAGGAGGTGATATACACATCATCAAAAGGTGTATTGCTAGCATTAGTGTAAGTTTGCTGATAATCGTTATAACTCAAATTGATGTTGTGACTGCCGACGCATAATGAGCTAACGGTAGGTACAAACATAAAACGGTGGGCATAACTAAAACTATCAAGGAATCCTTCTGGTAAATCTGGCAACGAATAATACGATCCATTAACGTTATCCATTGGTATTCCTGTCGGAGCATACTTAACAACATTGTGCGTATGATAAGTATGCTCCCAGTTAAAAGCATTTATGTGTTTGGTTAACGATACTTTTGCATCATACACCTTACAAGCTGAAGAATTAAAAGGAAGTATTGTAATATTTGCATTACAATTAACATCGCCCTTAAATATAAAAGGAATAATAGGAATGTTTTGAAGTGCATCTGGAAGATACCATTCGCTGAAACCTAATAATAACGACAGTATTAAACCATATCGATCCATAGTAAATCCATCAGTAAATTGGGCTAAAATATCCCCCTTCGTATATACTCCGCCATTAGATATAGCAATATTGCGAATAGGCGAATACAGGTTATCCCCTTTCGGAAATCCGATTGACCTTAACTCTGTAAGCCAAGAGTTATGAAGGCTATTGTCAAGTTCTCCATTCTCTGCAACATAATGCAATAGCATTTGCTTTGCTGAAGGACTATGGAGATACGTTAGTATAAAATCAAAGTCAATTAACGATTCCAATTTAAAGTTTGAAAAAATATCATACAAAGCATACTGGAATCCGATTGGAAGATTTACTCCAAGATGAGGAGTGTCATGACTGATGAAAGTAGAAACTTCGTGAGGAATAGATGACCGCTCCATCTTACGTAACGCATACCTGGCAATTAAACCTCCCATACTGTGGCCATATACCACATTCTTTATATCTGTTACCTTCTGACTATTAACCCATTCGATGATTTCGATCAAGCGGTTAGCATTTCCTTGAATATAGGATTCACTATTGAGCCAATCGACGTATACGATGTCATAGTTGTTTTTTAAACTGGATGATAATGAACTTCTGAAACTGCTTATGTCGCAGAATCCGCGCTCCTCGTCTTCTCCAAAAAGTTCAGCGAGCTTTACTGGGTCAAAGCCTTCTACGACGATGAGTGGTTTGGTCAAAGTTGTATTCCCATCAATATAGTCGATAGTTACCATAGCATTTGCTGGAAAACCTAAATAAGGAGAGGAATCATTAAAAGGAATAGGCCCACTTATACCGTCGCCAAATAATTCCATTTTCGACCTAATAGCATTGATAGTACTGTGAGAATATAACACTTTGCCATCATTAAGAGTTATTTTTATGGCCAACTCTATCAATCCTTCAGGTATAGAAAAGCTATTGCTTCCTGTCACTAATGTATATCCGTTGCCATAGTCTAACTCTATAGTACTTATAGATAGATTGGTAAACAGATAATCATCGAAATCAAACGTTATCGATTCGCCCTTGCATATGTGTTTTGACGGAGCAAAAGCCACGGCGTAAGACTCATCATAAGGATTCAGCCAATTACCATTTACATCGAATCTGTCATAGACTTGATCTCCGGTATATCCAATCAGATTATTTTCCAACGCGTCAGGCTTGACATAGTTGTACTTATATGCAATAATACCTAGATGAACAACCTCGTCTTCGTTATCCTCCAGCATATTATGAATAGTACCATTGATGTCAACACCCGACAAAGAGGTGTTGCTTCTCACCGAGGATGATTGAAGAGTCTTTAGTATTGATTCAAAAATTGGAAGATCGACATAATTGGTGTCGGATAGCTGCCCGCTATATGGTGTAAGATCAATATAGTCTATGGCGTTTTCCAAAAGGTAGCCAGTTGGTATTCTGTTTTTATCTAAATTTTCAAACAGATGGTCAAGCTCCGATCGTATCTCAGAATACGCTTCTATATTCTGCGCATAGAGCCTTGAATTGGCTGATACGATAATTGTTACAAATATCGTTAATAATTTATATAAATGTTTCATTTCTCAGAATTCAAGTTGTTTACATAGTTGAGGTATTGTTCGTAAAGAGAAGAGGGAATGTTTAATTCCATCGCCTCTTCTTCACTTATATTAAGAAAAAAGGTCCCATCAACGATAGTTATGTGCTGAAGTAGTATAAATTCAGCGTCAGATTGAATTAATGATTGCAACTCAAAGTCAGAGCATTCCTTGATTTTGCATTCAATCTCTAAAGTTTTACATGAGACGTCATATGATTCCTCTACTGGTTGCTCACAAGAGCTTGCACCAATAATCAGAAACATCAAACATATAGTATAGAATAATCCTTTCATTGTTTTCTTTGTGTTTAATCTGTAAGCATATATGTTCCAATGTATTCATCTCCACCAGATATTGTGTATGTAATCGTGTAAAAACCTGCCGAACCTGAAATTGGGAGTACGTGCTGTGGAGTAAGTGTGGAGTTGAAAGTTTCGTAGAAGGTCTCTCCTGTTGTCGTGTTCAGGACTTCGATGGTGATTTCTCCGAGATTATCGGATACGTTAGTCTGTATGATCGAGAGAAAAGCAGCATAGTAGCAATCGATTGGAAGTGCGATTATACCACGGTTACCCTTTTCGTAGTTCTCTCCGAAGACTCGATTTAAAGGGATTTTAGTTTGTAATACGTCATCATCAGCTTTTAATGTTATGAAAGATAATGGCAGAAATACAGCCATAATAAGTAAAATGATTTTTGTTTTCATAAGTGTTTTGATTTTAAAGTTCGGCCACAAAGTTAAGGTGTGGCTTGTGATTCAGGGAATTTTTGAACCATCAAAAATCTTTCAAAATGGGAATTTTCAAGAAGATAATAGATTATAAATCAGTGAGTTGCAAAATTGAAAGAAATAGCAATCTTTCGATTTTGTAACTCACTGATAATCAATAAGGGATTTTTATGCTCCGAAAGGCCGTTTTATCCGATTATTTCTAGAAAGACATCTTTATGCTCTGCACCAGAATCTTCGATCGCCTTCTTTAGACGACTCTTTCGGATGTAGATTGAATTAGGTGAACAGTCCATAAAGTGGGAAATCATCACTACATCGAATCCGATGGAGAGATAACCAATCAGGATGTGATCCTTCTTTGTCAAATTAGGAATTTCGTTACGGAGAATTGTGAGGATTCCATTGAGGTCATTATCCAAGATCCTTTCAAGCGTCTTACTGTCCTTGATGTCACTACGAAGTTCGTCAATGAGACGAGTAACCTCGCGATACATGATTTTATCTGCGTCAGTTCTTCCATTAGAAATCATGTAATGTTCATATAAAGCTCTCAAGGTTTCGTATTTTGATTTATACATCAGGACATATTTCTTCTGCAATGAAGTGTAAGAGTCTTTCTGAAGTTCTCTCAATTGGCGATTTACTTCTTCTGCATATCTGATGTATTCCTCTTTCTCAGATTCTTTCATTTTTTTATAGCGGATGACAAGCAGGACTGTGAACAGTATGGTTATAATTGCCCCAACAAGAATGAATATGGTAATTAACAACCTGTTTTTTGCTTTGTAATTGGAAATTTCATATTGAGACTGATAGTAGTCACGCTGTATGGTGGAGACTGACTGCTTCAGAATCTGCACGACTTCATTGTTATTCTGCTCTGTAAACCTCTCCAGGCACTCTAAAGCTTCCCCATATCTTCTTTCGTGTTTTGCAATCAGATACATAAAGTAAAATGCCGTACCTGAAGAATCTATCTGCTGCAGCTCCTCAACAAGTCCTTGTGACTTCTTTGCCTCTCCAATCTTGGATAAAGAATAAGCCCATGCCCAATAATCTTGCAGTGACATATATTTACAGCTTTCTCCTATTGCAACTTTTTCATAATTACATGAAGCCAAGAGGTGGTTTGCATCAGGACGTGTAGACATAAGAAAGGCATACTCTTTAATCGCCTTATTTAGAATACGCTGATCCAAATTATTGGAGTTAATCAGTTCATCTAATAACGTTTGCGCTTTATCATATTGCCTGTTATTCAGATATGATGCTGCCAGCCTGTATTTCGTGTTGTTAATATAATACCCCTGATTGATGGAAGTATATATATTCAATGCATACTCAAGAGCTTCAAGTTCATCAATTCCATTATAATCTATGCTATGTATATCCGCCTGTAGAACCTTGACAAATCCCCAATATAAGCTATCGTATTTTGTCGCGACAAGTTCCGCTTTAGAGAGTTCGATTATTGATTTGTCGTACTGTCTGTTATAGTAATACGACAATGCTAGATAATAGCGTGCCCTCGCCAGATATTTCTTCTGGCCATGCTTTTGGTAATAATGTACAGCAGTAAGGGCAAGAGAGTCATCCTTGACATCAATGTAGTTCTTATCCAGTGCCATTGCGTGAAGGAGCGCGTGGTGAGCTTTGAGACTGTTGGTTTTAAGGGCTGTTGTGTCAATGGATTCGATGACAGCAAGGGCGCTGTCCGGGCGGTCGGCAATGTAGGACTCGATATCCTTGAGTTGGTTTCGGACATCTCTTATGCTGCAACTTGCCACAAGGCAGATCAATAGTATTGAGTAGAATAATCTTTTCATAGAAATGCTGATAATATCTTCTGCAAGATAACTAATATTTCCTTTTGTTTATCTATATTTGCAGTGAATGTAGATTCAATAGAAATTAAATACATATCCAACCCTATCGTCGCTGCTATAAATCCGCAAAATTTACTGAATGGCTGATAGGGCGGTAGGTGGTTCCGTGTCTTTGGCGCGGAGCAACCTATTTATCAGCCTGGCTTTTTGCGGAGCCTATAGCAGCATGGGTTGTTCTGCGCCAATCTTTTGTGCCGGCATCCCATAAGAGGCAGACTGATTTCGGGAGGCGGCATTTTCATAAGTTTTAAAGTTCATCGAAGCCATTGGTTTCACCCTTGCTGCCTCCCTTTGGGTTATACAATCTCCAGAATATTAACTTGTTGCGATATAGGTGGCTATATGTTTGGCTAGGTATGGAAGTCTGTGTTTGAGCGATATATGGCTTAGAAAGCAGAGGCTATGGGTCGACCACTGTGTCATTTATATACCAATAATCGACACAGTAGTAGCTAGAAACATCATTTTGATGTGATTTTTGCCACCACTGTGTCATATTTTCTTTAAAAAATGTCTCAGTGGTTCATACGCGGAACCTGATTGCCGCCTTTAGTGCAGCGACGCAGGCTTTTGGGCCGTAAAACCTGCGTCGCGACATCAACTGAAACTTGCGTCGCTGCATGAACTGCTGAGATAAGTGCAATCTTTGGAAATCGACATATTAAGCTAAATGCCTGCTTTCATACGACGGCAGGCATATGTGTAGTATAGTGGGTTGCTATAGAGCTTTTTTGAATACCCCGGTGTTGTACTCTTCGAAGCCTTCGGAGCGGTAGAGGCTGCGGGCTGCGGTGCGGGAGGGGTTTGAGGTTAGGGTGATGGAGATCGCTTTGAGGGTGTTGCGGGCGTAGGAGATGGCTTCGCGTAGTAGTGCTCTGCCGGTTCCGTGGCCGCGACGGGATTCGTCCACGATTACATCTTCTATCCAGAGTTTGTCTCCTGCGAGTGTGCTGCAGGATGTGAGAGTCAGCATTCCGATGATGACGCCTTCTTCGTCTTCTGCTACGAACAGGTGGAAGCTGTCTTTTGTCAGCAGTTCCTGTAACTGGCTGTGCTCCAGGGTGACAGGTGCAGAACGGAGAGAATTCAGCAGGTGGCTGATTCTCTCCGTTGCAGCTGTGTCAGCATATGTAAGTCTATATACTTTTTCCATTACTCTTTAGGGAGGAAGCCCTTCTCGATGAGTTTCTCGGCGATCTGGACAGCGTTGGTTGCGGCACCTTTGCGGAGGTTGTCAGCAACACACCAGAAGTTGAGGCCTGACTTTACAGACGGGTCGCGGCGGATACGGCCTACGAAGACATCGTTCTTGCCCCAAGCGTAGAGAGGCATAGGGTAAACGTTGTTTGCAGGGTCGTCCTGAAGGGTTACGCCTGGAGTCTCCTCCATCATCTTGCGTACATCCTCGAGGGTGAACTCCTTCTCGAACTCGAGGTTGATGGACTCTGAGTGACCACCCTGTACAGGGACGCGGACTGTTGTCGGAGACACTCCGATAGTGTCGTCGCCGAAGATCTTGTGAGTCTCATTGACCATCTTCATTTCCTCCTTGGTGTAGCCTGTCTCAAGGAATGAGTCGATGTGAGGGAGGATGTTCTGGTCGATAGGATGTGGGTATACGGCGTCATATTCTCCCCACTTTCCGCCCGCTCTCTCTGCGGTCATCTGGTCCATAGCCCTGTAGCCTGTTCCTGTGACAGACTGGTATGTAGACACTACCACGCGCTTGATTGTGTATGCCTTGTGGAGTGGCCACAGAGGGAGGAGCATCTGGATTGTAGAACAGTTGGGGTTTGCTATGATGTAGTCATCAGCTTCGATGACGTCTCCGTTCACTTCAGGAACCACGAGTTTCTTGGTAGGGTCCATACGCCAGTGTGAGGAGTTGTCTACCACGCGGCAGCCTACCTCTGCGAATTTAGGAGCAAGCTCTGCAGATGTGCTTCCGCCTGCTGAGAAAAGAGCGAGGTCAGGGCGTGCTGCGATAGCTTCCTCTGCGCTCACTACTGTCCATTCCTTACCCTGGAATGTGATCTTGCGTCCCACCGACTTTGCCGAAGCAACCGGAAGGAGCTCTGTTACCGGGAAGTTTCTCTCTGCGAGAACTTCCAGCATTCTTGTGCCAACCAAGCCTGTGGCACCTACTACAGCTACTTTCATATTTTCTAACGTTATATCTTTTATTATCGTCAATCAACTTATCACTTTGTTCAAAGGTGGTACATAAATATGAAAATATATCTACGTTACCCTATCCCTAAATCCCTTTCCTCGGGAAAGGGACTTGCTATCGCTTCGCTCAAAGTTCTTGTCGTTATATCTTTTATTATTTTCAATCAACTTATCACTTTGTTCAAAGGTGGTACATAAATATGAAAATATACTTACCATCGCTTCGCTCAAAGATTTCTTCTATTCGTTCTTAAGGTTCAAAGGCGCTTCAGCGCCGCGACACTCGCGTCAGCGAGATGTTGCTTGCAACATCGAAGCAGCGATGTCGCCCGACCCGAACGAAGTGAGTGGTCGGTATGCCCCTGGGGGCTGTCGCCGCAGGCGACTGGGGGTTAAAGGTAGCAGACCTTAAAGCGCAGCTTTGAGGTCTGCGATGAGGTCGTCCACGTTTTCTATGCCGACGCTGAGGCGGAGCATATTTGGGTAGACGCCTGCTGCTACCTGCTCCTCAGGGCTGAGCTGGGAGTGGGTTGTGGATGCCGGGTGTACGATCAGTGACTTGGCGTCTCCTACGCTGCCCACGTGGAGGATGAGCTCAAGGCGGGTCACGAGGGCTGCAGCTGCTTCAAAGCCTCCTTTGACACGGAAGGTGAGTACGCCTCCGAAGCCGTGCTTGAGATACTTGCAGCCGAGTTCGTGGTACTGGTTGCTCTTCAGGCCAGGGTAGTTCACGCTTTCCACTGCAGGGTGGTTCTCGAGGAACTCTGCAACTGCAAGGGCGTTGTCGCAGCAGCGCTCAGCTCTGAGCGACAGCGTCTCGAGGCCCTGGAGCATAAGGAAGGAGTTGAACGGTGAGGCAGCCGGTCCGATGTTGCGGAGTCCGTCCACGCGCACGCGGCCTGCGAAGGCTGCGTCGCCGAACACTTCCTTATATACAAGTCCGTGATAGCTTTCTGACGGAGCTGCCAGAAGAGGGTACTTCTCCGGAGTCCAGTCGAAGTTGCCTCCGTCCACGACGATTCCGCCGAGTGCTGTTCCGTGTCCGCATATCCATTTGGTCGCAGAGTGGATCGACACGTTCGCACCCCACTCGAACGGACGGAAAAGGTAGCCGCCCATACCGAAGGTGTTGTCCACCATCACGCATATGCCTTTGCGGCGAGCCATTTCCACAATCGGCTCATAATCAGGAATATTGAAGGCCGGATTGCCGATGTTTTCAAGGAATATGGCCTTGGTGCGGCTGTCTACGAGGGCCTCGAGGTCAGAGGCGCTGTCGCTTTTCGCAAAGCGTACCTGTATGCCCATATCGCGGAGTGTGATGGCGAACATTGTGAAGGTGCCGCCATAGAGGAACGGCTGTGCCACGATGTTGTCGCCGGGGCCGCAGATGTTGGTGATGGAGAGGAACACTGCAGACTGGCCGGATGCTGTCGACACAGCCGCAACTCCGCCCTCAAGCGCCGCCATCCTCTTCTCGAACACCTCGTTGGTGGTGTTGGTGATTCGTGTATATATATTGCCAGGGCGCTTCAGCTCGAAGAGCTCCGCGCCGTACTCCATACTGTCGAAGGTATATGCAGTACTCTGATATATAGGAACTGCAGTGCCTTTTGAAACAGGGTCGATCTCCTGTCCTGCCCTCACCTGAAGGGTCTCGAATTTATAATTCTTCTTTTCCATATTCATTTTCTTTCTCTGTCCATAAAAACGCCCCTTTTTGTGGACAGACGGTAGTTATTGTCAGCTTTGTCCATAAAAATGCCCCTTTCCGTGGACAGAATTACATAATGATATCGTTTAACACACCTGAAGCTGTCTGGTATGCGCCCGCGCCTGCTCCCTGCACTACCAGCGGCGACGGATAGAAGTCAGTCTGGATGATCGCGCAGTTGTCTGTGCCGCTGAGGCTGTAGAGAGGGTGTGACTCTGCGATGTTCTCAAGTCCGATCTTAGCTCTGTAGCCAAGAGGTGCCTCTTCATCCTTTACGAGTGATGCCACAAATCTCTGTCTCAGGCCCTTGGAAGCAGCTTCGTTGTAGCGGGCAGCGAACTCTGCCTCGTTCTCTGCAAGCTTTGCATAGAATGCATCTACGTCACCCTCGAAGAACTCGTCTCCAAGGATAGGGGAGATCTGCACGTCCTTTTCATCGAGTGGAACTCCGGCCTCACGTGAGAGGATGAGGAGCTTTCTGAGAACGTCGCGTCCGCTCAGGTCGAGTCTTGGGTCAGGCTCTGTGTAGCCTGCATCCTGTGCTCTCCTGACTACCTCCGCGAATGTCCCGCCCTCGCCGCCGGCGTAGTTGCTGAAGATGTAGTTCAGGGTGCCGCTGAGGACAGCCTCGATACGGACGATTTCGTCACCGCTGTGCACGCTGCGTGAGATTGACTCAAGGATAGGAAGCGCTGCACCTACGGTAGTCTCGTAGCGGAGGGTCGCTCCGATCTCGATAGCCGCCTCCTTGAGGGTTGCATAATGCTTGTATGGTGCCGAGAATGTGATCTTGTTGCAGGCAACCACTGAATAGCCTCTCTTGAAGAGGTTCATATACTTGAATGCGATGTCTGCTGATGCAGTACAGTCTACAAACACAGAGTTCTCAAGTGTAAGAGTCGCAAGCTGTGTGAAGTATGCCTCGTCAGCGGCGTTGTCTCCTTCTGCAAGTCTTGCGGATATGTTCTCCAGGTCGAGTCCGTTCTTGTCGATCACAAATCTGCGGCTGTTTGCAAGTCCGCACACGTGGAGTCTTCTACCTGTGCGTGCCTCGATCCTGTCTCTATTCTTTGAAATGATGTCCACCAGGGCCTTTCCTACAACTCCGTATCCTGCTATGAAGAGGTGGATGTCCTTACCGCTCTTGCGGTCGAAGAATTCGTTGTGGATGGTGCGGATGGCTCCGTCTGTGTCTGATGAAGAGATGATCACGGAGATGTTTCTCTCAGAAGATCCCTGAGCTGTCGCTCTTACAGGGATACTGTTTCTTCCGAGTGCCGCAAGCATACGTCCTGTAGCTCCGCTGTGGTTGAGCACGTCATCGCCGACAAGGCAGACGATCGAGAATCCCTTCTCCACCTTGAGCGGATTGAGCTTGCCCAGAGAGATCTCGTAGGCAAAACATCTGTCGGCAGCTTCGCGTGCCTTCTCTGCATCCTTCTCGGAAACGGCGATACACATTGTGTGTACGGAAGATGCCTGGGTGATCAGGATTATGTTGATGTCGTTCTGGCTCAGAGTCTCGAAAAGACGGCTTGAGAAGCCAGGAATGCCGACCATACCGCTTCCTTCGAGTGAAAGGAGGGCGATGTTGTCGGAGTTCGATATACCAATCACCGGATCCTTCCTGCGCGGAGGATTTTTCTCGATGAGGGTTCCGTGAGCCTCAGGATCGAAGGTGTTCTTTACATATATAGGAATGCCTTCGGCCACAACCGGCTGGATTGTAGGTGGATATATCACCTTCGCTCCGAAGTGCGAGAGTTCGAGCGCGGCTTTATATGATATATTGCTGATTGTGCGTGCGGTAGGTACGACCTTCGGATTTGACGTCATCATTCCCGGTACGTCTGTCCATATCTCGAGGATACGGGCCTTGCAGCCTACGGCATATAACGACGCAGTGTAGTCAGAACCGCCGCGGCCGAGAGTTGTGGTACGTCCCTGCTTGTCTGATGCGATGAAACCCGGAAGCACGAAGAGCTGGGTGATAGGGTTGTTCTCCACCATCGCATTCACTCGTGAATATGTCTTCTGGACATCCACTACGTTCTTGTCGCCCTTGGCATAGGTGCGGATGATCTGGCGTGAGTCGATCCACTTTGTGGATATGCCTATTGAAGCGAGCTTTGTGGCGAGGATCTTTGTCGACCAGAGCTCGCCGAATCCCTGGATGGCATCGAGGCTGGCAGGGGAGAGTTCTCCGAGGAGGAACACTCCCTGTGCAATGCTTCTAAGCGAGTCAAAGAGTGAGTCGCACACCTCGATGGAATCCTCCTGCTTCTCGCGAGGCAGGAACTCCCTGATCACTGTGTGGTGTTTCTCCTGAAGCTCGTCGATGAGAGACTTGTAGGTCTCGTCGCGCTGGGATGCAAGGGTTCCGATCTGTATCAATGTGTCTGTGCATCCGCTGATTGCCGATGCTACAAGAATGGTTCTGTCGCGGTCTACGGCATTGGCTACGATGTCCACTACCTTAGACATATTCTGGGCGTTCGCTACTGATGAACCGCCGAATTTCAATACCTGCATATGTGTTGATGCTTTTTAATTTTTCTTTTTCATAGTCCCGTTCCGGTCGGGTGTCTGGCTTGCAATCTATGGGAGCAGCGGCTCTATGATTGATGTAAGCTGGTCGTTCTCAAGAAGGAAGCCGTCGTGGCCGAACTTCGATGTGATCTCGTGGTAGGTTGCTCCCGGGATGCAGGAAGCTATGAACTTCTGCTCCTCCACAGGGAACAGCCTGTCGCTGTCAATACCGATCACGGTGCATTCTGTCCTGATAGTTCCCAAAGCCTTCTCCACTCCTCCGCGGCCTCTGCCGACGTTGTTGCTGTCCACTGATCCGCAGAGATAGTAGTAGGAGTATGCGTCAAAACGGTCTGAGAGCTTCTTTCCCTGGTATCTCTGGTAAGATCCGGCCCTGTCTGCAAAGAGGCAGTCCTCGTCCTTTTCCCACTGGGTCGCATTGTAGCCCTCGTAGCTTCTGTATGAGATCAAGGCTATGCTTCGTGCGCATCGCAGACCTGTTTCACCGCCTTTGAGGCTTGCGCACTCGCGGAATGTAGGGTCAGTCTCAAGAGCCATTCTCATAGACTCGTTGTAGGCTGTCAGCCAAGGGGTTACTCTTGTGCCGCAGGCGATATACACGGCCTTCTTGATGACTTCCGGCTCCATAATCGACCATTCTACCGACTGGAATCCTCCGATGGATCCGCCGACCATAAAGTCGATCTTGTTGATACCCAAGTGCTTGCGTACAAGGGAATTGGCGCGTACGATGTCACGTACTGTGATCTTCGGGAAGTCAAAGTAGTAGGGCTTTCCTGTCTTCGGGTCTATGCTTGAAGGTCCTGAGGAGCCATAGGCGGAGCCGAGCATATTTGCACAGACTACGAAGTACTTCTGCGTGTCGAAGAGTTTTCCGGGTCCGACGAGCTCTGGCCACCAGTCCTCTGCGTCCGAGTTTGCGGTGAGCGCGTGGCAGATCCAGATCACCTTCCTTTCGTCATCTTCCTGCCAAGGACGCTCCGAGCAGTGATATACCACTTTCAGCCCTTCGATGCTGCCGCCTGCCTCGAACTCGAAAATATCATTATGTATATATTCCTTCTTTATCATAACTCAAGTTTCGCAAGTGATAAATCATTGATTAATTGAAGGCTGGTGAAACTTGCGAAACTTCTCCCCACCGCGCCTTTGTTTGTTTATTGCTCCCTCCTCCTAAATCCTCCTCCCTGGAGGAGGACTTACTATCGACCTAAAGGTCTCAAATATAAGGTCTTTCGCAGAGCGAAAGTTAAGTAATAATCAGTATGTTATCCGCTTCGCGCAAAAACGTGCAAAGATAGTATTTTTATTGCTGAATCGGGCTGCAAAGATGATATATTGGAATAATATATGCAACCTTTCTGAATATTTCGGGAAAATATTCTATATTTGCTTGAAATGGCATAAAATACGGAATAATATTCTGTGAAACGCTTTCTTTTTGGATTGTAAATATGGAGACATTGGATCGTACCGACATCCTGATTCTGCGTGAACTGCAGAAGGATGCAAAACTGACGACAAAGGAGCTCGCGGCGAAGGTGAATCTTTCGCCCTCGCCCGTGTTCGAGAGGCAGAAACGCCTTGAAAGAGAGGGATATATAAAGAAATATATCGCCGTCGTGGACCCGATCAAGGCCGGAAACGGCCTTATGGTCCTCTGCAATGTGCGCCTGAAGCACCACAGCAAGGAATTCAGCAAGCAGTTTGTTTCAGTGATAGCGGATATAGAGGAGGTAGTGGAGTGCTTCAACACTTCGGGCGATTATGACTATCAGCTGAAGATATATGCCCGCAGTATGCAGGACTATCAGAATTTTGTCCTCGGAACTCTCGGCGACCTGGAATGTATCGGTTCGCTCCACAGTATATTCGTGATCGGAGAGGTCAAGAACACCTTGTCGGTGCCGTTGAAAGCGTAGTGCGTTCTTTTTTTTATATCTTTGCAGTCTTTTTCGGAATTATGATAGCAACCCTTATAATATTATTGATTTCGGCCATATTGTTCGTCAGCGGCAAGGTCCGTTCTGACCTCGTGGCAATATGCGCCCTTCTGGCACTGCTTCTGTGCCAGGTACTGAACCCGACCGAGGCTTTGTCGGGCTTCTCAAACACGACTGTGATAATGATGGTGGGCCTTTTCATCGTCGGCGGCGGTATATTCCAGACCGGCCTTGCGAAGATGATCGGAAGTAAGGTGATGACCCTTGCGGGAAACAGCGAACTCCGTCTGTTCCTGCTTGTTATGATCGTGACTTCGGCCATCGGAATGTTTGTCAGCAACACCGGTACAGTTGCCCTTATGCTCCCTATCGTTGTGAGTATGGCCGCTGCTGCCGGTACTTCTTCGCGCCGTCTTCTTATGCCTCTGGCCTTTGCCAGCAGTATGGGTGGTATGATGACCCTCATCGGTACGCCGCCCAACCTTATCGTCAGCGACACCCTCGCCTCAGCAGGCTTCGGTTCGCTTGGCTTCTTCTCCTTCCTCCCTGTCGGTCTCGTGACTCTTGGAGTGGGTATTCTCTACCTTCTTCCTGCCACAAAGATGCTGACAGCCAAGGACAAGGTGAAGGATGGCAAGGATTCGGGCAAGTCATTTAAGGAGCTTGTGAAGGAGTATGGAGTGTCGGACAACCTTTTCCGCGTGCACATCAAGAGCCACGATTCGAAGGCTATCGGTCAGACTGTAGTGGATCTGAATATCTATCGTGAGTACGGAATCAATGTCCTTGAGCTGCGACGCAGTACAGGTCAGAACAGGTTTGTGCGTACTGTCAACCAGCAGCTTGCCTCGCCTGACCTTATGCTGAAGCAGAATGATGTCCTGTATCTTTCGGGTGATCCTGAGATGATTGCAAAGTTTGCAGAGGACTACACCCTCCGTCTTCTGGACAATCATACCGACGAGATCGACGGCAGCTCTTCAAATGCTTCTCTTGATTTCTTCGATATAGGTGTTGCGGAGATCCTCATAATGCCTTCTTCGTCGATGATCAACCGCACCATCATCGATGCCGGCTTCCGCAGCAAGTTCAGCGTCAATGTGCTGGGTATCAGAAGAAAGAAGGAGTATATATTGAATGACCTTGGCAATGTAAAGATGCTTAGCGGAGATGTGCTTCTGGTTCAGGGCGCGTGGAAGGACATTGCGCGTATGAAGAAGGAGTCTACAAACTGGGTGGTTCTGGGTGAGCCACTTCAGGAGGCTGCAAAGGTGACGTTGGACTACAAGGCTCCTGTTGCGGCTGCCATTATGGTCGCTATGATCGTGATGATGGTTGTGGACAGCATTCCTGTGGCTCCTGTGACTTCAGTGCTTCTTGCAGCCGTGCTGATGGTGATTACCGGTTGTGTCCGCAGTGTCGAGGCAGCCTACAAGACCATCAACTGGCAGACAATAGTGCTGTTTGCCGCTATGCTTCCGATGTCAATCGCTCTTGAGAAGACAGGTGTGTCGGAGATGATTTCGGGTGCTATCGTTACCGGTCTTGGAGCAAGCGGTCCGCGCCTCCTTCTTGCAGGTATCTATGCCGCCACATCTGTGATGACCATATTCATCAGCAACACCGTGACAGCTGTCCTTATGGCCCCTATCGCACTCCAGTGTGCTATGCAGATCGGCGTAAGTCCGGTGCCGTTTATGTTTGCGGTGACAGTCGCTGCAAGTATGTGCTTCGCCTCACCGTTCTCCACACCGCCTAACGCCCTGGTGATGTCAGCAGGACAATACACCTTTATGGACTACGTGAAGGTCGGCCTTCCGCTCCAGATCCTGATGGGAGTCGTGATGGTCATCGTCCTGCCGCTCTTCTTCCCATTTTAGCAGTTTCGCTAACTGGTTGAATAATAATGTTTTCCCCTGAATCACCTGCGGCAAATGGAGCAGGTGATTCAGGGGAAAGTGTTGATTGTCAGCTTATTAGTGATTATGGTTCTACGAATTTTACTTTCTCCGGGTTGCGCTGTTTTGCTGCAGGGGCTTCGTCGGCGTAGCCGAAGCCGACGCAGAGGCAAAGTTCGTAGCCCGCGCTGAAGCCTAGTTTTTCAAGGACCGGCCTGCAGGCGTCATTGTCTGTGAGGAAGCGTACCGGACTGCCGAGGCAGATGGAACCTATTCCGAGCGACCAGGCTGAAAGCATCATATTTTCGGCGAGGAGGCCGCAGTCGTATGCCGAGAAGTCATATGAAGGATCGCGTGCTATGAACACCATAACCGGTGCATCTCTGAAGCATCCCTTTACGGCTTTCGGCTCCATATCAGGATGGCCCTGAGCCATAGCTTCCTTGATCTCGTCCATAAGTGCAGGGCTATCGACAACGCGTACCTCCCAAGACTGTCTGTTCTGGCCGTTAGGGGCATTGATTCCACATTCGAGGATGACATTCATTGTGTCTCGTCCTACAGGGATGTCCTTGTACTGTCTGATGCTGCGGCGAGCCATTATGTTCTCGATGACTGCGTCTGAATTGTTCCCGCTACTCTGTGCCTGATTCTGGCAACAGGCTGAAGCCACCAGAAGGAGGATGGCTGCTGAAAGGATGTTGAAAGTTTTCATATATTGTTGGTTTTTAGTTTGTTCTTTCTGTTACCAGAACCATCCGGTGCCGAAGCCTGTTATGAGGGTGTTGAGCCAAGGCAGATTCCGGTTCAATGAGGCTGACTCCAACTCGGTGAAGAACTTGACCTTGAAGTTGTCAGCGATGATTATGTTGAGTCCCGCTCCGGCTCCAAGGCACACGCCTGAGCTGCTGTTTTCGGATGCATATCCGATCATTGCCTTCAGCTGGAGTTCCATAACTTTTGCGAAGTTGAAGTTGTAGAATCCTCCACCCATTATTGAGTACAGGGTGGTGACTTCGGAAGAAGAGTAGGTGAGGGAGCTTGCAGACGCTCTGCCGGTCAGGCCCTTGCCTGGCGAGAGAGGTATGTCTGCAGACACTCCGGCCATTCCGCCTCTCATCGGCAGCTCGCCGGAGTCCATATATGCATCGGCCCCGAGTATGAATCGCTGGCCGAAGACAAGTTCGGCTGTGTAATGTTTTTTAGTCGTGTCGTAGAATGGCTCGCTCCTGTAGTAGCCGCTGCTGAGCTGGCGGTTGCCGAAGATCCTGTCTGTCAGGTAGTAGCCCAGATGTACTGAGCCTATTCCTATGCCTGCCCCTGCGATCACGTCAGTTAGCCAGTGGCGGTTGTTGAGGATGCGTGACAGGCCGGTCACGGCCGCGGCGGTATATCCCCCTATGCTCATCCACGGGTCCTTCCATCCATATTCCTTATGAAGCATTGTCGCCGTCAGGAAGGCGGTTGCTGTGTGGCCCGACGGGAAAGAGTTGCGGCGGCTTCCGTCTGGTCGCATACGGGCTATGGAATATTTCATTCCGTTTACAGTACCTGCCATTATCGCTGCCGAAAAACCGTCGCTTACCAGCATCCGGCCCCATTCGCTTCTGCCCTCATATCCGCTTATCTTCAGGCCGAGCATTACCCCGGCCGGTGCGTACTGGAGGTAGTCGTCATAGCTGTAATCGAACGCCGGCATCCAATTGTTGCGCAAGGCCGCGATGTCGGAGTCAATGCTATGACGCTCAGGCATCTGTGCATCGATGCGGACGCAAAACGCCAGGCAGAGGGTCAGGGATAATATGAAATGGCGGAATGTCATATAGGTCTATTCGCTTTTGGATTCGTTTTTTATTTTTCTTGGAATAGGGAACCTGCGTTTGAGCTCTTCTTCAAGTCTGGCCTGTCTTGCAAGCAGTTGTTCTCTTTCTCTCTTGGCATTCAGGCGGCTGATCCTTCTCTGGCTTTCGGACTGCTTTCTCCTTTCTCCGGCCTGCCGTATCTCATCAGCCAGGGCTTCAAGCCTCGCTTCAGCAGTCTCTTTGCCCTTAAGCTCGCATTCCCACACAGTGATGACGGTCCAGCCAAGAGCCTCCAGATGTGCCTCAGTCACCTCATCACGGTGCCTGTTCCTTGCAATCTTGGCCTCCCAAAATTCCGGATTCGTCTGAGGTTTGGTTGCATATCGACATCCCTTGTGCCCGTGCCAGAAGCATCCGTTCACCATTATTGCGACACCCCACCTTGGCAAGGTGATGTCAGGCTTCCCCGGAAGTTTCCTGTCCTGCAGCCTGAATCTGAAACCCCTGGCGTGCAGTCCCCGCCTCACCAGAACCTCCGGTCTGGTGTCCTTCCCGCGAATACGGGACATACAACGATGTCGCTGACTAGGGGTGAGCTTATCTGCCATAAGGCAAATATAACTCTTTTTTGGAGTATAGCCCAAACAAAAACCCCTCCGGGAACTTCTTCCAAGAGGGGCTTGCGTGCTCCGGACGGGAAGCGGTTGCGGAAGATTTTTGTAAAATCTGTCTTTATTGTTCGTCTGGCTTTTCAAAAGGCAGTTCTTCGGGAGATTGGATGTAGTCGATGGCTTTCTCAGATGAAACGACACTTCTTCCGAGACGTTTCTCCACATCTTCACGAGCGGCCTTTGCGACATCTGCACCCTCCTTGGCAATCCTTGCATTTTCTGTCAACCCCCGAGGATTACGTTCCTTGCTGATTTCAGTAGCAGTTTCTTCCGCCAGGGCATTCAGAAGCAGTTCCATATTCGTCATATTGTCACGAAGATTCTCTTTTGTCAATCCTTTATGCTTCTTGTATTCCCTAGTGGTCAGTCCACTCCAGGTCTTTGACATCAAGTCAGTCAGCATCGCAAAATCAATCTCCTTTGTGATACCGCCTCTCTTCCATTCATCTGTCAGTCCCTTGCGGATCTCAATGGTTTTAATACGTCGTGTAATCCAAGATTCAGAATAACCAAGACGTCGATAATCAGCCATCGCCTGATCTATACTTCGCTCCGGATCAATCATCTGGTTGATTCTCTCTGTAGCCACCGCTGCCATCCATTGCTTGAACGGCTCTGCTTTCTTTGATGGGATTGACTGGATGATACGGAAAATCCCTTCCAGTGTAGCGCAGTTCTCCTTTTGAGGTCCTCCTGCCGTCTGAACTGTAAGGGGGTGGACAATTTGTCCCCACCCTTTGGATAGTTCCTCGTCCCTTCTTCTCATTTTGGAAATATAGTCCTTGGCATTAGTCGTTTCTGTCAATATTGTGACAACATCCTTGACAGAAAAGTACCACTCCTCCTCTTCCTCCACCCAAACAGTTCTGATCTTCTGGTTATCAAACAATCTTATTTTTTCAATATCAGACATAGCGTATGCGTTTTAGACTTTCTACAAAGATATGGATTTATTCTTCAAGATGTCGGAACTCGTTTGAAAACATTTTGCTATGCTATGCGATTGTTGAATAGCTTTCTCGAATTCTTCTTTAGATCTCTTCTTCCTCATAATCTTAATCTTTTATGGGATCACCGGGAAAACCCTGTGTTTGTGATTGAATAATCTTAAGGTATCTTTGTATTCAAAACCAGAGATACCTTATTTATTATGAAGCAGGAAGAGTTGATGCTATCGTTGGCAAAACTAATGTTCCCATCGGAACTATT